>MHSK01000001.1 GCA_001821295.1 Candidatus Taylorbacteria bacterium RIFCSPLOWO2_12_FULL_43_20
TCGCCGAGTGGAGCGAGGTGGTGGCGGGGCATCCTCATTCGTGGGGGTTCTGCTCGAAATGGGTTCTAACTTTTTCAAACAAACACCACAATATTGAAAGTTGAGGTTGTTGCTACTTGTATTCTCAAAAATTAAGTCCGAATTTTTTGCCACCTTAGAAATAAAAAAACACGGATTTCAAATTATAGTAGATACTGCTTAACGAAAAGAGCACATGAAAAAAGCACCAAGCACCAAATGACAAATTACAAAATATTGCGAATGAGGAACGCCCTGGGGTGCCGTTCTTAAAATTTACACAATTTTAGCCAAAAGGATGATATGGATAATAAAAAGACAAAATGCATAATAATCCATGGCTGTCCCTCGGACGTTGAAAAGGCAATGAATCCTGAATCAAGGACTTATGATAAGCACTGGATTCCTTGGCTCAAGCGAAATCTTATTCTGCTAGGAGTAGAAACGGAAACACCACTCATGCCCGATCCATGGGAGCCAAACTACCGAAAATTCAAGGCAGAATTCGAAAAATATGAAGTTAATGAAAACACGATCTTGATCGGACATAGTTGCGGCTCTGCTTTTTTGGTTCGTTGGCTTGGCGAAACAGGGAGGAAAATTTTCAAACTTATCCTAGTCGCTCCGTGGAAAATTCCTGACAAGGACGATGAGTTTAGAAAGGAGTTTTACACTTACCCGGTAGATGAGGAGATAAAATCGCGTATTGGCGAAATTGTAATGTTTACCGCTGATGACGAGGAGGATGAAGGAAAAGAAAGCTTGAAAATTCTTCACCAATCCTTGGGCGGAACGATTATTGAATTGAAAGGATGTGGACATTACACGTTCATTGATATGGGAACGGAGGAATTTCCCGAGTTGCTAGAGATAATCGTTCGCTTCGATAACCGCAAAGCTCTTATTGTTCCCATCAATTCAAAACATCAAATTCTGATTCAAGATAGGCGCGGATATAAAAAGCCGGATTGGGGTTTTTTTGGCGGTGAAATTGAGGAGGGAGAAACACCGACGCAAGCCGTGATTCGCGAGACGAAAGAAGAATTACAAATTGATGTCCGCGCAGATGAATTAAAATATTTTGGAACCTCTATAACCATGTGGAACGAGTGTAAGAATATTAGATATATGTTTTCGTATCATACAGAACGAGAAAAATTTGATGTATTGGAAGGTAAAGGTGGACTCTGGCTGACATTTGAGGAGGTTAGCCAAAGATTGGACGACAAAGACAGATTTGATGAAATAGCCGATTCTCTTAAAAAAATAAAATAATTTATGAGAGACACCAAGAAAGCATTTTTGTGGATTATAGGCATTCTTGAAAGAAATACAATTGTCTATAAAATTTCTGGCGGTTTTGTCGCGCGGATTTACGGAGTTAATAGATAGCTTGCTGATATTGATATTGAAGATCTAAAGCAATTATCAGAAATTAAAAAGAAGCCGGTTAACAATTAAATAGCCGCTTTTTTTCAAAACAGAATGCCGAAGCCCGCGCTGATTCATTCCCTGACTCTCCTTCGCGTGGCTGCTGATGTAGGTGGTCAAATAGTCACTCTTTTTTTCATAATTTAATCGCGTCCATTTCGTTCGCGTGAAAAGATGCGAAAAAACCAGCTCCGGTAAATCGGAGCTGGTTTTGCGTGATTCTGAGATTAAAATTCAGTGTAATACTTGATCTTGGCGCTGCTTTTTTGCTCATTGATCCAATCTTGCGCTCTCGTGTTGATTTTCTGCTGATTCAACTGCTGGCGCACTTGGGCGATAAATGCATCCGGATTTTCCGCAGGAATCGTAAGATTGTTGTCGGTAATAAATTTATTTACTTCATCGTCCGTAACATTGATTTCACCTGCCAACAATAATTCAAGCTTTTTTTGAAGAATGATCTGGTCTTTCAAATCTTTGACAGTCAATCCTTGCGTCTGCAGGGCTTGCTCCAATGTTGTGTCCTGCGCGGCCAGCTGATTTTCAATATTTTGAATTTCAGTATTGACATCTTCATCGTTGACAGTGATATTTTTCTCCTCCGCCGCTTTTTCCACCAGCTTCTCAATAATGAGAGCGTCCAAAACTTCTTTGCCGAATTGTTTTTCCAGCTTTTTGTTCAGAGTGGATTTGGTTATCGGACTGCCATCAACGGTGGCGGCTATCATTCCACGGCTGAAGTATAGGCCGACTGCCACGATAATCACTATAATCAAAATATAGATTATCGGTTTCGCGCCGAACTTTTTTTTGTTGGTAATTACCGCGTCTTGTGTTTCGTTGTCCATAAAATAAATTAAACTATTAATTATTTGCTTATCATTGCTTATAATTATATAAGAATAAAAAATATGCACAACCATATAGATAGCTTTTAGCTGTTGGCTATTAGTTGTTAGGAAAAGATATATGCTTAGAGCCTGTTCATAATCTAATGGCAGGCAAGCGTTATTGCCATTTATTAATTTGCGGTTAGATTATGAACAGGCTCTAAGGTTATTGTTTACAAATCAAATAGATAAGGAAATTTATCGTGAACAAAGAAGAAGGCAGGAAAAAAGTGAAAAAATTGGCGGTGAGCTTTTTTGGAAAAAGTCCGGTTATTGTTGCGGAAAAACTTCTGGGAAAATTCCTAGTGAGAAAACACGCCGGAAAAGGGATTGCTTACATGATAACGGAGACTGAAGCTTATAGCGGTGAAGAAGATTTGGCTTGCCACGCGTCAAAAGGTCGAACCATAAGAACAGAAACATTGTATGGGGAGCCGGCGCATTTTTACATTTATCTGTGCTACGGAATGCATTATATGCTGAATATCGTAACTTCTTCCAAAGGACATCCTTCCGCGGTGCTCATACGCGCTCTGGAGGGAATAGTAGGGCCGGGTAGAGTAACCAAATCGCTTGAGATAAGTAAAAATTTAAACGGTAAAGAGGCATCCGCGAAATCTGGGTATTGGTTTGAAGATAGGGGAGTGAAGATAGATAAAAAATCAATATTAAAAACATCAAGAATAGGCGTAGAGTATGCCGGACCTGTCTGGTCTAAAAAACCATGGCGGTTTATTGTGGATACAACATAACAAAAAGCGCACACGAATGGGGGCGTGGTGCTAATATCCCCCTTCGCTAATAAGCTACGGCGGGACACGCTACTAATGCATACTAATTATACGAATGGGGAACACCCCATCGCCTCGAGGACTCGGCACTTCCCCTCTAAAGAGGGGAAGAGGGGGAACGCCCTGCGGTGCCGCTCGTAAAGATTAAATTGCAGACTGAAACTCGTAGAAAATGAAAAACCCGGCCAAATGTTCAATTGGCCGGGCGGGTTCCGTGTGATGTCAACGGGTTGACTGACCGACAAAAAGCCTTTCGGGGCGTGTCTTGATAGTTGTCGGCGGAGACTTTGCTTTACGCATGGCCATCCTGCCAGAGGGCGTTGTAATCAACTGCCTTCCGCCTGAGGAGGACGGAATCATGGTCTTAGCTCTACCGAATCCGGTGGCCGAGCTCACAATGCCTTCGTTTGCCTTATTGCCATTATCGTCAACTTCGCGGAGTGTTTTTCCCATAATGAATGAATTTTGAGTTTGTTGTGCTACCAAAATCATATTAACCGATTATGTGAGAAAGTAAATACGCTTCATGAAGTTAGGAAAGTCACTAAAAAAAGTCAAAAAAGCGTTTCTATAATTTTTTTCACATCGTTTCCGTCAGCTCTGCCTTTGGTTTCCTTCATCACCGCGCCTATGAGCTGGCCAATCTTGGACTTGTCAGTCATATTCAGCTCGTTTTTCTTCTGTTCGGCGATTCTTCTTATCTCGTCACTGCTCATCATTTCAGGCAAATATGTTTCCAGAATATTCAGCTCTTGCTTTTCACTCAGAACCAGATCTTGTCTCGCGCCAGCTTCAAACTGCCGGATGGATTCTTTTCTTTGCTTAATGGATCTCTTGATCACTTCCATCGCTTCATCGTCGGAAAGCTCATCCTGAGGCATTCTTTTTTTGGCGACGAGCTCGTTTGTAAACGCCGCCACCAATCCTCTCGTAACTTCAAGCTTCGTACGGTCTTTCGTAAGCATTGCTTGTTTGATCTCCGTTTTAATTTTGTTGTGTAGTGACATAATTTTTCCTTAAGTTTAAACGCCTCGGGGTTTGCTCCGAGGTATTATACAATTTTATCATATTCAAGTATTTTGTTATAATTTGAAACATGGACACGGGACTTACTCTTTTTATTGTGATTTTGCTTATATTGATTATTTCAAACGGAATTTTGGCATATTTCATATTTAAGGGAAAAAGAGGAAACGCGAAAGAAGAAGGACAGGGCATGACATTGCTTCTCAATCAGCTGAATGAGCTGAATAGAATAGTTGATTCAAAGATCGGTGATTTGGGAAAGACGGTTGACATGAGGATGAACGAAAGTTCAAAACAGATGAACGAGTCTGTTCGCGCGCAGTTCAGCGAATCCGCGAAGCTTATTCGGGATGTTACGTTGGGTCTGACCAAATTGGACGAGACGAACAAACAAGTTATCTCTTTCGCTGATCAGCTCCAGTCTCTTCAAGACGTTCTTAAAAATCCAAAACAGAGAGGAGTCCTAGGCGAATATTATCTGGAAACGCTTCTTAAAAATACCTTACCGCCCGGCAGTTATGAAATGCAGTACAAGATGACCGACACCGATATCGTGGATGCGGCCGTTTTTGTCAAAGATAAGATTATTCCGGTAGATTCCAAGTTTTCACTGGAAAATTATAATCGCCTTGTGGAGGCGAAAAGCCCCTCGGAGAAAGATCGGCTGGAGAAGGTGTTTGTGAATGATTTGAAACAACGAATTCAGGAAACGGCAAAGTATATTCAGCCGGCGCTCCGCACCACCGAATTTGCTTTCATGTTTATTCCGCATGAGGCAATATATTATGATCTATTGATCAACAAGATCGGGACTTTGGGTGAGGATTCGGAAAATTTGATTCAGAGGGCCGCCGGAAAATACAAAGTCATAATTGTTTCGCCTACCTCGTTCCTGGCTTATTTGCAGACTGTTTTACAGGGCCTTAGAGCTCTTGAAATAGAAGAGACTGCTAAAGACATTATTAAAAGAGTAGGTGAATTGAGCCGGCATCTGAAAAGCTATGAAGATTATTATGCCAAGCTAGGCAATTCGCTTTCTACCACAGTTGGCCATTATAACAGCGCCGGAAAAGAATTTAAGAAAATTGACAAGGACGTAACACGTATCGCGGGGACTGCCGTCGGCGTTGATGTTATTGCTTTGGAAAAACCCGAAAGAGAGCAATCTTGAGTCGGGTCTTGCAATTTGGAGATGAATATGTAGAATATTGAGTATTATAGCGATCCGCTTTAAAACAATGGCAAGCAAAAAAGAAAAAAATAATGGCGGGGAATTGGCGGTAATTCTAACGGGAGGCAAGCAATATGTCGTGTCTCCGGGTGACATCATAAATATAGAAAAAATTCCCGGTGAATTTAAAAAGGGTGATCTGATTGTATTTGATAAAGTTCTACTGGTTGATGACGGACAAGACGCGACTATCGGCACCCCCTACATCTCGGGCGCGAAAGTCAATGGTATTTTTGAAGAGGCATACAGGGACAAAACTGTTGACGTAATAAAATACAAACAGAAAAGTAGATATTATAAAAAATACGGGCATCGTCAGCCGCATTTCAAAGTAAGAATAGAATCGCTTAAATAGTCTACAAAAAAACACCGCTTCTGCGGTGTTTTTTTGTAATGCCTCTATTGGTCCTTTTTAAAACCGCTTAGGGCTTTAACAATTTCAAGCGGTACGGTAAAAACTATAGTGTTTGACTGATCGGATGAAATATCATTAATGGATTGCAGTGTTCTCAAGTGCAGAGCGCCCGGTACCGCTGAGAGTTTCTCCGCCGCTCTTGCCATATTTTCTGCCGCAGCAAGCTCTCCTTCAGAATTGATGATTACCGCTCTCTTTTCTCTTTCCGCCTCGGCTTGCTTTGCTATTGTTCTCTCCATGTTGTCCGGTAGAAAAACATCCTTGAGCTCCACATTGTTGACTTTCAGTCCCCAAGCATCAGTTTCTTTGTCCACAATCTCTCTTATTCTGTCGGCTATCTTCTCTCTGCCGGCAAGAAGTTCGTCCAACGATACCTCACCGACGATGTTTCTCATTGTAGTCTGAGCGTATTGAGATATGGCGTAGAAGAAATCTTCCACTTCAATTATGGCTTTCTCCGCGGAGGACACTTTGTAATAAATCACTGCGTTTACGGTCACTGAAACATTGTCTCTCGTTATGGCTTTCTGATCGGGGACGTCCACGGCTTTCACGCGCATGTCTACGTTTCTGTATGCCTGGAAGATGGGGATTACAATCCTCCAACCCGGCTCCATTATGCCCGTGTATCTGCCCATGGTAAATTTGACGCCTTTCTCATACTGATTTATTTGCCTCAAGCTCACAAGCACTAGCACTATTACTATTGTGATTATATACCACATGTTTTTATCTTTATTCCCGTGATTAATTGTTTTCTAAAATCTCGGGATTTGTTTAATAATCTATATATTATGAACACGCTGTGCCTGCCATCTGAAATATAGTTTACGGATTTCTTCTACCGCGATAATACTCAAGCACATCGTTATTATAGCGAGCCACTCAAACTGCCCTATGGGAACTGTATGCAGTATATTCTGCATTACTGGACTATAAATGGCAAACATCTGCAGGATAATCACCAATCCAGTGGCACCGACCAAAAATTTGTTAGAGAAAGGGTTCATTGAGAAAATTGATCTAGTCGCTGACCTGCAGTTCCACGCATTGAACCATTGGAAGACCGCAAGTGTTGTTAGGGATATGGTCCATGCTTTAGCGATATCTGTCTCAAAGTAGTCCTTGAATATGAGAAGCGTACCTATCATCATTGGAATTGACATGATGAGCATTCTTTGGGCCATAAGCGTGTCAATGAGATTTCTTGACCTTTTGAAACTGCGATCCAGGAGATCCTTGTCTTTCGGTTCCATTGCGAGAGAAATATCCAAAAAACCATCGGTCACAAAGTTGAGCCAAATGATCTGCGCTGGCAGAATAGGCAAGGGAAAACCGATAACTAAAGCGCCGAGTATTGTCAGCGCCTCGCCAATGCTTGTGGAAAATAAAAACAAGATAACTTTTTTAATTGTTCTGTAAATGCTTCTGCCTTCCTCCACCGCGCTTACAATGCTTCCGAAGTTGTCATCAAGCAGAACGATATCCGAAGCTTCTTTTGCAACTTCTGTTCCCACCTTGCCCATACTAACGCCTAGATCTGCCGCGACAAGCGAGGGCGCGTCGTTAACACCGTCGCCTGTCATTGCTATAATCTCGCCGCGCGCTTTGTAAGCCATGATTATCTTCAGCTTGTGTTTCGGAGTAACTCTGGCGAAGACCTTCACGCGGCTTATAATAGAGCTCAAAGCTTCATCAGACATGTCATCAATTTCATCCCCCGTAATGACTTCGTCTTGGTTGTCAGATATGCCGGCATCTCTGGCTACCGCCAATGCCGTCGTCCTGTGATCGCCCGTAATCATTACCACTTTGATTCCTGCTTCTTTTGCTCTTTCCACCGCGTCTCTCGCTTCTTCTCTCAATGTGTCTCTGATTCCGAGAAAACCGACGAATGAAAGAGATTTTACGTCTGAAACATCAAGCGTGTCGCTCATTTCGTTTTTTTCCGCCAAAGCGATAACACGAAGCCCTTGTGCTGACATTTCCAGAAAAATACGTTCCAGCTCTTTCTTTTCATAATTGGACATTTGCTCGTGCCGTCCGTTTCTGTATATTTTGTCCGACAAACCCAAGATAATTTCCGGCGCGCCGCTCACGGACATGATGTTTTTTCCAAGGCGCTTTGCAACGGTAGCGTGAAATTTCAAAGAATAATCAAAAGGAATTTCGGCAATGATAGGGGATTCGTTTACAAGATCGTTCTTATTGAAACCCATTTTCTCCGCAAAAACGAGCATTGCCGCGTCCGTAGGGTCGCCGGAAACACGCCATTTCTTGGCGTCTTCCATGTACATAACATGGGCATTGGCTTGGTAGCAAGCGATTTTACCGAGAGCCAGCACCTCGGGGTGATTGGGAGCGTCTATATTGCTTCCCGAAAGAATTATGTCGCCCTTTGGCTCGTATCCGTTGCCGCGAATTTCAAATGTCCGGCCATCCACGTAAGCGGATTGCACCATCATTTCGTTTTTTGTAATAGTGCCCGTTTTGTCAACCGCTATGATTTTGGCTTGGCCGAGGGCTTCCACTGCTTGCAATCTTTTGACGAGAGCGTTCTTCTTGCTCATCCTCCAGACACCGCTCGCGAGAATGAGCGTCATGACTATCGGCAAACCTTCGGGTATGATGGAGACCGATAGGGTAACCACTGTGGCAAACATTTCACGGGCTCCTTTCCCGAGGAATAATCCCAATGTAAATATAACGGTTGATATAGCCGCTACCGCCAGAATAACCACGTGCGATAGTTTACGGATATCAGTCTTGAGCGGTATTTCAGTATCAATGCCGGCGACTTCCTTTGCTATCATTCCTATAACTGTTTTTGTACCTGTAGAAACAACTAACGCCCTGCCGTTACCGGCGACAATATTGGTACCTTTGAAAACTATGTTTTTTTGGTCGCCGGTCTGTAGATCTCTACCGTCTATTTTCTCATCGGTTTTATGTATTGGCTCTGACTCTCCGGTCAGCGTGGATTCGTCTATTGTCAGGTTGTTCGCGCTTATTACTCGCGCGTCAGCTGGGATTTTTTCTCCTTCCTCAAGGATAATAATGTCTCCCGGTACAACTTCGGAATCGGGGATTACGAGCTCTCTTCCTTCTCTGGTGACAGTGGATGTTGTCTCTACGAATTTTTTCAGCGCGGAAAGGGTGTTTTGCGCTTTGCCTTCTTGCACTGTGCCCACGATAGCGTTAAACAAAAGCACGGCAAAGATAATCAGCGCGTCAACTGTTTCTCCCATGAAAAAAATAATCGCGCTGGCGGCAATGAGAATGTATATGAGCGGGCTTTTGAACTGGCGGAGAAAAATTGTCGGAATGCCGTCAACTTTGGCGGAAGGCAATTTGTTTGCGCCATTCTCCGCAAGTCGTCGCGCCGCCTCATCCAGTCCGAGCCCTCGCTCGCTTGATTGCAGCTCGGCAATGACTTCCGACGGGGAAAGTGAATACCAGTTTCTTTGCATCAGTTAATTTTAGCAGACCTCGGGACTTTTGACAGCTGTGGTTGCAGAAATTTGGATATCTTTCCAGCACAGTCTTTGTTGGGGAATCGTTCCGTTATTTTGTTTAGAAACCATGATCTGATACAATAGAACAAATTTAATATTAATATAAGGTGGACATATGAAAAATGTAACAATATACTCTACGCCTACATGCGTATACTGCAATATGGCGAAAGATTTTTTTAAGGCGAATAATGTCAATTTTACAGAACATAATGTCGCCTCTGATCTTGAAAAAAGGAAAGAAATGGTGGAAAAGTCGGGACAGCTCGGCGTGCCTGTCATTACCATTGGCGATGATT
Organism: Candidatus Taylorbacteria bacterium RIFCSPLOWO2_12_FULL_43_20; assembly: GCA_001821295.1. GTDB lineage: Bacteria > Patescibacteriota > Minisyncoccia > Phycocordibacterales > HO2-43-120 > HO2-43-120. The sequence goes on from MHSK01000001.1 coordinate 9,617, forward strand.
TGATTGTCGGCTTTGACGAGGCTGAAATTAGAAAAATTCTCGGGCTTTAATTTTTTTAATTGCGTCACTTTGAAAAAATCACTTGATTAATCAAGTGATTTTTTTCAACATCTATATTGTGATATAGTCATCGTACTCGCCGCCATAGTTCAATGGATAGAACGAGGGACTCCTAAGCCCTAAATGCAGGTTCGATTCCTGCTGGTGGCAAAGCCAATGTGTTCAACCCCGACCGAAGCGTCGGGGTTGAACACATTGGTTGAATTATACGACTTTCTCGAACATATTTTGAAGGGAACGCCTGACTCACGCGCTGACCTTCTAGACCCACTCTGCTAAAATTTGGATATCACCTCGTCAGTGATATTTACAAACCAATCATACAAAATTGTATGACATATTATTTAG
>MHSK01000002.1 GCA_001821295.1 Candidatus Taylorbacteria bacterium RIFCSPLOWO2_12_FULL_43_20
AAATTCTGCTGCAAATTGCGTATTTCTCGTCAGCGTACCTCGGTATGCTTCCTCAAAATCCGCAATTTTCGCAAAGAATTTTGAACATTTCAGCCAGTCATTAGATCGTGGATGGGCTCTTAGAGCCAGCACGCATGACTTTAGTGGACATTCCTGTGGCAGGTTTTAGAAAATGTACTAAATATTTTGCGGAATGTCACCGGCTCGAAGCGCGTCATATCTCATAGTTTCTCCCTCGTACGTTCCGTATAGCAAACCTCGTTCTTCTATTGCTCTTACGTTACCCGCTTTGTTGTTCGCGGCTTTATTCATAATGCCGACCATAAGTATCCCCGCGGTTATAAGAGAAATGCACACTATCGCCAATTTTTTTATCGCGATATTATGCTCGACTCTTTCAAAATTGCCGCGCTCAATTATGCTTTCAAAATTTTGCATATATTTATTATGTTAGCTTCATTGGCGGTAGTGTCGCTGTTGTTATTAATGACCATAGTGTAAGCCAGTGAGATTAAACAAAAATGAAATTCGTGGATACCACATGACGAAAAGCGCACACGAATGGGGAAGGGGAGTGGATACCTCATAACGACTCCGACGCTTTGGTCGGGGCTCCGACCGAAGCGTCGGGGATAGATACGAATAACGCACAGCGATGCTGATCTTAAAATTCGCGACACAAATACAGGATGAGGTTGACCCACAAATATAAAGGAATATATTTATATAGGATTTACACAATCGGCGCATTTCTTCTCCGCAAGCTCCGTTTGCACCCGCAATGTATAAATCCATACATTTTGGTCGCAATCCTCGCTTGCACCTCGAACTGCATCCGACTGCGAAAGTCCTATATATATGAATGACAGATAGAATGTGATTTGAATCTCGTTATCCACGACCATAACATAATTTCAGCTTCATGAAATCTTAATGATGAAGATGTAGAGTATTAAACACAAGGCATAATTGCATTATTTACAAATTTAACTCGTTTAGGACTTACGCGCTCGGTGTCATTCCCGCGAAGGCGGGAATCCAGAATTTGCGGATAAGACTCTTGATTCCAGCCTTCCCCCCTTCGCTCTAAGAAGAGCTACGAGAGGGCGCAGCGCGGGAATGACAAATAGAGAATGGTTGGAAAAAGCTAAAATGCGTAAATCCTATCGTTATCAAAATTTTATGAAAATATTACTAATAGAAGACGACGAGTTGCTTGCTAAAGCTCTCAAAAACGGATTAGAGGAAAAAGGATATGCCGTTGATGCTATTAATGACGGCGCCAAAGGACAGAGAAGGTTCGAGATACATCATGATTCCTACGATTTGGCTATACTGGATTTAATGTTACCGAACGTTCCCGGCTTTGAAATATGTAAAAACATCAGAGATAGAAAAATTTCCACTCCGATTTTAATACTTACGGGTAAGGACGATGTCAAAGATAAAGTGCACGCTCTTAATTACGGAGCCGACGATTATCTGACGAAACCTTTTTCCACCGAGGAGCTTCTTGCGCGTATAGGGGCGATTATGCGGAGACCTGTACAGGTTATAGCGGGTGAGCTTGCTGTTGGAGAGGTTGTATTGAATCCTGTGACGCGTAAAGTTTATAAAAACGGGAAAGAAATCCCCTTGACTTTGAAAGAATTCGGTGTGCTGGAATACATGATGCGCCATCCGAATCAGGTGGTGTTGAGAGATCAAATTCTTGATCACGTTTGGGATTTTGAATTTTCCTCGTTCAGCAATATTATAGATGTGCATGTCAATCGGCTTAGAAAAAAGATGAGTATCGGCAAGAAGGGAAACATTTTGGAAACGGTAAGAGGGGTAGGGTATCGATTAAGGACGTGACTTAATTAATAGTGGATACCACATGACGAAAAGTGCACACATTAGATAAGCACCAAACACTAAATGACAAATTCCAAAAAAATAATACTAATTATACGACTCCGACGCTTCGGTCGGGGCTCCGACCGAGGCGTCGGAGATGAAGAATACCCTGCGGTGCCATTCTTAAAATCAAGTTAATCGGTCGTGTAGACAACAATATGTAATGTATAGCATCAAACGTTCAAAAAAAACAGAAAGTGAAGCAAGGGCGGAGACCGACCGCTTGATTGATTTGGTGAAGCTAAGCATTAAAGATATTTGTTTTTTTGTAATTGACAGGAAGGGCTACATAACTAACTGGGACGATTCAGCTGCCAAGATTATCGGTTACGCGAGATCCGATATAATTGGAAAACATTTCAGTGTTTTATTCACCAGCGACGACTTGCGTAAAAAAGTTCCGGAAAAAGAAATAAAAGAAGCATTTGCGAATGTATTGTCCACGAGAGAAAGACAGTGCGTGCGTATGGACAGCAGTCATTTCATGGCGCTATGCATTACGCATGTTATTAAGGATGAAAATGGAAAAGTTACGGGTTTTATGAAGGTGGTGCGCGATATCAACGAACAGAAATTAACATTTGACGCTCTGCATAAAAGTGAAGAACAGTTTAGAATGCTCGTGGAGGATATTAGAGATTATGCCGTCATAATGCTTGATGTCAGGGGTTACATTACGACATGGAACAAAGGAGTGGAGTATATTTTCGGCTATAGCCAAGCAGACATTTTAGGGAAATCATTTAAAATGCTGCACCCCAAGGAGTATGTAGACAAAGGGGAATCAGATAGGGAACTTAAGGAAGCTCTGGTTAACAGCAGAGCGGAGAGAGAGGGGTGGAGACTGCGCGCTGACGGGTCGTTGTTTTGGGCCAATGAAATTGTGAATGCGGTAAGGAACAAACAGAAGCGGCTTATCGGTTTCGTTAAAATCATCAAGGATACCACGGAGGCTAAGAAAAGCAGGGAAATGCTCAAGAAATACACACGGGATTTGGAGCTGACTCAAAAAACTCTTGAAATGGAAAACGCGGAGGATGAAGCTCTGCTTGAAAGCATAGGAGAAGGTGTCGTAGCTACGAACGCAGATGCTATAGTGGTGCTTATCAATAAACAAGCGCAAATGATGCTCGGCGTTACGGAAGAGGAGGCGCTTGGCAAAACATGCACGGATATTTGGACTGTGTATGACAATAAAGGCGACAGGATACCGTCTCATTCCTGTCTTGTTCCGACCGTGCTAAGGTCTGGCAAGCGTCTTGTCAATTCCAATTATTATTTTGCCAGCGGTAGAAAATATTTTCCCGCTGCAGCCACCACTACGCCGATAATATTAGACGGAGCTACGATTGGGACGGTAACGGTGATCAGGGATGTTACGAAGGAAAAGGAGATAGAGCGGGCCAAGAGTGAATTTGTGTCGTTGGCTTCTCATCAGCTGCGCACCCCTTTGACAGCGATAAAACTATTCGTGGAAATGCTGATGTCGGGGAGTATGGGCAATCTTGGAGGCGAACAGATGGATGTTTTGAATAACATTGAGCAATCAAACGAAAAAATGATACAGCTTGTGGATAATCTTCTGAATGTGTCCAGAATTGAGACAGGAAAAATGAAAATTAAACTGTCAACCACGAACCTCCATGAATTTATAAAAAATTGCATCAAGGAGGCGATCCCGCTTGCTGCCGCCTCAAAGGGCAAGATATTGTTCAAATATAAAAAAAGCGATCACCTGACAATAGAGACTGATCCGAATCTCATGAGGCAGGTTATGAACAATCTGCTCATGAACGCGATACAGTATTCGCCAAAACATGCAAAAGTTTGGGTCACATTAGATACAAACAAAGACGGAGAAATTATAATAAATGTCACTGATAACGGCATAGGAATTCCCAGGGAGTCTAGGGAAAAGATATTTGAACGTTTCTATAGAGCGGACAACGCGCTGAAAACCAAAACTGATGGCACAGGGCTAGGTCTTTATATGTGCAAGTTATTTCTGGAAGCATTGGGGGGCAAGATATGGTGTGAGCCGAGAAAAGGAGGGCACGGCGCTTCTTTTTACGTAGCTCTTAACTCAAAAGGAAGGGAATCAAGAGATGATAATAAAACAACCGCCAAAAAGAATAACATAACTTCATTGCAAGCCAATAAATACAATTATGCCCCAAAAATATAAAATACTATTAGTTGAAGACGATGAGTTTGTATCCAAGGCATACCGCTATTTCTTGATGCAAGCAGGATACAAAGTTTTTATGGCCAGAAACGTGCGTGAGGCCAGAGAATTTATGCGGAAAGAATCACCGGATATCGTATTACTTGATCTTATTATGCCCGGATGCAATGGATTTGAATTTTTAGAGGAGCTTCACGACAATGGGATTACGGAAAAAATTCCAATCATGATTATTTCAAACCTTGGTCAGGAGGCAGACATTGCCGAGTGTACCCGTTTGGGAGCGGCTGACTATCTCGTGAAATCAAATTTCTTTATGAAGGAAATTATTGAAAAAGTCAGATTCCACCTTGAACGAAAGCAATCAACCGCTCCGGTACATTGAAAGGATTTTTTTCTAGCATTAAGCTGGAGTGTTGCGTTTGTACATTTTCGCCCTGATCTTTATCAGTTCAAAAAGCATGTTAATCATACCTTTGAGACTCATTTTACTGTCCGCGTCATTTGTCCATTCAATGCCAACTTCCTTTATTTTGTATTTATGTTTAACAGCCATCGCCAAAATTTCTATATCAAAAGCCCAGCCGTTTGTTGACTGTCTTGAGAAGAGCGAATCAGCGGCAGATTTTGTGAAAAGTTTAAAACCGTTCTGGGTATCCTTAATTCCGCGAAGCGGAATAATGATTGCCACAATCGTTCTGAAAACAGCTCCGAGAATTCTTCTGTTTAAGGGTTGCTTCAACACAAACGTGGAATCAGGCATTTGTCTTGAGCTTATTACAATATCATAGCCATTTTTGGCGTACTCCAGAAAACGCTTAATGTTGTCTATAGACGTGGAATTGTCCGCGTCCATGAACAATCTATATTGACCACGAGCCTCGAGCATTCCGGCTTTCACGGCACCTCCTTTGCCGATATTAGCGCCTAGGTCAATTAATTTGATTTGAGGTATTTGCGTTTTAAAAGAATCAATGATTTTAGCGGTGTTGTCGGTAGAGCCGTCATTAACGACAATAATCTCATACTCGCGTTTAAAAGTACTAAAATGTTCGGCAATGCGAGACAGTGTTATATTTATTCTGCTTTCTTCATTGAAGCACGGGATTATTATGGACAAAAACATATTATAAAACGAATTGATAGAGAGGACATTGAAACCGTTCTAGTGCCGTTACAAGTTAATATTTACTATGAGCATGTTGTGAATTTATGGCTTGCAGATTGATGAAAATCCATGGTGTATGCAGAGGAAATTAACTTGTAACGGTACTAGAGCTTCATATTTTTAAGAAAACTTGAAAAACCCTCGCTGATATCTTCATGCTTCAAACCGAATTCCACAACTGTTTTTAAATATTCCAACTTGTTGCCGCAGTCGTGATATTTGCCCCCTTTTATCTCTTTCGCGTAGCATTTTTTGCCTTGTTCTAGAAGAATATTAACCGCATCAACATAAATTACTTCTCTAGGCGTATTAGAGTTTTGTATGCGTTTTGTAGCTTCTTCAATGGCAGGAAATATTTCTGGGCCATATACCGTGCCAGACACGCACGCGTAGTTCGTCGCTACTCCATTCATACCGGGCTTCTCAATTATGCTTTCGATTTCTAGTATCCCACTTTGAATTTCTACACCAGTCGCGTATGCATATCTTTTATAATCCTCCGGTCGGCTTGTGCGGATGCTTCCCAGCATAGCTGCGCCGCCGTACGAATTGTAAGCTTCGATCAACTGAGACGCTCTAGATGGCGATGCGTCGATAAAATCATCACCCCACAAAACCAAAAAAGGTTCATCTCCAATAATTTCTCTGGCATTAAGTATAGGTGTCGCGTTGCCAACGGGTCCTTTCTGACGTACGTAAAAAAAGTTAGCCATGTTGGCTATACTTCGGATTTGTTCTATCTCCTCATGTTTCCCGGCTTCCTCAAGACGTTTTTCCAGTTCATAAGGATAGTCAAAATGATCTTCAATGCTTCTTTTCAGCCACCCCGTCACTATGACAATATCTTCTATACCGGCTGACACGGCGTCTTCCACCACGTACTGAATGATGGGCTTATCAACTATGGGAAGCATTTCCTTCGGCTGGGCTTTTGTAGCGGGTAAGAAACGCGTGCCGTATCCTGCGGCGGGAATGACTGCTTTTCGTATTTTTTTCATATATCTAATTATACAATAATCACACTATAAATTAAAGGACCAGCGCCTGTAACTGCTCACACCCGGATAGGTGTAAGTTGCTACTCGAATACGGGCAATTGCGGAAGCAGAAAAAAATCCGATAAGTATTTCTTTCTTAAAAAGCTGATAGCTATTAGCCAAAAGCTAACAGCTAGTACCGTTACAAGTTAATTTCCTCTGCATACACCATGGATTTTCATCAATTTGAAAGCCACAAATTCATAACATGCTCATAGTACATTTTAACTTGTAACGGCACTAGTCAAAACTGTTTATCAAATTTATTCAGATATGCTATACTTGCTCTAATGTTGACAGCAGATAAAAAGATCAGAGGTAAGAGCGAGGGTCAAGAGGAAGGAAATAGCGACGCATACAGCATAGATGGTCAAAAGCGCGGCACAATAGCGTTTTTTTGCGCTGAATACGGTATTGATGATCGTTTACCTATATATGCGGGAGGGCTTGGCATATTGGCCGGGGATTTTATTATTGAAGCGTCTAGAAATGGTACGCCTTTTGTGGCTCTCGGTTTGTTTTATAAACTAGGATTTTCCACCTATCCTAAACAGCCAAGCGATGATATTGAGAAAGATCCGACAACTGCCGGCTTCAATTTGCTCAGAAACGAAAAAGGTGAGAGGGTGGAAGTTTCTCTTAAAATAAAGGACCGAATCGTGTGTTTGAAAGTGTGGGAAAATAATTATGAAGGATCGCGAGTTTTTCTCTTGGACTCGGATGTTGAAACAAACAGCGTTGAAGATAGAAGAATAACGGAACATCTCTATCCGGAAAATTTTGATCAACGGATGGTTCAACAAATCGTGCTCGGCATAGGGGGGGTAAAATTGCTTGCAATCATCGGTATAAAACCCGGAGTCTATCATCTGAACGAGGGTCACACCAGCTTCGCGGCGCTGGGCCTAGCGCTGGACTACATGCGCTTACACAATGAAACAGTCTTGTTGAATGCAATAAAAAAAGTTTCTCCTTATGTCGTGGGAACGAAACATACCATATTGGCGGGGGCCGGTATTTTTTTTACGAAGGATCAATGCGAGAAATACCTTGCGGGCTTTCTTTCCCAATATGGCGTGGCATTTGAAGAATTTTTTAAACTCGGAGTAGAGGACATTGATCTTCAGATATTTTCAACGACTCGTTTTCTTATTAGAGTTTCTTCATTATCCAATGGGGTAAGTAAAATTCATTCCGTCTACGAAAAAGAAACTTATCCGGAAAATAAAAACATGATTGCCATTACGAACGGGGTGAGCCAATCCCGCTGGAGCGCGAAAGGATTAGACGGCGAGGTTGATTCCAAACTCCTGTGGGATATCCACAAGAGCTGTAAGAATGAGCTTATTGATTGGGTTGCGGAAGAGACAGGAAAGCGTTTAAATAAAGACGCTTTAACCATCGTGTGGGCTAGACGTATGGCCGTGTATAAACAGCCGCTGTCTCTTTTTGATGATACCGAACGGCTGGCTGCTATTTTGTCTGACGCCAAAAGGCCAATGCAAATAATAATTGCCGGAGAGGCATATACCGGTGATTCCGAGGGAGTTTCTGTTCTTGAGCAGATGTCGGTATTTATAAAGGAGAAGCGATTTAATAATATTGCGTATATTTCGGATTATAATATATCCGTGGCTAAACGGCTCGTAAGGGGTGCGGATGTATGGCTCAACACTCCCATTAAGGGAAAAGAGGCGTCGGGCACAAGCGGCATGAAGTCCGCCTTAAATGGAGTGATACAATGCTCGGTGGAGGACGGATGGATTGAGGAGGTAAGAGATAACGCGGCCATCTTTGTGTTGGATCAACACAAAACAAGCGCCGATTTTTATAATATTTTGGAAAACAAAATCAGCTCTGAATATTACGAGAGGGACGGAGATAATTTTCCCGTTTTATGGGCCGAGAGAATGAAGTCCACGCGGGATATCGTACTTAAATCATTTTTGGCGGAGCGCATGTTTGGGGAATACATGGACTTGATGTATTTTCCAACAACCGCTACGAAGATGAAATTATAATTTATCATATGAAAATATTTACAAAAAAAAGCAGACAAAAGATTCTCTTTGTGGCGACAGAAGCTAAGCCGTTCGCTAGAGCCGGCGGACTTGGATCAGTGATGTATTCCTTGCCGAGGGCAATGGCAAAACTTGGTTATGACGCGCGTGTCATGATGCCGAGGTATTTGAGCATTGAAGACTCTGAAAAAATAACGATGGAGTATGAGGGACTGGAAGTTCCCACTGATAATGAGGATGGCGATCCCGTGTTTATTTGCAATGTCAAGAAATACCAAGGCAACGGGGATAAGAATGCTCCGGTAACGACTTACTTTCTGGAAAATATGGAATATTATGAACAGCGCGCCAATGTGTACGGCTACGCCGATGATCCCATACGTTGGGCATTGTTGTCGCGAGGCGTGCTGGAATTTATCAAGGTATCCAGCTGGGTGCCTGACGTTATAATCTCCGCAGATTGGCAGACAGGTTTTCTGCCGAATTATCTCAAAACCACATACAAAGACGATCCGAAATTATCAACGATCGCTACTGTATTTTCCATTCATAACCTCGGTTACCAAGGAAGCTTCAACCATAGGTACTTGTCGGAATCTGACTACGACGACGGACATTCCAGCATACCAAGTTTCAATAATCCTCGGCTGTTGAAATTAAACGGAATAAGGCGAGGCATTATGTATGCTGATGCTATTAATACCGTATCCATGACGTACGCGAAGGAAATTATGACTCCTGAGTACGGCGAAGGTATGGATGCCATACTTAGCGAGAGAAGGGGAGTGGTACACGGCATACTAAATGGCATTGACTATGAATCTTGGGATCCGTCCAACGATCCATTGATAGAGCATCAGTTTAGCATTGAGGATATCTCATCGCGAAAAGCGAATAAGGAAGCTCTTCAGAACAGATTCGGACTGAAAGGGGATGCGTCTGCGTTTCTCGTTGGCATCGCTTCTCGTTTTAAACAGCAGAAGGGATTTGATCTTCTGCAGGAAGTGCTACCGTCACTTGTCAATGAGCTGAATATTCAAATAGTGGCCGTCGGAGAAGGAGATGAGAAATATATGAAATTTTTTCAAGACCTTCATAACCAATACCCGGAAAGAGTGGGCATTGAGCTAAAGTTTGATGAAGTCATTCCTCATTTGATTTTCGCGGGAGCCGATTCCACTTTGATACCTTCGTTGTTTGAACCGTCGGGATTGACACAGATGGAGGCCATGAGATTTGGCACTGTGCCCATAGTCCGTAAAACAGGCGGCTTGGCTGATACCGTGATTGATTATTCTCCTACCAGAAAGGACGGAGATGGTTTTGTTTTTGAAAAATTTGACGCTTCGTCACTGCTAATTTCCATTGTGCGAGCCTATGAGAACTTCCAAAATATTAAAATTTGGAAAGGTATTCAAAAAAACTCCATGAAAAAAGATTTTTCTTGGGAAAGCTCGGCCATGAAATACCAAAAACTGGTGCATAAGGCCATAAAAATTAACGATGATGCCTTGGCCAAAAAGGCGGGTAAGAGTTTAAAACCATAATGTATGTTGTACTGGGTGAATTTCCTGCATATTTATCAGCCTCCAAACCAAGATCCTTTCATTCTTCAGAAAGTGTCCGCGGAAAGCTATGAATTGATTCTGGAATTACTGAAGACCTATCCGCGAATGAAACTTACGCTGAATGTTTCGGGGGCTCTCATAAGCCAATTAAATAATGAAAAATATCTCCACATCTTACAGGGCATAAAAATGTTCGCGGAAAAGGGCAGGGTGGAGCTGGTTGGCAGCGCTATGTATCATCCGATACTTTCTCTACTGCCCGAGGAGGAAATAGAAAGACAGATCGCGCTTAACAACGAGATCAGCGGGAAGGTCTTTGGCGAAGCGTACAAGCCCAAGGGTTTTTTCATACCGGAGATGGCGTACAGCGATAAGGTCGGCCGGGCAATACGCGAAGCTGGCTTCAGCTGGGTGCTCTTGGATGAGGCGCATTTTGGAAAGCAAGCGCCGCATCCCGCGATAAAATATAAAATAAAAGAGAACGGACTTATCGCGCTGTTTAGAAACAGGAGATTTTCCAAAACTTTTCCACCGGAGTATATCGTTGAAAACATAAACTCAATAAAAGAAAATTATCTTATCACCGCTCATGACGGGGAATTGTACGGTCATTGGCATAAGGACTTCAAGGGCTATTATGACAAAGCGTTCAACCATAAAAGCATCAGATCGGTTACTGTAAGCGAATATTTGGAGATGATAGGCGAGGGAGCAGAAGATGTGACTCCGAAGAAGACAAACTGGGAAGCCACGACGGAAGATATGGTAAAGAGAATTCATTTCGCCTTGTGGAATCATCCGAACAACACCATTCACGAATTGCTTTGGAAGCTGGCGCGCCTGGCCATGCATGCTGTCGCGTCTCATAAGACCGATCCCAATTATTCTTTCGCGCGCGAACATTTGGACAAAGGTTTGTCCAGCTGTGCTTGGTGGTGGGCGGCTGGTACTCGGCCGATTATCACCGCTCCCATTACTTGGAACCCGGACGTTATTGAAAAAGGATTAAGGGAGCTTATTAAGAGCATGAGATCGTTGAAGAATATGGATAAGGTAAAAAAAATACAGGCCGAAAAAATCTACGCGCGGTTGATTGTCGCCATCTGGTCCAATCATTGGAATAAATTTGATTAGGACTTACGCATTTTCTGTCATTCCCGTGAAAACGGGAATCCAGCGTGCGTAGTGCGAATAAATGCCTTGGATTCCCGCCTCCCCCCCTTCGCTCTAAGAAGAGCTACGAGAGGGCGCAGCGCGAGAATGACATTGACCAGAACAAACTTTTTCGTAAGTCCTATTAATGATAAATCGTCATGATGATATCAATAGTCACCGCTACCAAAAACCGCAAGCTTTTACTCGGTGAAAACATGGAGAGTGTCAGACGCAGTGTTCTCGCGCCTCGTCGGGATGTTTCTTTTGAGCATGTGATATACGATGACGGTTCCACTGACGGCACGGAACTATTGTTCGAGGAAGGTTACGCAAAGAGCTCGTGCAAATACATTAAAGGTGATAAAAGCCGCGGCGTCTCCTATGCGAAAAATCAAGCTGTCGCTCATAGCTCGGGGGAATATGTCTTTGTACTGGATGATGATGACGTGATATTGCAGAGAACTATTTATAACTTTGCCGAATGCCTTGAGAGCGGCGCGTCATGGTATTTGGCGGACTTTCTCCGCGCGGATAATGATCTCAAGTACATGATGGGAGAAGATTACTATTCTTGGAAGTTTTCAACCACGTCAGAAATGCTTGAGTCAATATACAAAGGGGAGCATTTTCTACAGGGAAACGTCATGTTTAGTAGGAAAATATTTGATAAAGTTGGTGGATTTGATGAGAAGATGGGCATGGCGGAAGACTTGGATTTATACGTCAGATTTTTAAGGGAAGGGGAGATGCCGGATGCAGTTTGCTTTATTTCGCATATACACAGGATGCATACGTTCAACTTATCAGCTCAAACAAGCAAAGAAGATCATGTCAAAATCGCCCAGGAATTGAGAAAAAAATACAAAAATTAGCCCTCGCAGTCAATCTTTTTCCTCTCCCCCATCTTCCCCTATTTTACTCTGCCGTAGCTCGCCAATTTTCCTCCAGGCGTTATGATTGACAGTATTTTGAGTTTCGCTTATATTCATGATGGAGGTAAGATAAACAACAAAATAAGACGAAAACATGATAAACAAGAACACCAATGTATAACGGCGCGTTGCGGCATCCGGCTTTTACGTACGTCGGAAGAAAAGAGGGAGCAAAAGGCGAGAAAATACCTAGCGTTGCTACTCCTTTGGCTGTGAGCGCGCGTGTCAGCCGCCGGTTTTTGTGGTAGTTTTGTTGGACTCATGGCTCGCCATTACCTCTGAAATATTGTGGTTCGGCGGGTTTTTTTGGTATAAAAATGCCTAACTCTCTGTAATTTAGAAACGATCGTGGCATATTACAATGCGGTTGAAATAAAAAGCCGCCTATAAGAGCTCGACTTCTTACCAGCGGCGGTACATCATTCTCATGATTGTTCCTGAGGAATTTTTTCTAGAGTGATTCCGGTGAACTCTTCTAATTTCTTGATATCTTCTTCATTCCAATAATTTGGGAGGTACAATATACCGTTCTCTGGATCATTGACGGTAATTCCTTTCCTGATTTGGGCAACACTCACTTGGATTATTCCGTTAAGATCCAAACTTTTTGGCGCACTTACAATTTTTACTAGCATACTGAGCTTCCTTTCTGCTGAAAAAGTAGCACAGATTAACTGTCATCGCAAGGTCGTTGCATGATGTAAGCTCACTCCCTGAGAGAAGTATTCCCACGCTCCTTAGAGCCCATCCACTCTGGCTGTTAGATCGTGGATGGGCTCTTATCTTTCCAGCGAAGTCGGGAATACGGCGGCACGCTAGCAGAAGCTGTGGTTAAGCCATTGTGCGCGCCAACCCCTCCCTTTGGATTGCTTTGAAAGAGTGATAAAATAAGTACATGATTGTAGTAGATATGGAATCAACGGGAGTGGATCCGATCAAGCACTCGCTACTCAGTGTTGGGGCGGTGGAATACGGAAGCCCTGAAAATTTCTTTTATGAAGAATGCGTGGTTTGGGACGGCGCGCATGTTGACGATGAAGCATTGGCAATAAATGGTTTTAAAAGAGAAGATATTTTTGAAGGAAAACAAACAGACAAAGAGCTTCTTATTAAGTTTTTGGCTTGGGCTGACACTTGTAATGAGAAGACCATAGCGGGACAAAATCCGGCGACCGATAGGGATTTTTTGAAATACACGGCTATGCGATATCATGTTGACTGGCCTTTTGCTCAAAGAGTCGTGGATCTTCATTCCATAGCGTATTACCACATGCTGAAAAGGGGAGTCAGCCCTCCTGTAAAGAATAATCACTCGGCTCTTAATCTTGAAGCAATATTGGATTATGTGGGATTGCCGTCGCTTCCCGAGCCGCATAATGGGCTAACTGACGCAAAGTTTGAGGCGGAAGCTCTGTCTCGGCTGATAAGCGGAAAGCCATTGATTTCTTCATTCTCTGGATTTGCCATACCTGACTTTTTACTTTCCAATTGCTGAGCATTAGAAGCACGATTATATGCCTATAAATAAGGTTATTTTGCGCTTGACAGGCCGTATAAAATGGGTTTAGCTATTGACAACCGGTCCATATAATGCTAGTATATCAATACTCGGATGCAAGTCTGAGTTTTCTGTTTTTTGGGCCGTACGGTCCGAATTTCCGATTATAATCTAAACCAAAGGCTTATCGTAAACATACCAGTTACCGTCATCATGCTTATCGGCGCGTTTTACTCAAACTCCGCAACGGGAGACATTGGAAATAAAATTGAAGCTTCTGTCCTTTCCGCCATTAGTTCAGAAAAAGAAATCGTTATAACAGCAGTAGAGGCGGAAAAAATGAAGACTGAAAGCGAAATGACGGTCAAGGAGAGAGTGTCGGTATACTTCGAGGACGATCCTGTTCTCGTTCGTATAGCGGGCTGTGAGTCATCCTACAGGCACCTGGATAAGAATGGATACATCGTCCGCGGCAAGGTCAACAGAAGAGATATAGGTGTGATGCAGATAAACGAGTATTATCACTTAAGCGCGTCAAAAAAGCTCGGCTATGACATATATACATTAGAGGGCAATATGGCGTACGCAAAATATTTATACGAAAAGAAAGGAAGTCAGCCGTGGAATTCGTCCCGAGCATGCTGGAATTCATAAAAAACAGACCCTTTTTTAAAGGATCTGTTTTTTTGACTACAATAGCGGGGGATAGGAACCGAATTCATTTATCCCGTATTCCTGGTTATATACTGCACGTCGCACAATATGCCTTTTCCGACATTGATAATGATTTTACGACCGTATCCGGTAGACTCTGGTTTTTTTACTGACGAATTTCAGAGATGTATCCAAGCGCTCCTTTGATTATCACTCCCCATAAGATTCCCACCACCAATTTATCCCATAGAAAGGTCGCGGGCACTTTGACATAACCGTCCCAAATGGTAAAAATAATATTTAAAATTTGGGCAATGAAATTTTTAACATCGTCTCTGTAAAAAAAATCTCTTACGTCACTGCTGAAATACACGAGTAAAGTGACTGCAATGATAACCACCACTGCTGTTTTAACCAATCCCCTTCCGCGATCATTTTTATTTCGGCTAGCGAGGACGTGTGAATGATTCTTATCATTCACAACGTTCGATCGAAGACGAAACAAAGGTTCAATACCTCGCGGCTCTGCCGCGAGACTGTGCGAGTCCGCGGCGGATGAGTTCCGATAATACCTCGGAGCTTGCCCCGAGGAAACTTTATTTTGACTTTGTGTATGCATAGCTTTATAGATATGACATCGGATTTAAATATGCCTTCAAGTCGGCAATTGGCATTATATAAGTTCCGCCGCAAACAGCGCTCTTCTTCTCTAAAACTCTTACGCCTTGCGTGGCATAAACAGTAAAGTGTAAATGTGGACCGGTGGAGTAGCCGGTGTTGCCTGAGAAGCCGATAGTCTCGCCCAGCAAAAGCTTCTGGCCTTTCGTCGCCTTTATCAAGGATAGGTGCGCGTATAGGGTGGATAATCCGTTCGGATGCTCCACAAGTATCCATTTACCGTATGAAGCTCCAGGGCAGACGAGATCAGTATCGCCGGTTCCTACCACGAATCCTGAAGCCGCAGATTTGACCACGGTACCCGTCGGAGTTCCGAAATCAACCCCATTATGGCCTTTGCCGTTATAAGCTCCCGCTTTGGCAAAGGCGGTGTCTCCAAAGTACTGAGTGATTTTAATATTATCCAACGGCCAAGATAGCACACCTTGACCAGCCTTTGCGTAGCTTTGTGGATCAATTGCCAGCTTCAGTTGCGACTCAAACTCCAGGAGCTCTTTTTCAAAAGCATTTTTTAAAGCGATTTTTTCGTTCAGAATGCGTCTGTAATTGGCCTCCTTGCTTTGAGTGGTTGAAAGAAGCGTATCCTTTTCTTTTTTTGATATTGAAACAAGCTTCTTTTTATCGCCCAAATCGCCCTTGAGTTCCACAAGTTCATTTTTTTTCTCATCTTGTTCATCGCGTCGTTTTGCCAGCTCTTCTTTTAATACTCTAAGTTCGGCCATTTTCGTCTTAATGTTTTTCTGTAGAGTCTCCATGACCTCCAAATCATTCCAAAAATCGGAGATATTTTCGTTCGTGAGTAAAATTTCAATTAATGACGAGTTATCGCTCTCATTGACGCCTCTGATTATATCGGCGAGAGCCGAGAGACTTCTATCAGCCGATTGCTCGGCTTTATTTATCTCTATGTTTAATTTTTCAATCGTATAATTTGCCGCTCCTATTTTGTTTTCCGCCAATTTAATGTCAGTATTCAGCTTCTGCTCGGTGATATCCAGAGTTTTTACGGCCTTTTGGAGTGTTTGTTTCTCCTTTCCAACAACTTCAACTTCGGTTTTGTAGATATTTATCTCATTTTCCAGCTGAATAATAGTCTTATTTTTTTCGTCAATCTTTTTTTTAATTTCCTCAATATTTTGCCCGTTTACAATACCGCTTTGCTGATAATTAGCGGTCAAAAGTAAAACCAAGCACATTAAAAATATGGATTTTTTAAACGTTGTCCATTTTTTCATACATAGCCATTATAACATAGTGGAGAACGCATTGTGGTGTCATTCGGAAATATACGCAGGAATTACGCATTTGATAGAGAGTGGTTTGAAAATGCCATAATGCGTAAGAGTCCATCCGCTTTTTCGCTAAGGAATTAAGTGAGAGTCAGTGGGTCAATATTTTTATGGCGCTGTCAATCCTTTCCAGGCAAGTTTTTTTCCCCAGAATACCGGCTAGTACGAAAGGGTCGGGTGATTTTTCTTTCCCCGAAAGAGCATAGCGTACGGGCCAAAGCACACTCCCCTTCCCCGCTTTTTCAGCATATTGCCATAAAGAATCTTTTATGGCGCTTGCATTGAAATTAGTTTCGTCTACGCGGGATAATATTTCTCTCGACTCTTTTAGATTTTTTCGAGCAATTTCCGGCGCGTCGTTTTTCCATGCAATCTTATTTTTTTCCAGAGCGGGATCAGAAATAAAATATTCAAATTCTCCGTTTTCATTCATTTTGTTTATATCTCCAAAGATGCAGATTTTATCAAGAACCGTTTCTGACATCGCCTCGGCTATTCTGGGATTGATCTCGGGAAGAACACGTGCAATTTCATTGATTATCCTGTTTTGAATATTAGGCAATCTTCTCATGTGCTCTTTGTTGAACCATAATAATTTATCTTCATCAAATATTGCGCCGGCTTTCTGGACTTTGCTTAAGCTGAATTGAGCAATGATTTCATCGAGTGTCATTATCTCTTGATCTGTTCCGGGGTTCCATCCGAGGAGAGCCAGATAGTTAATGACGGCCTCCGGCAAATAGCCGGCGTTTCTGTATTCAGTGAGAGAGACGGCTCCGTGCCGGCCGGAAAGTTTTGCGCGGTCCTCGGACAGTATGAGAGGTATGTGAGCGTATGTGGGCATTGGCGCTCCGATGGCTTCCTGGATAAGAATTTGTCTCGGTGTATTGGATATGCCGTCATCGCCACGAATTACATGCGTAATTCCCATCTCAAAATCATCAACGACAACCGCTAGATGGTATAACGGCTCATCGGAGCTCTTTGCGATTACAAAATCTCCTAGGTCGGACGTGTCAAAACTTATTTCTCCTCTGACGGCGTCATTAAACGTTATTTTTTTGTTAGGATTTTTAAATCTGATCACCTCCGCCCTTTTCGTCTCGCTTTCCAACTCTTCTTCTTTGGATATGTAGGCATGTTTGTCATGGATAAGCTGTTTGAGATATTTCTTATATATATCTGTTCTTTCGCTCTGGCGAAACGGACCTTCGTCATATTCTACGCCGAGCCATCTGAGATTTTCAATTATGTCATTTTCGTATTCCTTTTTTGATCTGGTCTTGTCAGTGTCTTCAAGTCGAAAAATCATTTTGCCATTATTTTGCTTGGTGAAAAAATAATTGAATAATAAGGTTCTAACACGTCCTATATGGAGAAAACCCGTCGGGCTCGGAGGAAACCTCGTAACGACCTTTTTTTCGTGTTGATTAGATAGCATAATAACTGTATTATATCATAGGATTTGCACAGTTGGTGTATTTCTTCGTTGCATGCTCCGTTTGCTCCCGCAATGTATAAGCCATACATTTTGGTCGCAATCCTCGCTTGCGCCTCGAACTGCATCCGACTGCGCAAGTCCTATATGAGTATAATCAACTGTTATGAAGTCGGCATTGAAAATAGGTTTCTAGTTGCGAGAATGCTAGTATTTGACATAATGGATAAGGTAATATATAATATAAAATAATTAACACAAAATAATACCAAATAATTATGAAAAAAATCTATTTAATTTTCACCGTGGCAATTCTATTCGCTGGAAGTGGTAATACGCTAGCGTACAATCCGAATGAGGTATCATCACTGGACCTGACCTCAATGAATGATGGGGGTTCCGTGAAGGTTAGAAAAACACAGATAATTACATGGAACACTAAGAATTTTCCAAGTGGCGCGAAAGTGAGAATTAATCTGATAAAAAAAACCGGAGACTCCCCTTTTAGTTATGATTTGGTAAAAGTTATCGCAGATAGAACTGAGAACGACGGACGCGAAGAATGGAAGCCGAGCCGAGGTGAGCAAGGAGAAAATATGATGATTCAAATCGGCTGTAGTGACGCATCCCTATTTTCCGGAGGTTGTGAGTCTGATGTTAGTGTGTCTCATTTTGCCATAGAGGGCTCGTTTGGAGCAAACTTAGCATCTGCTTTTGAAGCTTTTTTTTCGTTCTTCAAAAATCTTTTTTCTTAGATCCGATTAGTCAATGACCTCTACCGCTCATGAGGTAGAGCAAGGTGCATAATCTCCTCAGCTATTTTTCTTGCCGCGTCTTGCTTACTGAACTGTTTTGCGGACGAGCTCATTTTTTGCAATAAATTCTTATCATTTATCATCCTGTCAACTTCAGAGATCAATACGTGGGTCGTGAGATTATTGTCATCAATAACGGAGCAGGCGCCCGTTCTGGCGTAATGAAAAGCGTTTTTATGCTGATCGTGACTTACCTCGGGAGATATGGGTATTATTATGGAAGGTAATCCCCAGCTAGCTATTTCAAATATTTGCGAGCCGGCGCGAGACACGACGAGCATAGCGGCTCCGGCTGCCATGCTTAAGGCGAGATCGTTTAGGTATGCGAAGGGTTTGTATCTTTTTTTGAACATTGATTCCGCGAGTACCACATCGGCTGTCTGTCTCATCTCATCAAAATGTTTTCTGCCGGTCTGATGTATAATCTGATATTTGGTCAAAAGGTCGGGCAGAGCGTCTACCAGTACCTCATTTATTTTTTTTGCTCCAAGTGATCCTCCTAATACGACTATTACAGGGGCGTTTTCTTCAAGCTCTAAAAATTCTCGGGCGCCACTATGGAGAGCGCGCAGAACTCCTTTCCTTATAGGGTTTCCCGTAAGCGCCACTTTATCTTTGGGAAAATATTGCGCGGAAGTCGGGTATGAAATTGCAATTTTTTTTGCGAATTTACCAGCCCAAAGATTGACTCTTCCGGGCTCACTGTCAGATTCGTGTATTATTACAGGAATGCCAAGCAATCTCGCGGCAAACAGCGCGGGAAAACTGCCGTATCCCCCTTTACCAAAAACAACATCCGGATAAATTTTGAAAACCTGTCTCAACGCAGACAATACACCGCGTGTTGTCTTGAACAGATCAAAGAAATTCAACAATGACACATACCTCCTTATTTTACCTGTTCTAACTTTTACAAATTTTATCTTGTTGTCATAAAGCGCTCTCTCATCGTATGGCGCGTCAGACATAAAATACAGCTCTGATTCAACAAGCTTGTATTCTTTGATGAGCCGATTCATTTCCTCGGCTATCGCTATAATTGGATAAAAATGCCCTCCGGAACCGCCGCCGGTAAATAAAATCTTCATGAGATAAGTTAAAGTGATATGAATAATGTTACGGAATCGTAAAGATCAATCTGTCTGTTTGTAAATTTTGATAGTGGCACCGTGGGGTATTATTCATTCATAGCGGCATCTACTTCTTCTTCCTTCTTTCATAAACGAGGTAGTTCATTCCCATGAACCTGAGGATTTCTTCCTCTTCCCCTCTTTAGAGGGGAAGTGCCTCGTCTCGAGGCGATGGGGTGTTCCCCATTCGTGTGCACTATTCGTTATGTGGTATCTACGAATTACGCTGATATTTTGAAATGTTGAGCACAATACCGACCGCAAACAAAGTGACCAACATCGCTGTGCCCCCATGGCTTACAAAAAGAAGAGGTAATCCGGAAAGCGGCAGCACTCCGAGCATTGCGGAAATATTTAAAAATGACTGCGATATTATTAGTATAACAATTCCGGTAACCAGAAGTCCACTAAACCGGTCCGGCGCCCTCGAGGCGATTTTGAACCCGCGTACGGCGAAAGCGGTGTAGAGCATTATCAATAATACACTGCCAACAAACCCGAATTCTTCAGCCGCAACTGCAAATATTGAGTCTCCTATGGGCTCAGGCAAAAAATCAAATTTTTGAATACTTTGGCCGAATCCTCGTCCGAAAATCTCGCCGGATCCAATCGCGATAAGAGATTGTCTGATCTGGTATCCTGATCCTTGCGGGTTGGCTGCGGGGTTTATGAATATTTTTATCCTTTCCATTACATATGGCCTGGTAAAAGCGAGAGCTCCCACAAGGACAACACAGATCGCGCCAAGTGTGAGGATGTGCCGTATCTTTGCTCCGGCGATGAGAAACATTCCGAGTCCCGCGGCAAAAATAATTAAAAACGTATCAGTGTCCGGTTGGGGTAAAAGGGCAGCTGCCGCGGTGGCAAGTAATATTAAAAAAGGCAAAAAACCGAACTTGACGGTGGAAACCTTTTCTCTCATTGCTGCCAGCCAAGCGGCAAGATAAATCACAAACGCAAGTTTCAAAAATTCAGACGGTTGGAAAGTCACTCCGGCTATATCAATCCATCTTTTCGCCCCTCCGTGTTCAAAATTAAGTCCAGGTACAAACACCAAAAAAGTCAGCGCGAGAGCGGAGATGTATAGATAAAATGAATATTTTCTCAAATGCTTGTAATCAAATCTCGAGGAAAAAACCATCGCAATGAGACCGAGGCCAATGCCGAATACAATGTGGCTTACTGCCACGTCGGAATATTTGGCACCGCTCCCCGCCAATAATCCCAGAGCGGCGGAAGTAAAAATAAGTGCGCCAAACAGCACGAGACACAGTGTAATGATTAAAAAAATTTTATCAATTTTGACTTTTTTCACTGCGCTTTTGTTTATTATAGGACTTACACAATTCGGTTTATTTAAACTATTCCCATCTGTCATTCCCGCGAAAGCGGGAATCTAGGGTCTATCTTCATACTCTGGATTCCCGCCTTCGCGGGAATGACACTAAATACCCAGCTCATATATTATATCTTTAGTTGCTTCGGTTCCCTCGTTAGAAATTCAAGAGTAGCTTTTGTAAGGTTTGCTACATCAGTAAATCTTTCATCATATCCTGAACCTAAAACCGAAATAATTATCGGATTGCCAAATCCGGCGTCAAAAGCTACCACTACATTGCCTTCCGCCAGCTCCGTATATCCTGTTTTAGAAGCCACTACCGACGGTATATCCATTAAAGAACGATTGGTATTTCTCGCAGTATGGTTAATACCGTCCAGTGAATGAAAATCTTTTTTAGAGTGAATCGTGCCTTCAAGTACTGATCCTCGGTGGTTAATTATATAAGCAAAAAGCGCGGCCATATCCTTCGCTGTTCCGTACGCGCCGGCTTTTGATTCATCCTCGTCAAGTCCTGTTACGTTGTAAAAATCCGTATTATACATACCTATTCTGCGAGAGGTGTCATTCATGTTATTAATGAACAGTTCAAGCGGTAGAAGGTCGCGCGAGTTGGTTTCCGTCCTCATAACTTCTCCCGCGGCTGTAGCCAGAGCATGCGCTCCATCATTTGATGAGACCAACAGAGTGAAATCCAAAAGATCGTTTACACGCCACCTCTCACCCACGAATAGCCCGCTGTCTCCTTCCACGCGAAGGGAGTTGGCGTCGATGGATATCACGGCGCTGTCTTGAATATTTTCCATGGCGACCAACGCCGTCATTACTTTTACCAACGAGGCCAAGGGTAGAGGTTTATTTTCATTTTTAGCAAAGAGCACCCTGTCATTTTTGAGATCGTAAACATAAGCCGCTTTTGCGCTCAGTACCAAACGGTCAAACGGATCAACAAAGATCTCTGTATCACTTGATATAAGCGACTGTACGGCCGCCGCTTCGCCGTCTATAGGTGTTTTATTCCACGGTTGGCTAAGTAGCAGTACACCGGCTGTTATAATTAATGCAGCAATAAAAGCTATAAACTCAGGCCTTGATCTAGCCATTGCTGTTGTTGGTGTAATTTTTTTTTTGTTAAATAATCCGTGTAAGGCTCGCCTCGCACTATCTTTCAGTTGGAGTAATTTGCCTCGGATTTTCATTGATATTTGCATTTAAATTTTTCAAAGCACATCCTTATTATCTTCGGGTTTTTTAATATTATCCACGCTGTTGTTAATGTCAAAGTATTCAGGCAAATCCTTGACGTTTTTCAGCCCCATGTATTGGAGTAATTCAAATGTTGGTTTGTAAAGATGAACACGTTCGTCATTTTTTGAAACAGTTTTTTCCACCAGACCTCTTATTTGCAAATTTCTCAGAATAAAGTTGGAATTTACGCCTCGTATGTAGTCAATATCCTTTCTTGCCACAGGACCTCTGTATAGGATAATAGCCAAGGTTTCCAAGCCGGCTTTGCCTAGGTCACGAGTCAATTCCTCTTTGGTAATTTCTTCCATGAATGATGAAAGTTCAGGCGCCGTGCCGAGCATAAATTCGTCTTCTTTTCGCACAAGCGTCAATCCCCTTCCTTGTAGCGATTTGGCCAGCTCTTTGACTGCATTTTCCAGTTCGCTAATATCGCATTTCAGAGTTTTTGCGAGATAGTTTAAAGACACAGGTTCTCCCTTAAAAAACAGCACTGCTTCAATTTTGGCTTCTAAATTCATTTTGTTTATCCTAGG
Organism: Candidatus Taylorbacteria bacterium RIFCSPLOWO2_12_FULL_43_20; assembly: GCA_001821295.1. GTDB lineage: Bacteria > Patescibacteriota > Minisyncoccia > Phycocordibacterales > HO2-43-120 > HO2-43-120. The sequence goes on from MHSK01000002.1 coordinate 22,588, forward strand.
ACTTACGCATTTTAGTCTTTTTCAACCATGCTCTATCTGTCATTCCCGCGAAGGCGGGAATCTAGGGGTCTATCTGCATACTCTGGATTCCCGCTTTCGCGGGAATGACATCAAACGCGCAAGTCCTATTGCAATCACGATTTCCCCCCTCCCCTTCCCCTCTTCCCCTCTCTTGCTCCGCCGCCCGCCTGCTCCCTTCGGAGGGTGGGCAGGAAGCTCGCTTCAAGCGCAGGAGTACGAGGGATGGGGTTTATCTTTACTGCCAACTTTAATCTTAAATCTTTAATCTGTATTGTTTCTATCCATATCTTGGCACCTCAACACGATCTGTCTCCATTTGAATATCAGCTGAGTGTGTATCCTGGATAACATCAATTATTCCGCGTTTAACAAGCTCAAGCATTGCCAAGAAGCTGACTATCACATTAACTTTTTCGGCTTTACCGTAATTTGAAAACTCACGAAAACTTACTTTCATACTTGATCTGATTCTTACGGACAGATTTTCTATCATTTCTTCCAAGCTCACTATTTTTTTTACAGCCGCTCTTGGCAATTCTTCCAAACTCGGTATTTCCGCTATTAGGTCCGCGATTGCAATTCTTACCGCCGCGGCAGTCACGTTTCTGTCAGGAGCGAACACGGAATGCGTAATACGCCCGAGATTTCTTCCAAAAATCATATCTGCTCCGAAACGATTTTTTACATGCGAGCCGAGTCTGACAATTTCCTTATATATTTTAAGACGCCTTTCCAAGTCTTCTATATTACCCTGTTCCTCTTCAGTCAGCTCCAGCTCTGGCAGTAAAGATTTTGATTTGATAAGCAGAAGAGTTGAGGCGACAAGAATAAAATCCGCGCTGTCGGCTATCGGAAATCCGCCATGGTTTTCCACGTGATGGATAAAATCATCTGTAACCTTAGCCAGAGAAATGTCGTTGATTAAAAGCTTACGCTTTTCAATTAAATTCAATAGTAAGGGAAGCGGTCCCTCAAAAACTTCTGTTTTGACTTTGTAACCATTTTCCTTGTCTGTTGTCATTTTCTTTTTTGAATTTCAATACCAAGTTCTTTCAATTGGTCCTTGGAGATTTCACCGGGCGCATCCATGACTGACGTTCTACCTGAAGATGTCTGAGGGAATGTTTGGACTTCCCTGAGCTCGCTTTCATTGGTTAAAATCATGATCAATCTCTCTATACCATGCGCTATGCCGCCATGCGGAGGAGCTCCGTAACTAAAAGCTTCCATCATGTGACTGAAATCTTTATTGATCTGCTCTTCTGTATAGCCCATGATTTTAAACGTTTGTCTTAATATTTCCGGTTTATGTGCCCTGACACTTCCTCCACCGACCTCAAAACCGTTGCAAACCAAATCGTATTGCTGAGTAGCGATTTTATCAATATTTACCCCTTCCATATGCCATTCTAAATGTTCCGGAGCGGGCATTGAAAAGGGATTGTGGGTGAAAGTCCACTTTCCTTCCTTATCTTTTTCAAAAAAAGGAAAATCTATCACCCACGCGAAAGCCAAAATTCCGTTTTTTTTGTCATCTTCATCGCGAAGATCAAATTTGTCCGCGCCAAATTTATCAATCGCTTCCTTGCAACTGAATACCGGAAAGGGCTTTTGTTTTATTTTATAGCCCATACTTTCAGCGGTGAGAGTAATGAGCTCTTCGTCCAAGGCCATGATGTCATTTCTTGTCGCGAAGCTCATCTCTATGTCAATCTGTGTGTGCTCAAATCCCCTGTCGGCTCTTAGGTCTTCATCTCTAAAACATCTCGCGATTTGAAAGTACCTCTCAAATCCCGCCACCATTAGTAGTTGCTTGTATTGCTGTGGACTTTGCGGCAAAGCGAAAAATTTACCAGGATACATTCTGCTTGGCACAACAAAATCCCTGGATCCTTCCGGTGTCGTGCTGGTAAAATATGGGGTTTCAATTTCCTTGAATCCCCTACTAAAAAGGAATTGCCTTGCTTTATCCACAAACTCAGAACGGATTTTGATATTCCTTTGCAGTCGCGGTCTCCGTAAGTCCAAATAACGATATTTCAACCTCACTTCCTCGCCAATATCTCTGCCGTCACTATTTATATCAAAAGGAGGTGTCTCGGCGGTATTCAATACGTTAATGCTCAAAACCTCCATCTCAATAGAGCCGTTGTCATCGTCTTTATTAACCATCTTTTCGGGTCTTTTGTTGACTTTACCTTTTATCTCCACTACCCATTCCGTGCGTAGTTTTACGGCTGTTTCGTGTGCTTCCTTATGGTTTGGTAAAATGACAGTTTGCACCCTGCCGCTAGCGTCGCGTATATCAATGAATATAAGCTTTCCGTGGTCGCGTCTAATATCCACCCACCCTTTTATAAGCATTTCCTCGCCTACGTGCCCGCCTAAATCTTTAATATAAGTCCTTTCCATATACGGACAATTCTATCAGAATACGCTAAAATTGAGAAACCGACTGAAACATGTTCCTCTTCCCCTCTTTAGAGGGGAAGTGCCTCGCCCCGAGGCGATGGGGTGATTCGTATTCATCCCTCCGCTTCGGTCGGGGCTCCGACCGAAGCGTCGGAGTAGTATTATTAGTACCATTCGTACCGTGTCCCGCCGGAGTTTCTTCAATGGTTAATTGTTTATGTAAGGTGTTCTCGTCTCCCACTGCTAAAGCTTTAAATCAACCGGTACCTGAACATCTTCGTCTATGTTAAATTTAATCATTATTGGACCGCTTAACGAGCTAGCTACCGCTGGGTCGTCTGACGCGTTAAACTCCTTATCGCCGTTATCAACGTGTATCATGGCGAATATCTGCTCTCCATCTGTTACGTCTCTAGATAGCGTAATTTTTACATCACTGTGTTCTCCCGCGTCAAGATATTCCGTATTCCCGATAATTGGTCCGGGTGCCATTTCGCTGTTTGATTCATGGATTACAACATAACCGCCGTTTTCAAGCACCGCCACATTCAAACTCACCACATTGCCCGGCTTTTGATCGGAAACATATATTGCGTTTGGTTCTGTAAACAATCCGGTTGTTTCCTCGGTGTTTATTTCAAAAAGGAAGGAGTATTGTCCGGGGTCTATTTGTATACCGCTCATTTGCTCAGGCTGAACCTCTTTCAGTGTAATTTGCCTGCCCACAATACTATTGGTCTTATCCAGTTCAAATATTTCCTCGGTTTCGCCATTGGGCGACGTTACCATGGCACGCACTCTTACGGTGCCTTTTTGAATGCATGTGACATCCTCAGGGCAGCGGCTGTCTTCAATCACCTGAACAGGAGTAATATTTAAGGTTGCGATACCCCTACTTTCATTGATTTTCACATTAAACTCTCTAGCATCTGCCTGTTCCGCGTTTTCTTGTCCAGACAGTATTGGGACATCACTTTGGTTTTTTTTCTGTTCGTTATACCAAATAAAAATTAATGCTATTACAACAACAGCCAACAGTGCGATAATTGTTTTTTTCATATTACAACATTAAATAATAATTATTTTAAAAGTCTGAGCATTTCCTCTTCCCCTCTCTTGCTCCGCCGAAGCTCGCTTCGAGCGAGCGGAGTTAGAGGTTTTTTCCTCCCATTTTCTTATTTGTATCCATCCCCAACGTTACAGTCGGGGCTCCGACTGAAGCGTCGGAGTTGTATATTCGTAATAATTCGTATATTGGTATTTCTAACAACTATTGACTAACATCTTCCTTCCTTCAATACTTCAATATTTGAACAATAATATTAAGTATAGATGAATTTCCGTCAAAAATTTACGCCCCGATCGAGTCGGGGCGTTTTTTTGGGAGTAGGGTGCCTGTTGTATTTTTACTAATCGATCTGGGTAAATGTGCCGCGAAAGCACGTCTTTTAGCAACCAATTTTTACTGAAACAGGCACCCGTCAATCTCCAATGTTAACACCATGGTGTTCCTTTCATTAGGGGTGGCGTTACGTGACCTTAATCATAATATCTAACTCAACTGAACTGTCAACTATGTTCCATAGCTTGAACATGTATATCTGATTTCTTGGTTAAACCCAATTTTATGTGCCGTGGGAGAGATTTGAACTCTCAACTCTTGCGAGATACGCTTCTGAGGCGTACGCGTATACCATTTCCGCCACCACGGCAAAATAATGCAGTCATCGCAGCTGCTAATGCAGATGTGATTGCGGCAGCCACGAATGCCGCTCATGCGAATACTCTAATTTATGAGTAAATAGAAAGACCAACTAATTTTCTAACGGACTCCATCTTTCTGGCCGCTCTTTCTCTCGCTTTTGACCCTCCAATTTTTAACACCTCTAGTAACTTTTCCGGCTTAGCGGCGAGCTCGGCTCGTCTCGCGCCGAGCGGAGAGACAAAATCCACAATATCATTAAACAGGGCTTCTTTAAGAATTTTATATTTACCCCTATTTTCCTCGTACAAAGCAGTCAATGATTTCTCGTCTTTGAATAATCTGTGGATGGCATAAACATTTTTAGGTATATCTGAGACAGAATCCGTAACTATACTCATAACAATTTTCTGGATTTTATCCGGGTCTGCGAATAGAGGAATTGTGTTGTCGTGGCTTTTGGACATTTTTTCGCCATCTGTACCTGGTACCACTGCAACATTCTTTTCTATCAACACTTCCGGTAATTTGAATATTTTTCCGTATGTTCTATTGAACTTCTCTGCTGTGTCTCTGGCGTATTCTACATGCTGTTTCTGATCTTGCCCGACCGGTACCATATCCGCGTCTTGGATCAAAATATCAGCGGCCATGAGGATCGGGTAATCAAAAGTGCCAACATTGACCTCTCTGCCCTTGGCCATCGCGTCTTTATAGGCATGAGCTCTTTCCAGATACGGCATTGTGGTAAGGGTGTTGAATATCCAAGAGAGCTCCGTCACTTCGGGTACGTCAGACTGTTTGAATAAAATAACTTTCTCAGGATCAAGTCCGATGGCAAGATAGTCTGTCGCTACGTCTATGACGTTTGAAGCGAGTTCTTTTGGATCATGCAGAGTCGTCAGAGCGTGGAGATCCGCGATGAAAATATAACATTCATACTCATCCTGTAAATCCACGAATTGCTTCATAGCCCCGAAATAATTGCCGATATGAGGTCGTCCTGTCGGCTTGACTCCGGAAAGTAATATTTTCTTAGACATAAAAGCATTATATCAATAATTAGCGCAAATTGAAGTATCAGTATTCTCTTCCCCAAACAAGCTATTGAAGCTGACGAAGCTCCCGCTCCCCCTCTTCCTCTTCCTATCTTTTACTCCGCCGATCGCTTCGAGCGAAGTGGAGTTAGAGGGGAAGTGCCTCGCCCCGAGGCAATGGGGTGTCTTAGTTTATACCCCTTTTTTAAAGGGAAGTCCCCAGCACCTATTTTTATCTGATAAAAATAGGTGCTGGGGGATGGTGTGTCTTTCTTCACACCGTCTTTTTTGAATTTACAATTTTTTTGGAATTTGTTATTTGGTGCTTCGTGCTTATCTAAGATGAGGTATTGTCTTCTTGCATTCCTCCTCCAAACTTACCTACTGATATAATTCGCTATAGCGTAAAATAGCGGTATGTGAATTATTGTTATAGGACTTATGCGTTAGATGTCATTCCCGCGAAAACGGGAATCCAGAGTATGCAGATAAGACATGGATTCCCGCTTTCGCGGGAATGACAGATGGAGAATAAGTTTAAATAAACCGAATTGCGTAAGTCTTATGTTAAAAGACTGCGGTCATGTTTACAAAAGATGAGATTGGCCTGATGTTTCGTCGCCTGTCTTACTCCACGACGATAATAATTTGGCTAAAAATTCCTGCGGGTGCTTGTCTGGAGCGACAAAGTCGGCGAGCACAAGGCCGACAACAACAAGTATATGATACTCCTCCTGCTTAGTGGCCAGCGACTTTTTCCAAACGGGATGAAGAGTATTGATTGACACCGTGTCATCTATCATTCGTCCGAGCGCTTCTGGCATATCAGACAGTTCTTCCAGAGCCAATATTAGCCCTTTTTTACTCTTTGCCGGCGAATTTTGGGATTTTTGCTTTTTGTCAAAACTATCGGAGGTTTGGGGTTCGTTTGGATCTTTTTTTGATATCTTTGGCTCGTTGTCAGAGACTGATAGTGATTCTCCGCGTGAGTTCTTTAATCCGCCCTCTCCTGCTTTCCCTCGGCGAGCTCCAAACAAACTTTCAAGCTCGGGAAATTCGGTTGACATTGTTTCCAGCGCTGTTTCAATCTGGCGTTCGAGAGGCCTGATGCTTTTAGCTGTATCTCGTTCCTTATCCGCGTATTCACCCAGAGATCTAAGTACCGGCAACACGCCCTGTTGGACGGCTTTACGAAGGCGGTAGAATTTTTTCAAGTGAGACGCGTCAGTCAGGAAATCACTCTTATTGGTAGTTAGTAATTCTGAAAGCATCGGGATTTCTACAACTCCGCACAATGCTTCAGCGCTCTTTGGCATAATGCCCAGCCATTCCCAGCCAGTCTTTATGACCTTGCCGTAAGTAGAAACAGAAAGTCCGGAAGCGATAGCGTGTTCATTGGGCGAACGCCCTGCCAAGCGTGCCAGAAAACCCTGCTCAAGTACTTTCTTTGTGAGGAAACCCGCGCCTATCGGTCTATGGCCCTTTCCCAAGTAAATATGAAAACCGTTGTCTACTCGCTGTTCAGTATGTGGCAGTTCAAGCAACTTGCCGTTTATAAAAAATTCAATGCCCTTCTTATAGACGAATTTCAGAATTTCCTTAGTTAGAAATTCATTCAGCAGAGGATAATAATGTTTAATGATAGTATCGCGAACGAAATCCTCCCTCATGAGATGAGATTCAGCGTCGGTAAAATACATAGAAACACTTGTACCTCTCGGATACGGCACAGCTCCCACTGCAGGCACGAATTTCCAAGGAGCTCTGTACTGATTTGTCAACCTCCACTCTGTCGCGGCTCGCGACCCTCTGCCTCCCTTGCTTTCGGTGACCACTTTATCCGCGAGAAGTAGCGAAAGTTTTGCCCCCACACCGGCAAAACCGATGCCTTCCCCCCTCACCTTTTTGGATGCCGCGATATTGTGATAATCTCTGAGAGCAGTCCTCTTCATTCCAACTCCATTGTCTACGCAACGCATGAAATACTCAGCACTATTGACAGTAAATTCAATGCGTGTTGCTCTCGAATCCAAGGCGTTGGCTATGAGCTCCGTAAGAATGACCTCTTCAAGAGGCGAGCTATAGCTATCACGCATATCCTCCAAAAGATGCTTTAAATTGACACGCGTCTCATTTTGCATGGTATTTTGCGATTTGACACCATCATAGCACCGAATATCCTAAATCCACAACATGCTATAGTACATATTAACTTGTAACGGCACTAGTCTACTGAATAACGCCACCCAAAGTTATCCCCTCTTCCTCTTCTCACTTTACTCCTCTGTAATTATTTACGAAAAGGCTTAACTCATGTGGCCTTTTTATACTATAATACGAATTACGAAACTCTTTTCTCGGCAGGGCTTTTGCGGAACACGGGTATTTTTTTGCTAAAAAATCCCTATGCTCGCCCGTCGGCTTGCGCAATGTTCCGCAAAAGCCCTGCCTTCGACGAGTTTCGTAATTCAAGGTATAATACTGATACAATGCGTATAATATAAAAAATAATGAATATTGAAATAGAAATAAAAGTGAAAATTGATGACATTGAAGGAGTTAGAAAGAAGGTCAATAATTTAGGCAAATTGATAAAATCTATAGATCAGATTGATGACTATTATATTCCATGCCATAGAGATTTTTTTGCTGAAAAACCCCATCCAGTGGAATGGTTGAGAATAAGATCAAATCCGGATAAAACCATTTTTGAATATGATAGGTCTATAAACAAAAATGAGAATGGAATACAAGAATACGCGGAAGAGTATGAAAGTGAAATATCAAACCCCAACGAGTTTAAACAAATTTTAAAATTTCTAAACTTTAGACACGTTATCACCGTTAATAAGCAAAGAGAATACTGGATGTGCGGCAATGTAGAAGTCGCGCTTGATCAAATTAAAGGACTCGGTAATTTTATTGAAGTGGAAGCAAAGGGAGATTTCAACACTGCGACAGAAGCAAGAAATACTTGTGTTCGCTTTTTAGAAAATCTGGGAATAAAAGACGTTGATAATATTCAAATCAATAATGGTTACCCGCAATTAATTTTGAAAAATCTGGGAAAATAATGTTCCTCCAGATAGGGCTTTAGTCCCTATCCGAATGATGGAAGATGTTGATAACTTCCGTGCGTTCACTGCGTGCATTTGATAAAATATCCCTATGAAATATTGGAAATCATGGATATCGGGTTTATGTAGTAAAAAGTAATTTAAATATCGTGGACATAGAAAAGTGGGTTGATGACCAGATAAATCAGCCCGAAAAACATCGAGCTAAAATGCCAAAAGAAATGAAAGTGAGAATTAGCTCGATTATATTTTCGGTATGCCTTTATTTATCTTTTCATTTTCTACTCATTTTGGACAATGATTTAGAATTATTTTTCAAAATTCCATTTGTAATACTTGGCGCGGCTGTTTCAATTCTAATTGGTATTTTAATTAACAATTTATGGAACCGATATCCCTACTTTATTAAAGGCGGAGTCTATGGTGGTTACCTAGCTATAATGTTTATTCTTTTTGCATATTTATGCATTTTTTTCTCTTATTTTAGTTACGACCAATATGCGGGGCTTGGATGTATTGCATTCTTTGCCTTTGGTCCCGCGTTTATTTCTGCCACGTTAATGGATTTTATTCAGCCAATGTTCAATTATGATTGGATATATATAGAAGTTTATTCCGTAATTTATAGTATTCCACTATTTATTGTTATTGGAATAATAATAGGCCAAATAATAAAGATCTCTAATCATAAAAAAGAGCCCACAGTGTGAGCTCTGAAATGCTGCTGGTTTAAATATCAGAGCATTGTAGTCTTAGAAAGAACTAATTCACCGAAGGTGATGTCACTGACCCATAACACGGTAGAACATGTAAGCATCGGTGTTGTGATCCATGTATTGCACTGTACCGTTGGTATTGACGAGAATCGCTTGAACCTGCCAATCAGTGAGATTGGGAGAGTTTTCAATGATGAGGAAATCGGCTTATCAAGGTTAAACCTTGATATAAAACAAACACCCGAACGGCTTAGCCGTTCGGGTGTTTAAGTGTTCAATGATTCTACAATGATCCGGTCCATTCCCTTATTCGTGAGAATTAGACAATGAGATGAGAACAACTGCTCGGAAAAAATATTCACACTCACCTTACTTTAGCGTATACATAGACATCTTTATATTTACCGAACCTTTTTGCGTGTTTCTTCAGTACCCCCTCACGTTTGAATCCCGCTCTTTCAATTACACGTTTTGAGCCGGGGTTATCAGTGTGAATATTTGCTGAAATTCGTATAATTTTTTTATCCTTAAACGCATGCTGAACAATAGCACGTACAACTTCCGTCATAATTCCCCTTCCCCAATATTTTTCGCCAAGCCAATATCCTATAACTCCACTATGTTCATTGTTACGTGTGATGCTAATAGCTCCAACGGCCAGATCATCAATCACAACTGCAAACGTCCTTTCGTCCATCTTTTTTGACAGATTTTTCTTGATCCACTTTTTTGCGTCAGCTATTTTATATGGATAAGGAAATCTATCCGTAAGATTCCACGCGATATTCTTATTGTTTGCGTTTCTTGTTATGGATTCAGCATCTGTCAGTTTCAATGGCCTTAATAGAGCACGCTTCAACTTAATTACAGGTATTTTCATATCAATGGCACGGTTGCAACACTCCGAATAACATTAAAAGTGTTGACTAATTAAATTATCTTCGTCGGCAGCTCAACGTAGAATGTTGAACCGTGGCCGGGGCCTTCAGACTCGGCCCAAATACGGCCTTTGTGAGCTTCCACAATTTCGCGGGCGAAATAGAGTCCGTAACCAGTAGAGGAGACGTTCACTTTGACTGAATTCGTGCCTCTGCCGCCTTCTGTAAAGAGTCTCGGTTTATCTTCTTCAGAAATACCAACACCGGTGTCTTTTATTGTCAATAGAATGTTATCATTCTTTCTGCTGAGTCTTACCGTCAACCCGCCTGTTTGGGTATATTTGATTGAATTGTCAATAATGTTTCTGATTGCATGTTTAGCAACCTGCTCCTTATCTCCTATCATCATGTAATCCGCACCCTCTTCCATATTCGTCTCAATTGTTAGATTTTTTTGCTCAGCACTGGGTCTAAGTTCGTTTACGACATCTACAAGCGCATCCTTAAAATTAAACTGCCTGGCAATAAATTTCAACGTTCCCTTCTTTATATTTGCTGAATTCAGAATATTCATAACGGTCTCCACACCCTCCCTGTTATCAATAAGCGCTTTTTTTGCGATCCGTTTCAGATCAGGGTTGACCTCACCATAATCACCATCAACGATCACGGAGAATACGCTTTGGCTCTTTGTCAAATAGCCCTTAACCTGATGGCTTATGAAGTGCACCAACCCCTCCAACCTCTCATTCAATTGCTGAATTTCTTCTTTTTGTTTGACCTCTCTGGTGACTGAACGGACAAGCAATATTCCAAACAACACTAGGAATATAAACGTAATACTTATTATGATTCTCAAAACACTAAAATTTGTTATGAAGAGCAGAGAGAACACCATCATCCATAATGCAAACACAAGCGCATTTGCTCCGATGATTCGGAAATGAAATACGCCAAATCTTACAATAAGATAAGTCAAAAGTCCTAAGAAAATCACCATTCCAATCGGTCCCACAAGGTTGATTTCGTATACTTTGGTCAGCTCCCCCCAAAAATTTGATAGGAAGAAAATTCCAAGAAAACAAAACATTCCTAAACCAACCAAAAATTCTTTTAATTTAATCTTCCTATGGATTAGTTTTTTGGTTATATAGTATACAACGAAGAAAAGAGTTATGACTTCAAAAGTATATATGAAATACCACAAATAACCTATAATGCCACCACAATCATACTCGGTCAGATAAAATTGCGAAATGTTAAATTTTGTGGATGAAAAAATTACGACAGTGAGAGCTATTCCACTTAAGATTACTTTATAAATAAACTGCAAATCACTATTCTCAACGAAAACATATAGAAAATATATTGAAAAAAGAAAAATAGCTATTTCAAAAATGCCTGTAATTTGCCATGAGAACATTTGTATGAGTGGATCAACTGAAGCCCATTCAACTATTATATTTAGAATCCATAAAGAAAAAAAGAGAGAGATAAAAAATAGTAATCTACCTAACAATGAAAACTTGTCTTTGAATAATACAAAAAGTCCAAATATTATTGATAAGACGGCAATGGGTATATATGCATAATACAATAATGCTGGGGCATCAGGTGAATAGAAAAAATATAAAGGTGAACTCCAAGGACAAAGTAATTGTGTCATTTTCGCAAAGCGTTAAGCATATAATCTATATTTTTTTTTCTAAACTCAGAATTTTTCCAATCATTACCAGTAATAATTTTTCTACATATTGGGCTTCTGCATTTACACATCATTTTAAATTTTGGATTAGTTTCTGCTAAGCCATAATCCCATAATAATTCCTCTCCTTTTCTAATATTTCTTTTTGCTATAAAATCATCATGCTCACCGAATCCTACATTATAATCACATCCATGGTTCATATTCCATGGTATAGATAAATAATTTAAATTATCAATGATAGTAACCCCATTAATTTCTCCTAAACCATAATCCATTATTTTTTTTCGTGTAATATCGTCAAATTGGTTAACTTGGTTCCAATTAAATTTGACTACTTTGGTTTCAAAGATTTCAGCCTTAGCAATGACCGAATTTTTAGAGATATCACACACAGCAAAAACCCCAATTTCTTCTTTAATAATAGTAGAGGGTTTAATTTCAATAGTGACTTTGGGAAAATTTTGAATATCTCTGGCAAACATAATTCTAACTTTAATATTATTCTGTAACGTCTCCCCCGGGATCTTTATCTGTAATTTCAAAATCCTGAAGTATAACAGTTTTGTAAAATGTATAACCGACTGACACCACTGTGAGAATGATAATTATCCAAAGTAGAATTGTAGATTTCTTGTCCATATTATATTAATAAGATTATACCACTTTGTGGCATAAGTAAAGATAAAATCAGTCTTGTTTTTATTAAATTGTGGATAACATTTTTAGCTATTTTGAAATGATTTATTTCTTTCTCAAATAAGGCAAAAAACATTGTTTTAAAAAATTTACAGTTAAACTGTTTTCAGTAATTGATGTTTCGCAATATATAAGGCCTATGAACTTTTTTTTGCCAGAAGACTTCGAGAAACTGAACCAAGAAATTACAGGTCTCTGCGATCGAATAAAGCAAATCGGAAAAGAAATGGGTGAAAGTTGTCGAGAAGGCGCGGAAACTTTTCATGACAATTTCGCTTATGAGGATGGTGAACGACAACAGGCAATGCTTTCTACCAGACTGCGTAAATTTATTGAATAAACCCTCAAACAAGGCTATCCGCCTTGTTTTTTATTTCTTATTAATGAATAAATTGCAAAAGCTTTTAATATAGCTTTTGCAGTAGAATCATAAATATTATATTTCTCAATTTGCGACATGTTTATCCACTTGAAGTCTTTATGCTCTTTGCTTATCTTAATTTCAGTATTTGCATCCATGGTTTCCACTATAAAATTAATCTGGGTTGAGTCTCGAATTTCATCTGTCTTATTAATTTGATAATCAAAAACAGAAATTGGAACAAGTACCTTGACTCTCAATCCGACTTCTTCTAAAAACTCGCGTTTTAAAGCTTCTTTAGTAGTTTCCAGAGGTTCTCTTTTGCCACTTGGAAGCTCCCACATACCCGAGAAAACATCCTCATCATCATTTCGTTGTATAATTAAAGCCTTGTCATTGTTAATTAAAACTCCTCCAACAATGATTTTTTGAACGATTTTTTTTCAGGCATATTTTCTTTCTTTAATATTGTCAGCAATTTTTAATGTTCCTCGGGGCTTTTTCTTATGCATTACTCTAACACGATTTATAGATAAATTGTATTATCTGAATACCACCATAACGCAGTTATGTGGGAGCGGACAGGAGGACACTACACAAAGCTAATTGTTTTAAGGAGTAATAAAAATCCCCATGCAAATTTGCGCATGGGGTGCCTTAATGCGAGAGAATGCCAAGTCTTTCTCTGACCTCCCACAAGGTATGCTGGATGATTTCTCGAGCCTTCAGGCCGCCATAGTGCAGAACTTCCTCAACATACTTTTGCTTTTCCGAAAGTTCAGCTCTTCGTTCACGAAACGGCTGAAGCAGGGCATCGATCTCTCGAGAAAGTTGCAACTTGCATTCCCTGCAGCCGCGTGATCCCTCTCTGCACTCGGTCTCCACTATCTTGATCTCCTCAGGCCGCTTTTCCAGCAGAGCTTCGTACATAGGATATACTGATACGCACTGACTAGGATTGCCAGGCGCACTCCTAGTTGATCTACGCTTGTCAGTAATTCCGTATCTCAGATATTTTTCAGAGATCTGGTCGAGCGTATCGCTAAGCAATACGCTGGAATCCTCATTTGATTTGCCCATTTTCCCACCGGCTAACCCGGGGACGACCTTGTTCAAGCTCATTTTAGGAGTAACAAAGGTAGTGCCGAACTGCCGGTTGAACTTATCCGCTAAGGACATGGCTAATTCTACATTTGGCGCCTGATCGTAGCCAACCGGGACCAAAGTCGCTTTCGGACCGAGGATATCTGCAGCCATTAATAGAGGATAGTGCAGGTGGCCCATATACATGGTGCTATGTTTATCTTTTGCCAGATCTTTAACAGTTGGCAGGTGCTCTAACTGAAGTTTGGGTTGCACCATTGACAGATATAAAGCCAGTTCAGCAATTTCTGGAACGCTGGATTGGCTGTAGATTACAGACCTCTCTGGATTTAATCCGGCAGCTAGATAATCGGTCGCGATTGCCAAGCTGTTCAGAGCCACTTTTCGAGGATCTCGAAGTGTCGTGAGTGTGTGCCAATCTGCTATGAAGTACATGCAAAAATTATCGCCATGCTCATACTCCACGAACTGTTGAACAGCTCCAAACAAATTTCCCAAATGCAGTTCTCCAATTGCGCGTATTCCAGAAAGGACGATTTCCCGAGATGCTCTGTCTCTTGAAGCGAGATATTCAACTGTCGTGTTTGTCACGAAATCGGCCGAACATCTATCGCAAGATATTACACTGAACTTTTCTGTCGCAGAGGCGCAGCTTTTGCAAGCCGGACAGTACATCAGAAGAGAACGGCACGCGGGACATCTTCTTATTACATCAGCGACCTCGTAGATGCCAGATGTGTTATTGTTGCATTTTGTGCAATGCAATACCAGGGATTCATTTGATATTGCATTTGGCTTCAATGGAGCGGCATAGCTACTCCATCCAATAGGGCGATATGCCCCGACAGATTTCTCATGAGCAATCAGAGCTCGTATTTGGTCGGGATTTGTAACTGGTTGTATGTTTTGTGTTCTCATCTTTTCAAACACCTTTCTAAGATAAACCTTGTCATACAATATAATTTAAATCAAGTCACTAGTGTCCGATTAAAATCGTAAACACAACCTTGGTTCATCATAACGACTGTAAAACACTATGAATTACGAAACTCTTTTCTCGGCAGGGCTTTTGCGGAACACGGGTATTTTTTTGCTAAAAAATCCCTATGCTCAGCCCGTCGGCTTGCGCAATGTTCCGCAAAAGCCCTGCCTTCGACGAGTTTTGTAATTCAAGGTAAAACAAGCTTATTCTTAGCCGGATTTATCCGGACAGCATCCTAATCCGTAAGAAAAGGGCGATTTTGAGACTTGGTTTCCAACTCTCAAATTTGTGGTAGAGCAATCAATCTGAAACAAAAGACCTCAATGGCTCAAAAAAGACGCAATTAAGCCACATTTATACTGTCCGGATTAATCATCGCCGAGTTTTTCTCAAGTGGTCAAAAGTTTTACCGGACAGCAATGGGGTTACATGCGGGCGGGCTTGCATAGAAATCAAAGTTGTGGTATGAATCAAGGCAGAAGAAGACTAGAGTAGGTTGCTCGAAATAGTTCATTCACAAACAAAAGGAGATAAATATGGAGACAGTCTTATCAGGAATCCGTGCAACCGGTCGGTTGCACTTCGGCAACTTTCTGGGCGCGGTGCAGAACTTCGTGAAGTTCCAACAGCCAGGCAATACCTGCCTCTACTTCATCGCCGATTGGCACACACTCACGACGCTCGACGATCCCGAAGAGCTTCGTGGCAATTTGGTTGAGATCGTAAAGGATTACATTGCCGCGGGTCTCGACCCTGAGCAATCAATCATTTACGCTCAATCAAGCGTCCCGGAAATCTCCGAGCTGTGCTTGTATCTTTCCATGATACAGCCCCTCGGTGAGCTGGAACGAGTCCCGACCTTCAAGGACCTGGTTCGCAAGAATCCGGACAACGTGAATCTCGGACTCGTGACTTACCCAGTGCTTATGGCGGCCGACATTCTTGGCCCTAAAGCGACACTCGTGCCGGTTGGCGAAGATCAGGTGCCGAATGTTGAAATGGCGCGCAATATCGCGGGCAAGTTCAACAAACGTTTCGGGAACACATTTGTCGTTCCCGAGATGATGGCGCAGATGATCAAAGTACCGGGCCTAGACGGCGCAAAGATGGGAAAGTCGGAGGCGGATAACGCCATTGACATCAATGCACCCATTGAAGCAATCCGTGAACGGTATCTGAAAAAAGGAATCACGGACCGAGAGCGTCTGCGAGTTACCGACCCGGGCGATCCCTACAATCGTTGCCAATCTGTGTACCCGGTACATGAATTGGTAACGGACGGCGAGATAGAAACTCGCGAGATTGCCAACCTGTGCATCTCTGCCCAGATTGGCTGTGCCGCCTGCAAACACCGTCTAGTAGACGGTATCGCCAAGATTCTGGAGCCCTTTCAAGAAAGGCGAGCTCGGCTTGCTAATCAAAATGAGTACGTTAAAGACGTACTACATGAGGGCGGCAAAAAGGCTCGCACCAGAATCAAGGAAACCACCGAACAGGTTAGAGACAGAGTGGGTATCGTTATCTATTAAGTCTGTCTCTCAAACAAGAATGGACCGGTGTAGCTCAACTGGTAGAGCAGCGGTCTCCAAAACCGATGGTTGCAGGTTCGAATCCTGTCACCGGTGCCAACCTTGTGGACGTGTTGCCAAGCAACACGTCCTTTTTTTATAAAAATTTGACAGTATATATATGTCCATGATAGTATGAGTTTACTCTCACGAGAGTGTTCATTTCAGATTATAAAACTCATATCTAGTTCCTTTGATTACTCAAAGGGTTGGGGCTGGATCGTTTCGTCATATTATATATATGGCAAAACAGAGTGGTTTCTGCGTTAGTGGAAACTCGGCATTCCTCCGTAATCATAGGAAAACCGAAATCGGTCGAAAGGCATAGAGTCGGTATGAGTCCTGCGATTTAATAATTACAGGAAAAATAAGGTGGTACCGCGGAAATCCGCCCTTACGAGACAAACTTTTTGTTTGTATCGCAAGGGCGGTTTTTTGTTTATTGTGAACAAAAAAATGCGCATAGTTCTTTTACAACATAAAATAGGAGGTAATCATGTCGCATCTAATTCTTACAGTCTGTAAGGGTAATATTCATCGTTCTGTTCTTGCCGAGGCTTGTATTAGTAAGTACTTGCAAGAGCTTGGCTTAGAAGGCAGCTTTAAAGTTGCCTCTCGTGGCTTACAAGGTACTTGCGGAACCGCAATGCCGAAGTTTCCAAACATGAGGTGCTATTCTCTCGAATATGGATATACGGAGCCGATTTTACAGGAATTGGAAATTGAAATTCCTGAAACCAAAATCGCGACACCCATCGATGAAGGTATTGTCCAGAAGGCATCCTTAATTCTTGCCATGAATAGCGAGGTATTGTGTGGATTTGCCAACTGCCTCGTAAATCAATTTCCGAAATTCGGTTTCAAGATGAGACTGTTTTCGGAAATGGCAGGTGATATTCGCGATGTACCAGACTGTGCAGGAAAGACCGATACTGAAATGTATCGGCAAGTCAATCTAACCATTCACGCAACCGCAAAAAATGGAATTCAGAAAATGTGCCAACTGGCAGAGCTTCTGAATCCTCAAACCTCAAAAGGAGAATGAAATGGACATCAAATCTGTACTCAAACTGAACGCCTATCGGAACATTCCGCTGTGGTATGAACAAGCCTATGAGTTTGGTCTTTACACGCTTGCGGGATGTAAAGGCGATCAAACTGCAATGATGGAAAGTGTGATTGCTTTGTCGGCACTTCACAACAATGCCCTCTATCATCATCAAGGTGATGGCAAGGCAACTCCACATTCTGCCGCTGAGCAGATTGCTGGGATTTGTGCTGCCGTCTTTAACGAAGATATCGCCAAATCTCAATTTGGATTCGTCCGACCTGATGTTCCAGTCGCGATGGATAATTGCGGCATGGGTGGCGATATGATTACCACCGCCAATGTGTCTACTTTGTCTGCCTTCATTGCGGCGACGGCTGGTATTCCAATGTGCAAACATGGGTCACCAGCCAATGCTGACAAAGGCAAACACGGTAGCTCGGACTTCGTGGGGCTGTGCGGGATTAATTGTTTTGCTCACAAGCTAACGATTGAGACTTCAGTGGAGCGGTTCAATTTTGGCTACACTGAGGCGCTGGATACCCGCTATAAGCATATCCATATGCAGACGCACAAGTTCGTGAAGCTTCCACACATGAACGACATTATCGGACCAATCACTAATCCGGTTGATCCAAAAATAATGTCACGCCGGGTGTTGGGGGTGAATCACCTTGTGCCCACTCGAGTGGTGGCTGAGGTCTACCATATTCTTAATCAGATAGGAGTGACGCAAATGGACCACTTGCTGGTGGTTCGTGGCTTTATCTCCGATGAATCTGATGAGGGTATGGATGAGCTATCCATCTGCTCTGGCGGAACGGAAGTGTCGGAACTTTGTGATGGTGAAATCACAACTTACCGTCTCTATGCCAAAGACTTTGGTGTAAGCGAAGTTTCGGCGACAGACGTCTCGCCTCCGATGGGTGTTTCCAAGGGCGACTTCTCCATGCAGATCTTGCGTGGAGAACGAAATGGGTCAGTGTTGGACATGATCTTCGCCAATGCGGCCCTGTTGTTCTACCTGAATGACCCCGCCCTTTCTTGGATGAAAGCTCATCAGGCTGCTCGCGATACTTTCGCTACTGGTAAAGTACCAAAAACGAAAGACAATTTGGCTGGGTTTTGTCGATAGGTTGGTTGCAATCTCTGTGCGGGGCGTTCAAGGTGAACGTCCCGCACTTTTTATTAAAATGATAGATTAAAGCTAATAACCTAAGATAGTATTTTTTATTTTTATGAAATTATTTATTTTTGACTTAGATGGAACTCTCATAGACGATATGGAGTTTTACAAAAAAGCTTATTCAGAAAATTTAGATATGTTGGTGCGTAAACGCGCTGGAAACAAAGGAACAAAGATGTTAAATTTTCTCAGAAATTCTGATAAATACAGAGGTGAATTAGCCTTGGTTGCTCTTGGAATTCCATTTTCTGATTGGTGTTCAAGCTATGGAACATAGTTGACAGTTAATTAGTTGTAATTTCGACCTTTGAATTGTGGATTTTTTGTCTTTTAATTTGGCGTCAATGAACT
>MHSK01000003.1 GCA_001821295.1 Candidatus Taylorbacteria bacterium RIFCSPLOWO2_12_FULL_43_20
CAAAGTTGGACCAGAAACTCTTAATCGGAGTAATGCCAAAAATATCAGCCAAACCTATTATGGCTAGAAAGCCGAGTATTGAATAAAGAATAAGTGATTTCTTGGGACGGTAAGCAGTATCCAAGAAAGCCAAAAGCAACCAAGCGGCAAAGACAATCTCAACAATAATCCTCCAAGCGAAGGCTTTGGTAGTAATGAAAGGAAAGAAAAAAGCGCTGGATACAAGAAATGGAATAAACGGGATTAAAAAGAGCCCCGTGAAAATCAGATACTTAGAATATTTAGAAAGCATTAGAGTTGATTCTACCATAAAATAAAATTAACAAGAATCGGCCCCACTCCCGATGAATCGAGAGTGGGGCCATGAGAACCGAGTTGCAAGACAATTAGAACGAAATTTTAGGTTCCCCAAAAAACTCCGCCCTATACTCTGCTTGAAGTCCTCGGAGCAGAACATTACCCTCCGGTGTTTCCTCTTCCGCCCGCCGGATGTCAGGCCAGCGAGATTTTGGAAACTTCACATACAGCGCAAATGTTTTTCGCAATTTCCGAATTTCGTCTTTCGGAAACTGCGGCATCGTGAGAATCGAGTCCTCGGCATTACCCGGTGCGATTACATCATGAGACATGAACCCCGCCCTCACTGCCACATCTCTCGCCGGCGTACCGTAGTACGGGGTAAACGTGAAGCAATTGGTCGTGTCTACTTTAGGAAACCGCCGATTGAGTTCAATTGTTTCCGTGGCAATTTCACGCGTTTCGTGAGGATAACCCACCATGTTATTGGTATTGTAAGTGACGCCCATCGCCGCAGTAATCTCCAGTGCTCTCACCGCTTCGGCATTTGAGAACTCTTTCAACACCACTTTCTGCCGGAACTTTTCGTCCCCGTTCTCTATGCCGAAAGCTACACGGTGCAGACCGACCTCCTTCAATCTTTGAAGACGCCAATCGGTCACGGTTTCAATTCTCGTTTGTACCCAGAAAGGCAGACCCACATCTCGGTACATTTCGCAGAACTCATCGAGCTCTCGAGATGACATCATCAAGAACGTGTCAGCCCAGAAGAAGTTATATTCAACGTGATGCACGCTCTTGTAGTACAGAAGTTCCTCCCGAACCTTAGCCATTGATTTCTTCCTGCTTCCGGTGTTTCGGGAGTTGCAGAAATTACAATGAAAAACACAACCCCTGATGGTTTCGACTGGCGCCATCCGGTAGAGCCTGCCTGCCATAGGACGAACAAGTCGTTCTGGATCAAAGAGTCCGAGATCGAAATCGGTAGGATTATCATCAAGATTCACCGGAGGCTGTGGTGGATTCTGATGAAACGCGCCACAACGATCACGAAACGCGATACCCGCCACACTCCGCCACGAATCCCCTCGCTCCATCCGTTGACAGAGTTCGAGAAGAGATTTTTCACCCTCGCCGATAATGACCATGTCAATCTCAACAAAATCCAGCGCCCGCGCCGGAGCGAAAGTTGCGAAAGAACCACCAAGAACCACAGGCATATCACGAGAATCTCGATGCTTGATGTGCTTCACAACCTCGACGCCAAGAAGAAAAGTGCTCTCGGTACACGACATCGCGATGATATTGGGCTGAAATGAATTGATCTTATCATTAAGATCGACCCAAACATCGCGCTCCGTGTTCTTGAGTTTGCGATGCGGAGACGGCCGGACCCCGAGTGTCTCTTCAGTTAGTTTTTCATAATCTTTGGCAAGATCAAGACCATAGTCGGTCGTATCAAACACGTCGACTACAAAACCGTTATTCTTGAGAATGCGTGACAACAGCGTGACACCCGGTGGAACCAGGGTTTCACCCCGAAAATTCGGGTAAATAAAAAGAACATTGAAACTCATGTCTATACTCCTTTCACACCTAACATATAGAACTTTTGGTCTGATATAATTGTACCATATTTTTGAAAAATATACAAAAAATTAAATTTATCCTATGATAGTGCTACTGTAATGCAAAATTTGCGTAATAAGACCCATCAGTTTCTCCGCGGCACCGAGAGATTCTTCAAGGCCGATATGGTATATCTGGCCAAAGGCAATTTTTGGCAGATATCGGGACAGGCAATCTCCAATATCCTTTCTCTAGGTCTCATTATACTTTTTGCCAATCTGTTGCCCAAGGAAACTTACGGTCTCTATAAATATATTCTTTCTCTGGCGGGAGCGTTAAATATTTTTACTCTGACCGGAATGAATCAGGCGATTGTTCAAGCAGTTGCGGCCGGTAATGACGGTGCCCTTAGAACATCCGTTAAATATCAGATGAAATGGAACGTAATGCAGTTCATCGCCTTTTTGATCTTAGGCACATATTACTTATTAAACGACAATCAGTATTTGGGAATCTCACTTCTAGTCATGGGTATCTTTTCACCCTTAACTTTTGCCCTTAACACTTACGGCGCTTATCTTGAAGGAAAGAAAAGTTTCCGATACAACAGTATTTTTAGCGCCGGCTCAACGTTTATATACGTGGCGGGCATGGTTGTGGCTATCATGTCTGGAGGCAAGATTATCTGGCTCGTAGTCGCATACTCGTTTACTACATTCGTCTCAACAGCAATTTTCTATATCATAACCTTGCGTATTTTCCACCCGCCCGACACACCTTCAAGTGATGTCTTAAAATACGGCCGCGAACTAACATTCATTGGCTTTTTGGCCCCTATCGTTTCTCAGATTGACAAAATAATTTTAAGTCATTTCTGGGGAGCGACCCAACTGGCCGTATACTCTCTAGCCACGGCCATACCGGATAGAGTCGTCCCTTTGATAAAAAGTTTAATCGGCATAGGGCTACCAAAATTTTCCACAAAAACACCGGAGGAACTAAATAAAGTCTTCTATACAAGAATTTTCCAAGGCATGGCCGTGGGCGCAGTATGCTTTGTTGGATATTTTGTACTCTCTCCATACTTATTTAAATATCTTCTGCCGAAATATCTAGAGGGAGTATTATATTCACAACTGCTCGCTGTCAGTTTTATCTTCGCCCTGCCAAATCGCTATATAGGCCTCTTGCTTACTTCCCAAAAATTATCCAGACTAAGCTTTATCAGCAATTTTATCCAAAGTATTATCAGAGTATTGCTTTATGTCGTCTTGGGCATCTTCGGGGGAATACTTGGCTTAATATCCACACACGTTCTGATGTCTTTTATCGGTATGTTAATTAACATGGCCACATGGCGGCTTCATAGCCGTTCAAATATGTAATTTGTGGCGCCCGTACCAGCTATTTCCTGATCAACAAGCTTAAACCCCATATTTGCAAGATCTCGTATCAGCTCGGCGCTTAACTCGTCTACTATTTCAACGAGAAGATGTTTAAGATAAGGATTACTAAGAAGCGTTCGCGCCCCATTTATTACATCTTTTTCCGCTCCGTCAACATCTATTTTCATCATAGTGGGCAGAGGAAACGAAAAGGTCTTCATGCAAGTATCTAAATCTATGGCCAAAAAAGACTGGGCGGGCAAAGTCTCAGACGGTTTTTCCTGAAAAGAAAAGCTGTGCGATGCGCCAAAAGTTTTGACTACGATATAAGATACGATGACACCTTCGTTTTCGGCCAGGGCAAGCGGCACCACGGTGATCTTATCGTTCAGTTTATTTAAAAGTATATTCTCATGAATTTTATAAAAATTATGCGGTGCTGGTTCAAAGGCTATGACCCTGGCTCCCTGCGCCGCAGCGACAAGTGAATACGCGCCGATATTAGCTCCTATATCATAAAACACAGTACCAACTCCCCCATGCTTTTCAAGCCACGGCACGGTTTTAGGCTCCTTACCGACACTTCGCGCTCGTGTTTCCCACTCCCTAAGAGTATCGGTCAATATGAAAATATCTTTTGGTCCATAATCCAATCGACGTACACCAAACCATCTATTGACAAATCTTTTGATCTTGAAAACTCCGAGTAAAAATTTCCAACGCGCCTGCTTGAAGATTTTCATAGCGGTAATCATAAACCCTGCCCATCGCAATGTCTACGGACAAAGAATTTTTTAATAAAAGGAAGGGCCCGCCAATACATGACGAACCCTTCTGTGTGAACTTTCTCCTTTCTTAAATCGTTTGGTGACTTTTGGTAAATCCGCGACGCTGGTCACGGATTCTCTCAACCTTACTTCGGCCATGAAAGAGTGCTCCACCAATCTTCTTTTCAAGACTGGGAAATACGACTGACATGGCCATCGACAAGTCGGATAGCCCTAGAAACAACCTCTGTTTCAGAGGTTGTCCTTTGAACATGAAAGGTAGGTTGTGTCGCCCGATTTCCCGCACCAGTTTTCTGACAGCCTGTTTATATTCCGTAGTGTACTTGAAGAAGTATTCCTCCTGAATATAAGTATCATCAAACAACTGACGCTGGTAGAAGGTGCTGACCCTAAAGGGGTTTGCGGCGTTTTGATATACCTGAACACTGAAGTCCTGGTATTCCGGCTGTAACCAGAAATTCTCAAACCCGCATTGTTTGGCGTATTTTTTATATATCGCAGATCCTGGGAACGGCATAAGCGAACCGGAAACCTGAAAGAGCGAAACATCGTTCCAGACCTCCCTGATATACTTCAGTTGATTCTCTACATGAGCAGGAGTTTCCCAAGGAAACCCTGCCATGAGACAGCCATAGACCTCAAGTCCTGCTTTGTGAGCGAGCTTTGGGGCCCTGATATTTTCCTCAAGTGTTACCATTTTGCCGATTTTTCTCAACGTTTCAGGGTCGCCGCTCTCAAGACCAAACATCACGGAGTGACATCCGGAATTTTTCATCGCTCGAAGCATCTCTTCGGTTACCAGATTGGCACGCGAGTTTGCCCGCCAACTTACCCCAAGCCCCTTGATGAGTCGACAGAACTCAAATACACGATTCGGGTTGACTGTGAAGCAGTCATCCGCTATCGAGAAACTCGTAATGCCAAATTCAACCTTACGCCGTTCGATGTCGGCTACTACTTTTTGGATATCGTACTCTTTAAACGCCTGGCCAAAAACTTTCCAGTCGCAAAAGGTGCAACACCCCGGACACCCGCGACTTGTGTAGACGCGATGGAAACCTTTGATGAGTCCGTCCTCCTGCCGAAAAACCTCCGTATCAAACACATCCAGGTCTGGTGTCGGCAAGACATTTATATCAAGCCTTGCGCGTCTTTTTGTGTTTGAAACGTCCTTGGTGACGACACCAGGAATGTCTTGTAGAGGTCTGCCTTGAACAATGTCTCGGAGAGTTTCTTCACCCTCTCCAAGTACAACCACATCCGCACCGGCGTCGATGCTTTCACTAGGACAATCGGTCGGGTGCGGCCCCCCAAGAACAACTTTGAACCCCTTCGCCTTGAGAGCGCGAACGATGTCGTAAACAAAAAGACACTGAAACGTCAGCATTGAAATGCCGACATAATCCGCCCTCACCTCTGTGGCCTTTTTAACAAAATCCTCGACTTGAAGCGGTCGACCAAAAGTGTTTACACAAGTATGAACTTGGAAACCCTCCTGTTTTAGAACTGCGCCGAGCATAGCTAATGTCATCGGCGCCTCAGTAATTTGGGTCGGGTAAATCAACAGAAAATTCTTCATTTTCAGCGCACTCCTTTCGTATTACAAAGATCCAATTTAAGTCTGATATAATGGAAACACATTTTTACACAAAATGCAAATGATTTATTGACGAGTGTTGCGCAAAATATCTTCCACCTGCTCAACAACCCATTTACTGCCGTTTTGATATGGATCACCGAAGAATCTCTCTTGAAGTTTCTTCAAAGTATCTCTGGGTATTTCTTCGCTTTTTCTTACGCAATCTACCAATTCCCGGGGATTTCTCGCAAAGAATTTATATTCCAGATCACAATCACTCAAATCGAAATAGTCTCCCCATTTTTTAGTCAGAAAGAAAATAGGCGGCTTCAGTTGTAATAGCGCTTCCATCACACCAGTGCTATGAGAACCAACCACAGCATCACACTGCGAAATAGCTTCATGCATGGCGCCTCGAAGTATTTTCCCTTTACCAATTTTTTCCAAGATCTCTGGACGATTTTCCTTTAGCCATTCTTCGAATCCATCATGATAGGTGCGAAATTTTATGTAGAGAGATATGTTCGCCGTCTCCATTAGTGTCAGTAAAAAAGGCAGGCTTTCTGAAGGAACGCATAATTGTTCTGATACAAAAAGTACCTTAATGACAGCAGTAGCATTGCTAGGAAGATAAGAAAGAGATTTTTGTTGTAGTGGACGCATGGGGCCCGAGACAAACAGTTGATCCGATTTATAAGCTTTACTGTTCTTAATGTAATATTCCTTCCACCATGCTGAACAGAGACCGTATCTATCCACTGACATCATTTTCTCTCCATCAAAATCAAACATATAATCGGATACGAAATAATACCTGGGAGAAAGTCCGTGTTGAATTCCTACTATATTTATACCCAACAACTTACAAGCCAGCACCTCATGAAAGTTTCGGTTGACGGCTGCCGAGATAATCGCCGCCCGTATCCCAATACATCTTAGAATGAATCGTATGGCCTGAATCGACCAGATATCGCCAGTAACATTTAGCAGATAGCAAGTCGCCACCGAAAACCAGAAATCATCTTCGGGATTATCATGCGCGCCTAAACGCAAATTTAGTGTTTTTTTGTCACTCCCTCTTCCTTTCAAAACAACAGCCAAGAAGTGAGTGACGGTCACGATAGCATATGAATATATCGCCGGTCTGCGACGCAATATGGCATGATGTATAACCGTGCGCGTCGATTCCATGCTCCTGATAAATTCAACAAAGGCAAGTTTTTTCTTGTAAAGTTCGTCGTAAATATACGCCATTCTGAAATCATGAGTGCGCGGCAGATCAAATTGATCACTAGTCCAGACCATTAGTCGGGCACGTCTCACAACCAACCATGGAAAAGATATAAGCGAGAGTAAGAGCTGGACAAAAGTGCCAACCGAAGGAATTGTTTGTGAAAATTCCTCGACAATTTCATATTTAGATTTGTGCGCCTCTAGGAAATATCGAAATAGACTAGCAAAAGGCGGCTTATATAGATAAATCAACTCGCAATTCTTCAGATAGGTTAAGAGAGTGCGATATTGAGTAAAGGGAAAACAGAATTTGTAACAAATGTCATCATAATGCATCCACCAGAGTTCATATCCATGATAATTAACAAATTTGGATACGCGACGACCATCTGATAACTTCAAACGTGAAAGTGTTCTGGCAAGCTCCGAGGCCTCCTGCACATTTCCTGGATCAACCAAACTATTCAGATCAATATAGGAAAGTCCACATTGAAGTATCTTTGCCTCTAATTTCTTTGGAGCTATTACTATATCGAACTGTTTCCACCACTGCCCTTTCTTCGCAGGTAAATCGTTACCAAACACTACTAATACGCTTCCTTTTTTATTTATTTCCACTTTTGAGAACTTCAATTAAATTATTAACCGTATTTTCATGCACATACTCCCATGCGCGCGGACTTCCGTTGGTGTTATGGGGAGAAAGAATGACATTCTCCATTTTTCTTAATGGGCTATTTAATGGAAGTGGCTCTTCTTCGTAAACATCCAAGGCCGCGCCAGCTATCGCTCCCTTTTGCAACGCATTGATTAAAGCTTTTTCATCCACAATAGGACCGCGAGCGGCATTGATAAGATACGCGGTTGGTTTCATCATGGCTAGAGTTGTCTCGTTGATGAGATGGAGGCTCGTTGGATTAAGATCACAATTGACACTAACAAAATCGGCTTCTTTTAACAATTTATCTAGAGGAACCATAATATCAAATGCCATATCCTTTATATCATTCGCAATAACTTTCATACCAAAGGCCTGTGCCCTCTTTAATACTTGATTTCCGACATTTCCCAATCCTATAATCCCGAGCGTACACTCGCTTAAAGTGATGGTCAGTTTTTTCATCCAGATCCCTTCGCGCATTTTCCTATCCAAATTAATAATGTCACGGGCAAAACATAGTATGTAACCCAAAACACTATCGGCAACCGGCACGCTGAAAGCATTTAACGTATTTCTGACGGGTATGCCATGTTCTTTGGCCGCCTCTTGATCAATTGAATCAATACCAGTCCCCCATTTAGAAATGACTTTGAGCTTGGGAGCGGACTCTATAACCTTTCTAGTTATGCGATCGTCTCCACAAAGTATCGCGTCTATATCACCGACAAGACTAAGGAGTTCCAATTCAGAAAGCCGCTCATTAACTTTAGGTATAACCATTTCAATACCTTCCTTTTCAAATCGTTCTTGGTATTTTTGAGCAATTGGCTGGAAATATGGGGCGGATATTAGGGCTTTGTATTTCATATTATGTCTTTACCAAATACTTTCACGGTTTTAAGAGAATCTTTAGATGTTTTAATGATTTATGGGCTTGCCATGCTTCTTCAAAATTTTTCAACGGCATAACAACTTGAACAAAAGGTACCATATCAAGATCAGAAAGAAGATTAAGGGCCTCATCAAAATCTTCACTATCTGCGCCGACGGAACCTATGATAACTTTTTCTTGTCCTACAATATCTTCAAAGTTATATTCAATATCACCGTAAGGGAACCCTAGGAGTAAAATTGTACTATCGAGTGAACTTTCCTTTAGCACTTTCTCTAGAACATCTTTTGATCCTGTTGCTTCTATAATCACATCAAAATTATCCAGATCGGTTAATTCAGTGCTCGTACGATTCGTTATGTCTGGCAAGAGACAGAGTCGCTCGGCTACATTATCAAATAAATCAATTTTATATCTACGAAAGGCCAGTATTTGGGTACATAAATTCCCAATCTGACCCGCACCAATCACGGCAATCTTGGAGTTCTTTGATAATCTGTATTCAAGTCGCCTTAAGGCGCGTAGAACAACTGCCAAAGGTTCAGTCAGCACCGCAGTTTTTGAGTCGACACCATCAGGTATATTGTGTATGACATCCCCAGGTATGACAATAAATTTACTATAGGCGCCATTGTAATTAATTACACCAACTTCTTTTCTCTCCGAATCTTTTCCTCTGGACAGAACACATTCTCCGACTACTCTCTGACCCAATTTGAATCGCTCTTGAAATTTATTATTTGATCCGATTTTTACAATCGTCCCAGAAAACTCATGACCAGGCACAATCGGGTGGCTGGCTATACCGTCACGATAATAACCTAAAGTACCCTCATACACCTCTATATCAGTACGACAAACACCCACATAATCAACTTTAATTAACATGTCTCCCGGTCTCATTTCCGGAATAGACATACTTTCTATGTTTGCTTTATTTTTACTTCTAATAACAATCGCCTGATTCTCATCTGGATGAAAAATGCTGTTTTTCTCTCTATGAAAATCAAGGTTCTTTCCTTGTAACCAGCCGGTCCTGCTTCCCTTCCATTGATAGTATCTAAACCTGGTCATTTCCTCTAATCTAGTCAGGGAATAGTTTGGAAAAGAACTTAGACAATCTCGTAAAAAATTAATGAGAGCACGAACAAAACTAATTCTTGCTTGTGGCGGATGCTTCAATCCGATTCTGACGGCAGCAATGGCCTCTCGTCTAAACCGATTGAAAACTTGATGCCACGCTTCATTATGAATATGGTGCACGGCGGCGCTCGGTTCATATCGAATCAAATACCCCTCAGCGGTTATACATTTCGCCCAATCCAAATCTTCGAGCCCGAATAAATATTCATCGAACGGGTGCTTTTCCCATAAATCTTTTCTTATCGCCGCATTGGCATTATTGACATAATCTAAAAGTGTATTTGAAACCAGGGGTTCGGCGCCAAAGGTTCTTTCGAAATCCATCTTTTCAGAAAACTTTGAAGTTGAATGACCAAGTTGACGACCGTAGACATTGGCTATCTTTTCATCGTCAAACGGCGCGATCAAATTGGAGAGCCACTTCTCATCTCTAGGCAGAGTGTGGGCAGAAACCATGACCAGATACTTGCCCGTACTTTCCTTGCATCCGATATTCAACGAGTAACCGAAGGTGAAGTCTTTGCTGTCTATGGATATTATCTTCACAGGAAACTCTTTGACAATCTCCAGAGTCCTGTCCGTAGATCCCGAATCTACGACAATAAGTTCATAATCTTTATAGTCCTGTCTCTCGATGGCGCGAAGAAGGTTGCCAACTTGCTTTTCTTCGTTAAATGTTCGGATAATGATACTAGTTGCGGACATAATTATCGATCAATTTGTCGCCCAACATCTTTTTTTCCACTTTTACCAAATCTTCCGGCGTATCGACACTGTAAGTTTCCACATCTGTCAAAATCATCTTGACTTTATAACCATGCTCCAGAACCCTATTCATATCTATGGATTCGATTATTTCGAGCGGTGTCGGTTCTAGTTCGTTAAATTTCAAAAGAAAATTGCGAGTAAACGGTATCACGCACACTTGTTTGAACATCGGCACAGTCTCCTCCTTCCACTTTTTTCTCGAAGGTATCGGTTCTCTGGAGAAATAGATGGCAAAATTATTTTTATCCACCACGACTTTTGGACAATTTGGATCATGATGCTCTTCCACACTCCGTATTGGGGCCATAAGATTCACAACTTCTACAGATGAATCCTCCAGAAACGGTTTTATGGCCATATCGATCATTTCGGGTACAATCATCGGTTCATCTCCCTGAATCATAATAACAATATCTAACTCGTCGTCCGTCTCTTCTTCGATTTTTAACATCGCTTCAGCAGTCCTGTTCGAAGCCCTCTCATGGGTATCTTTGGTCATTATCCATTTGGCGCCGATGGAATCGGCATAGTCCGCTATCTCTTTGTCACAAGTGGCGATATAAACCTCCTTCAGCAGATTACTCATCTTGCTTCGATGATAAACATGCCCGATCATTGATATACCCAAAATCTTTTCCAAGGGCTTACCGGGAAATCGCGAGGATCCCATTCTCGCCGGTATGATGCCAATAATATTAAAGCGATTATTGTCCATAATTTATAACTGATTTTTCATTATGGCGGCCTAAAAGTCGTTACACATTAACACATTCCAGCGTATGTGTCCAAATACTCTCTGGCCATTTTTTCCAGATTAAAATCATTTTTAATTCTCTCAAGACCGGCCTCTCCAAATGTTCTCGCCTTATCGGAATGTACGAGTAGTTCGGTTATCTTCCCGGCCAACAGAGTTACATCAAAAGGATTCACAATATAACCGGTCTCGCCATCGGATACCATCTCCTTTGCTCCGCCGAAACAGGTGGTCACGACAGGTTTACCGCAAGCCATTGCTTCCAGAATAGTAGTGGGAAACGCATCGAAACAAATAGATGGAGCAATCAGCACTTCGCCATTCCGATACATCGCTTTAAGTTCATCACCAGACAACCAACCAACAAAAATCAGGTTGCCTGCAATACCGAGTGTCCGGGCAAGAATCTTCATTTCTCCGGTGTAGGCATTTTCCGTGCCAGCCACAAGTAAAGCCGCATTGGGGACTTCGCGCACTACTTCGACCATAGCATGGATAGCCTGATTCCCACCTTTCGCTTCACTTAACCGACCGGCAAATAAAACAATCTTTTTATCCTGAAGATTATATTTTTCTTTAAAGGCGCTCGTTATAGAAGCATCGACTTGCCAGTCATTCGTATCAATACCATTGTGAATGACCTCCACATTACGGATATAGTTTTGATTCAAAACATCTTTCAAAGATTGGCTTACGGCAATAATCCTGTCCACATATTTTAGATAATACTTAATAGTAATATTGCGAAATGGATTGTACCTTTTCTTGTATTTTTTCATCTGTTGCCATGGAGAGATTCTGGTACTCGTTCCACCCATCTTGCCATAATTAAAAAGCATGACATCGTGGGCCGTTAAAAAAACTTTTGCTCCGCTTTGTTTAGCTAGTTTCAAGCAATGATAAGACAAATAGTGATGGATGTTGTGGACATGCACGACGTCCGGTTTTATGCGCCGGATCGCTTCTTTCACCTTACCGACAGTTTCGGGATTGTATAAACTAAGATATGCCGCCCATCTTTCATGATATTTCGAGTATATTCTTAAAATTTTCAATTCCTCATATTCATACTCGCCTTCCAAAGTCGCATTCTGAACAGCTGTAATAACATAAACGAAATGCCCTTGCTGTTTGATAGCTTTAGCTAAATTGAAAGCAACAGCACCTGATCCACCAAGACTCTGCGGCGGGAAATCATCTTGCAGAAATATTATTTTCATGTTCGTTTTTTTCTCGCCACAACGTATCCATTGGGATAAATAATTTTATTTTTAAGCGATTTGTCCAGAAGGTAGGCCAGAGATTCAACCCTGCGCATAATGCGTCCGCCCCAAAGATCTCTCCTTTTCGTCGATCTACGATAGGGACTAAAAAACATGAAATGAATCATCTCTGACAAAACAGAGAATATTTTCCCGTAGCTATCATGCTCGATAATCTCAAATTCATTGTTCACAAATAAACTTGCCAGTCCTTCGATCGTAAAGCGGAAGAAATCGTGCGGATCGGCGTGATACGGGGCCATGAATGGCGCGGTTATAATGCATACTCCTCCCGGTTTTAATATGCGTCCGATTTCACTTACCATAATCCATGGTTTTTCTACATGTTCCAAAACTTGCGTCGAAATAACAGTATCAAAATGATTATTTGGAAAAGGAGGATTAAGCGCGTCGCCCACTACATCAATATTTGTTCCCTTGATCATATCGAAGGTAATATATTCGGAAGTATGCGGCACAATCAAGTTCCTATATTTGGCGCTGCCGGCCCCAAAGTCAAGAGTCTTGCCGGAAACAAAATGGGCGGTGTGCGCTATCACTTCGCGAGTATTTTTCAAATTCTTCATTTGTTGTAAAGATTCAGTAATTCTCCATTGGTGCAATAGGAACGCATTTCAATACTATCGACACTTTTGAGTAATTCTTCAAGCTCCTGCCACATACCGTATTTTTCTATCTCCCAAGAATGTCCCCATAGATGAAAGACTATGTCGTGTGACGCAGATAATTCCAAAATTTTACGAGCCGCCTTACCCCAAGAGGTTATAGATAAATAAGATAATCCGAGTTCGTGCAATTGACCGGAGCGCTCCCGCCACGGCTGCAAAAGATATCTCCAATAGTAAGTGTCGTCGTTTTTCTTTCTAAAAGGGAATGGATACACTTGCAAAGTTGTCGGCATTTGAAATGCATCTGTCTCGCTATCAAAATGATTGCTTCCAGTAATGCGAGCGCCCCTAAACCCGCATTCCTTAACCACTTCTATTGTCTCACTATCATAATAGCCAAAAGGATAGCAAAACATTAGAACTTCCTTATTTAATATCTTCTCCAACCAATCCTTGCTTCCGCAGATTTCTTTCTTTTTTTCTTCTTTTGAAATTCGGCGCAGATCGGGATGGGTCAACGTATGAGCCCCCACTTCGTGATGTAGAGCAAGGTGGCTTATTTCTTTTTCAGACAAACGCTCTCCCCTATAATTTTGTGTAATATAAAACGTCCCTTTGACATTATAACGATCCAACATTTGCGATAATTTTAAATCAAGAACGTCTCCATCATCCCAGCTTGTTGTAAAATACAGCATTCTCAGGATTTCTTAATTATAAGCAGATAGCCGTGAGCAAAGAGCTTGTTTGCCTGACTTGGATCCCGCCGATCACGCGCCATCGCGCATCGGCCAACAATCGATAAGAATTTACCAATGACATATCCGTACCAATGTTTGTAAAGATTAAGGCGCTCTATCCAGTATCTGGCTCTGAACTGAACCATGACACTGTGATATCCGCCTCGGGATTCAAGAACTTCAATTTTGAAACCGGAACTTTCCGCCAGATGTCGAAACGCATGCGCCGTAAATCTCCAATAATCGTAAGGCTCATCATGAAGAGGGTCGTGCAACGCTTCCGTAATTAGGGCTGTTCCGCCTCGGCGAAGCACCCGATAAAATTCCTTAAAAACTTTCTGGACATCGTATATATCACCTAACACCTGTGTACACACGATAGAGTCAAAAGAGTCGTCTGCGAAGGGTAACGAGTCTGCGCTTCCTTTGACATAATCATTGGAATGTGACACCTTATCGAACTTAATGTAATCTGTATGTTTAAAAAGATGCTTGTAACGCTCTACGGATCCAGCCCCAACATCTAGTACTCGACCGATTATGTGATTAGCATGACGTGAAATTTGCCGATACAGTTCCTCCCTCGCCGTTTGAAAAATGTAGGGGACAGACATAAGTATCCTGCCATTATATCAAATCAATTCGAGGATTCTGGCAATATGATGACGGATACCCCTCTGTGCTGAACGGCCTGCGCGGCGCACTTGTTGGCAAAGCGGATCGCCTGTTCGATATCTCCTGTTTGAGCATAATTAACCGTTAGGGCGGCAAAAAAACAATCCCCCGCGCCGGAAGAATCTTTCACTTCCACCTTATCAACCGGATACAGTTTATTTCTAAATTTCGTTGGATTCTCACCATTGGTGCGAATTATTTTTTTCGTCAGATTTTTCGGTATGGGTGACGATCGGGTATATTCATGATTGTTTATCTTGAGAAACTTCGCATCTTTCAAAAAGTTTCTAATAATCTTCTTAGTGTCCACAAACACGCAACTATGTCTTTCGCATATGTAACGAATATCATTTTCTGTTAAAAAGCCTTTATCGTAATCGGAAATGGCAATAATATCGTATTTTTTCAGTGGAATATTTCGAACGTTAATAATAGGACTGGCTTGGCTGTCTGAATCCACTCTCATGAAGGCATGATTGGTCTTATCCTCCACATAACGCGTCTTGACGATATTGCGCCAGTTTTCGTTCGTGATGATGTCGCATGATTTATGGATGGCTTTGATATTTCTTGCCACATTTTTTGCCATACCGACATTTTCTGTCTGTCTGACGATTTGCAAGACAGGTATCGGTAGATCCGGCGCTAATCTAGTAGCGTGGCAATAAACGAACACATCGCGACAACCGTCACCGATAACTAATATTTTTTTCATCTATTTACTATTTATAATCTTTGCTATTCGAATTTTTATTTCATTTAGAGCAAGATGAAAACTCTTATCGATATCTCCCGTCGTGCCATAATGGTGCGGAAACTCGCGAGGGACTCCAATATAAGATATCGCAATTTTGCGCCCAGACATGGCTTGAGAAATATCAACCGCAAACGCCCCGCTATAATAAGGCTCGCAGACAATCAATTTATCGCCGCTTATATTTTTTTTCAAAGATTTATAATCAAACGGCTGCAGAGTTGTATAATATAAGACGGTAACATCCATATCTTTACACGCCTCCTTGACTCTATCCAACATCGGACCCACAGCTACAACCGTGGCCTTCTTACCCTTTTTTATGACATTAGCTTTACCGAAATTAACTTTCAAATTTCCTATATTATTATTAAAACTTAGGCGGAAGTAGGTTGGATGACCGTTGTCGTATGATTCCTTAAATAAGCTGTCGAATTCGGAAGCGGTCCCTGGCACGACGACTTCAATTTCTGGAATATTTTTAAGAATGCCTATATCGGCCGGGCATTGGTGGGTACAACCCCAAGAAGCCATGTCGTAAGATGCGCCTATACTGATAAAATTTCCCCCCAAACCTTGATAACCAAAATCGTCCTTAATCTGCTCGAACGAACGCTCCACTAAGAACGCGGCGATAGTGTGAACCACCGGAATAAAACCTTGCATTGAAAGGCCGGCGGCCATGCTAACCATTGATTGCTCCAATATTCCGACATTATAAACTCTGCTTGGAAATTGCGCCGCGGCGTGCCTAAATCCATACGTGCCGACATCGCCGAAAAGCAAGACCACCTTATCATCGGCTTTTATAGCATCACCAACAGTATCGGCCAGTTGCTTACGCATAAAATTATTTTACTTCTGTTAAAAACTTGTCTAATTCTTCCAGCTTGGGATATTTATGCGTCCATTCAGGATTATTTTCTATTATCTTCAATCCTTTACCTTTGATTGTTTCTGCAATAATAGCTACCGGACGATTATCACTTTTTTTAGTCAGTGCTCTGTAGATTTCTTTTTGATTATGACCATCTATAGACACCGCCTGCCAGCCAAATGCCTTAAATTTTTCTCTAATATCGCCGAGGTCAAGTGTCTGGTCGCCGGAATGATTATAGTCAACAATACAGTAGAGATTATTGAGCTTATTGTGGGCGGCAAGCATGGCTGATTCCCATATCGTTCCCTCATTACATTCGCCATCTCCGACAATAACATAGACCTTGTTTTTTTGCTTTTTTATTTTTGCTCCCAAAGCCAATCCTACAGCCATAGGCAAACCATGTCCCAAAGAACCGGTTGAAGCTTCGACTCCCGGAACTTTTTTCCGATCAGGATGCCCTCCCAAACAACTATCGGCCTTACCAAATCCTTCCAATGTTTTTTGGCTCATAAAACCTTTTTCTGCCAGCACCACATATAGGCCAATTGAAGCGTGACCCTTACTTAGAACGAAGCGGTTTCTATTCGGATTATTTGCTGTTTTTGGTTTGATATTCAAGACACGATCGTATAAGACCCAGAGTATGTCCAAAATTGAGAAGGCCGCTGGTATATGCCCCTCATTAGCTATTGTGGCTGTCTTTATAATTTTTTGTTTTAATTTGATCAGATTCATAATTACATTTCTATAAGCACTCTGCTCGCCTGACCATCACGCACCAAGTCTATAGCCTTATTAATATCATCGAGTTTCATATTGTGTGTAATAATACCGTCGATGTTAAGAATACCCGCTTGGTGAAGTTTGACGTAGCGGGGTATATCTTCACTTGGAGAAAATTTTCCTCCTTGAGTAGCCCTTAATACCTTGCCTTCGCCATGGAAAAAATGGTTTGCATTATGAAGTTCGATCGATTCACCTGGGCGAGGTTGGCCGATCAAAATATATCTGCCGGTATTAGAAAGAAGCTCTATTGTCTCTTCTGAAGTTTGTTTATTCGCGGCAGTATCTATAATAACGTCTACATCACTTATACCTAATTTCGTTTGAATTGCCTCTTTTATATTTTCTTTCTTACAATTTATATATAGATGTGTTCCTAAAGTTTCCGCAAGCACTTTTTTGTTATCGTTAATATCGATTGAGATAATAGGATATGCGCTAGCAAGTGTCGCGGCCACTATTAAATTGATCCCGAGCCCGCCGGTCCCAACTATCATGACACTTTCCCCGAATCTAACCGTCGCTTCGTCATTAATAGTTCCGAGAGCCGTTGAGAGTCCGCATCCAAGAAGCGCGCAAAGATGTTCCGGCGTATCTTCTGGTATGGGTGTAACACGATTTTCCGAAACGATAGAATACTCGCTAAGAGTCGTTACTTTACCACTTCTAATCTTTTTACCTTTGTATATATAAATTGGAAAATCTGATTCAATACCGTTTCCTTTCCGCCAATGCATAATCACCTTATCCCCCTTTTTTACTTTGGTGACACCGTGACCGGTATCTTCAATGATCCCGCAACCTTCGTGTCCCAAGAGATGCGGCACATAATCCCCGTTTCCTTTATGGCCGGCGATTTCTTGAAGTTGCGAACCGCAAATCCCACTGACAATGATCTTTACCAAAACCTGGCCAAATAACAAATCGGTTAGTTCCACATCTCCGACAACTAGCGGAGCATTTATTTGTTCTAATATAGCAGCTTTCATATATAAATTCTATTTATCATTCACAACATTTATCTGCGCTTTTTTAATGAGATTTGTGGTAGAAATCTTATTTCCGCTTGAATCAGTGATAATTGGGTACAGAACAATTTCCACGGTGTCTGGAATCTTGTCAATTTTACGTATTTCCTCAATACTACTCTCCTTTCCCTTTACCATAATGTCTGGCATTAAATCACAGATAATATTAGTAGGTCGCACATCATCAAATATAACCACCTCATCAACAAAGCTCAAGTTTTCAAGAGCCATTTTACGTTTATATTCATTATGTATCGGTCGTTTGGGTCCTTTGAGAATTTTGGTAGAGCGGTCAGAATTGAGTCCTACCATCAATTTTCCACCTAATGATTTAGCGAATTTTAGTAGTTCAATATGGCCTGGATGTAACAGGTCGAATATCCCATTTGCAAAAATTGTTTTCCCATTGTCGTATTCTTTCATTTTCTTGTTCTTTGTACGTTAAATTCTCTGACAAAAAAACTGTCCGTTTGACACAGACCAACGATAAATTCGGCAAGTTCCTTGGGATCAATTAGACTTTTTAGGTCGGCTCTTTTAGCAGACATCCCTGTTCCAATAGCGCCAGAATGTACGTCAATCATCCGCACCCCATGTTTTATCCATTCCCCTTTCACAGATTCTGAAAACCCTCGCAAACCAAACTTCGAGGCAGCATAGAGCGGTTCATGATTACTGCCGACTAATCCCGCCATAGAATTTATATTGATGATAGTTCCTCCTCCCTTGGTGCGAAAATACTCGAAGGCGTTTATACATAAGGCAATCGCGGCAGATGTATTGGTAAGGAAGATATTCTCCACATCTTCTAATTCCGCTACCATACTGTTAGTGGACAATTCCGGATTAATACCGGCATTATTAATCAAGACATCTACTTTCTCGGTTAGAAATGCATCTTTTAATTTTTTGATGCCGCTCGTATTACGTATATCAGCTTCAACCATAAAGCTACGCACCCCATTAATACGCGAGAGCTCCTTCTCCAGTACCGGAAGTAGATTTTTTTCTCTAGCATTGGCAACAACATTAAATCCATCATGCGCAAAAGCATGAGCTAAATATTTTCCAAATCCTTCTCCAGCTCCTGTTATTAAAACTGTTTTTTTGGCTTGGCGTCTGTACATCAAGTGAGGGTACAGGTAGTGTACAATAATGGGTATGAAAATGAAAGAATTATTTAAAAAGATACTTTTCAAGAAACTTTCTAAAACAAATATAGTAATAGGAAGGGTGACACCAAAAGAGAAAGTTGCGTCTCTAATTAAGAAATTACATCCGTATCAATTTGGCAATGGCTTAATTAGAATAGGTCCAAATAGAGACGGCGGGTATTTAGTCCCTGATGATTTAAAAGATATCGAAGCATGCTTTTCTCCGGGAGTGGACACAATGAGTGAGTTTGAACTTGGGTGTTTAAACAAAGGAATGAAAATATATTTGGCCGATAATTCTGTCACTAAAGTCAATTTAAATATCTCCCCGGATAAATATCATTTTATAAAAAAGCACGTGGGATGTACCAATAATTCAGACTTTACTACCCTTGACCAGTGGGTAAATTCCAGTAATTTAAACAATGATTCGGATTTATTATTACAAATGGACATCGAGGGGGGTGAGTATGCTGTCTTGATAAACGTCTCCGATGCATTAATGAAGCGATTTAGAATTTTGGTGATTGAATTTCATAGTTTAGAAAAATTATGGAACCCTGAGTTCTTTCATTTTGCCGAGATGGTATTCAATAAAATTTTACAAACTCACTCCTGTGTGCATATTCATCCAAATAATTGTTATGAGAATGACTTTCGTCTGGGCATTGAGATTCCAAAAATCGCGGAATTCACTTTTATAAGATCAGACAGACTTAAATCTCATAATTACGAAACCCAATTCCCCCATGAATTAGACCGTAACAATCACGAAAAGTACAAACCCGTTGTATTACCGAAAAATTGGTACAAAAGCTCATAGGTTATCTATTGTTTAGATAGCATAAGTGTATTATATAAATCATCCACTTCGCTGATGACCATTTCCGCAGTGATGGCTTCAGCCTGCCT
Organism: Candidatus Taylorbacteria bacterium RIFCSPLOWO2_12_FULL_43_20; assembly: GCA_001821295.1. Taxonomy (GTDB): domain Bacteria; phylum Patescibacteriota; class Minisyncoccia; order Phycocordibacterales; family HO2-43-120; genus HO2-43-120. Next base: position 19,890 of record MHSK01000003.1, read on the forward strand.
TCTTGCTTCTTTAAAATCAATCTCGCGATTATTCATTGGATAAATAGCGGCCTTGGCGCCGCCCCTGTTTACCACCACACGGTTGAATTCGCCTTTTTGCACTGCCCATTCCGCCGCAGGACCAAGAATATTAACGGTAGGAACATCAAATGCGATGGCAATATTCAACGGACCGGCATCTACGCTAATAAACATATTGGCGGAAGCAATCACGGCCTTGAGTTCATCGATAGTGAATAGATTCAATGTATTGATGACTTTTGTTTTAGGATTGAGCGCCTTCATCATACTAGATACTTCCTTCTCATCAGCGTATCCTCCTAAAACAACGATCTTTGCGCCATACTTGGCATATACGTGATCGGCCACTTGCGCAAATCTATCCCCGGGCCAATTTTTAATTTTATTGCCGGATGACGGGTTGATGATGACAATAAAGTCTTCCTCGGCAGAAATGCCATGCTCGTGGAAAAATAAAACGACGCGTTCTTTTGCCTCTTTTGAAAATCCTATATATTTCTTTAATCCTGTCTCATGAATACCCAAGGGTTCAAGAAGTTTAAGATTCTCTTTATGCAGATTTTTATTCGCGCTTACGGGAATGATAATAGCCAGACCTCTTAATACTTTATATGATTTTGTTTCAAAGGGCGTATATCCGTCGACCACTGTCGGCGCAATTATGCATTTAACACCACCAAGAAATAGAATAGCTAATGAAGTGAAGTGGGTGTTCATCAAAATCCCAACATCCACATTCTCTTTCTTCAAAAGTTTATAGAGACCCCAAAGATTGTTCTTGAATACGATATACTCATCTACATCCTTGTTATATTCTAAAGTTTCCTTATTTATCGCTTTGCCCATCACGGATAGTTTCACCTGCGGATATTTTGATTTAATATGATGAAAAATGTGAGTGGTATTCACCATATCGCCGATTTGCGCCAATTGCGCCACAACTATTTTCTTGGGACGGGTAGGGATCCTGGTTGCTTTGCCTCGGATAATTGAGCGCGCGAAGACAGCGATTATCAATAACAGATTAGTCAGACGTCTCATTGTAGGATTTTGTTCCGAATAGAACTCGGAAGTGTATTTAGACTCGGTTTTTCTTTACTGATACCGATAAGTTCAATGATAGAAAGATTATCAGCATGCGTGTCTCTGTCATTATTCCAAAACACGCTATCCCTGACCTCGATAAAACCTCCTTCGTAAATAGGCTTTTTTCGATACGCGGAGATGGCTGTTTTGTTGCCGATGAGCGTATTGTTATTTGCGACTGCGCGTGAAGAATCTTTTGACGCAATACCTATCCCGCATTTCGCGATGATATTTTTTTGTATTAATGTGTGTGATTTTTCACCAACACTAATCCCCTTATCAATACAACCGCTGATTATATTGTTTTCTATCGTTATATCGCTCCAAGAGAGATCTATGGCATCCCCTCCGCTCGTATAAAACCTATTTCCCGTAATTCTAGTCTCCGCTTTAGCAAAATCCACATCAAGAGCATCGGCACTGTTAGCGTTAAATTCATTTTCTTTTATAATAACCTTCCCTTTTTTTATATTTATCGCATCATCAGCATGAGCGTTATCAAAACGTGAGCGAATAATCTCTCCATCCGCGTTGTGCATAGCAAGCATCCCCGCAAAATAGACGCCGTTTATCGTGTCATCTTTGCCACCCGACAATTCAATATAATCGAAATCACTCTCTTTATCCTCCGTATTAATAACCGCGAACACTCCCCACGGTTTATTTTTATCAGCCGGAATAATACTAATTGGATTATCTATAGTCCCCCTTGCTTCAATGGGACTATAAGAAATAAGAGATGTTCCCGCTCCCATAAACAGTCTTGTGCCGGGAGAAATAATTAGTTTGGTATCTACTGGAATGATGATATCTTGGGAAAAGAAATAAGAACCGCGCGGTAGAATAATATCATTGTTACGAAGCATAAATTCCGGATGCTCATTCACGAACTGATAAGGACTTATTATAGTTTTAGGTAAATATACAAACGAATCCGCGAAATTTAAACTGCGGACATCTTTCTTAAATCCACCGTACGGCTCCAGATCGTTAATTATATTGTTAGGATCATTAAAGTACTTAGCAACAAATTCTTTAAAATAATTAATCTTAGTTCGATAGGTAAAATTATTATCAATTTTTGCGGAATCTTTATAGAATTCTGCGTTCATTTTCTGCGACCAATTTTCAAGGAAAGAGAGATCCTCTTCCTTATTTTCTTCCACATAGGAAAAGAACACATTATCCCGCGCTTGCTTAAACTCGGGAATTTCCAAGATACGTCGCTGTAAATCGGTGGGGGTATTTTGAAAAATATCCTTATCTGACACTTGGAGAGCGATATTATAAGGAATTGGTTTCAATCTACCCTCAATAGTGTCAAAATAAAAAATAGCATTATTTCCGTAAGCAGTATTGGATATATGCATCCCGCCCGAGAGAATATAGAGAGTATCAATGGCATAGAACAAATCCATATCAATTATTTGCGGAATAATTTTTCTAAAAGTTTCAACGTCCGCGTGATTAATAATCTCCACCAAGGCCTTGACCGGTTCAAAGGCTGCTGGCGGCTGGGTCACATTCCACGACATCCAATGATATGAACCCTCTTCTGAAAATAGTGGTACAGCACTTAAATTGGTATCATCCGGTGTGCCCAAAAGGATGGAAGATGGTTCTATGCCCGCCTTCTCCAGCCATTCTTGCGACCAATGCTCGAAGGCGATGTAAACACCGTGATCCGCGCCATTTAGTTTTAATTTTACAAAACTATCATCTGGCACAGTAAAACCTAATTTTCGCGCTCTGAAATTGTTAAGCGACTCGGTAAAATAATTGCGGTCCGAAGGAATAATCAGCGTCAGTTCCCGCATGCCTCGAAATAAATTATCTTTGTCGAATTTTATAAGATAGGATTTTTGATAGCTATTCCAATGATTACTGATATTTCCTCGGTAACGAACTTTTACCGTCCCGACATAACCCTGAGCGGAAAAATCCGCTGATACCCACTTTTTGTTTTCTTCATTCAGGAACGCATCCCCGAAAGGATCCTGCGGCAACGCGCGGTTCATGGCTTGGATATCGCTCGACTTGATGGTTAGTTCCATTGTCTCAAGCTTAGACTTCGTGGAGAGCGTCATTGGCAAAAAGAAGATATCGGGCAGTTTTCGCAATGATCGATATAAAGGAATAAAGTGTGATGCGTTTGGATTATTTATGATCGCCAATCTATTTTTGTATATATACCGGCTGACAAAAGGACTCGCCACAATGACGAGCGAAAGGATAGTAACAACCAGTTTCCTGTTTCTACGAAAGATTCTCACAAAATTTAACACTCTATATTTTAATACTCCGAAGTACTCTTGCCTGTCATCACCTCTAGCTTTTTAATCGAGCGGGTCTTCTTAAGAAAATCAGTAATTTTATTAAGGTCATCCGACTCTTTAAGACGAATAGACATGGAGAATTCATTCCTATCACCACCATTGTACCGCGCGCGTAAGAGTTCGTGGGACTCCACGTTCTCGCCCAAAAATTGTTTCACCGCATCTAATGAAAACGTGTCATCCGCAGAGAATATAAAGAGGTAGTCAAAATTATCGGATATATTTCCAAACCCAAAACGATGAAAAAGATAAATAATGAGTGAAAGAAATAGGACTGTGATGAGCGCCAAAGAATAGTGACTCATGCCGGATGCAATACCTATCACCAAGGCAAAGAAAACGTAGGCGAGATCGCTTGGTTCTTTCAGAATCGTCCTGAATCTGATGAGTGTAAAGGCGGCAAAGATGGCAAACGCGCCCACGATATTGTTCTGAACCGCCATCATAATCGCGGTACATAATGTGCCGACAATAATAATAGTGAAGATAAATGACTGAGAATGTGACAGTCCGTGTCGTGTTTTCTTATAGACGTAAACTATGACCAATTGTAAGACGAGGGAAAAGAAAAGATTAAAAAAAATAACCGCGGCGGAGAGTTCGGTTGGGTTTAAATTATAAAATCCTGATATATCCATAGCTGTTTAATTATCTGCTTAAAGGTATTTTATATGAATTTCGCAACATTGCAACGGAACGGCTGTATTTTGAAAAATCCGATCTTTTCAAATCAAAATTTTCCACGGCTTTCGTGAACCACCAAGGCAATTTATCATTGAATTTCGCTTCCATAATAGTGCTGCCAAAATGAACCGGCGTCATAAAATCTTCTCTGAAATCCTCATTGGCAAAGCACGCGGAAATATTAGAATCAAAGGTGATGCGAATCTTTGATATAAACGAGTCCAAAAAGGCCGCTCGCCTGTACTTTACAATAATGTGCGGCCTGTATCTTCCTTTGATATAAAGGTGGGAAAATTTATCTATAAATTCTTTATCTTTCTGCGTTAAATTGTCGCGTGTTATAAGAAACGGATTAAACGTGGATATGAAGGATTCCCAATCGTCGGCAGAGATGCCTAGACGTTCTTTTATAATGTGAAAATTTCTCTTATTTTTTATTTCAAGCCATATGAGACTATGATTATTCGACCAATTATCACCGTAGATGCGAGCCCTCACTTTTTTGCGTGTCAACAGAGATGCATCTTTGTCATAATAATCATCAAGAAACGGCGTATCAAAATAAAGAGAATTTACAACATAAGGACCTTTATTTGAATAATCATCAGACTCTAAACCAATCTTTTCCATATAATTTTGTAGACGCTCGGCCTCGATAGAGTCTAAAATATACTTAAATTCATACCGGCTGATAATATAGCTATGCTGTTCCGATTTCATGGATTATGAGTAAGACAGGGCGTCATTATAGCAAAAAATTATCTCTTTGCGAAAGATATTATGCTACGAGCTCGTTTGCTCCATGTATATTGCTTAACGTCTTGAAATGCCTGATGCGATAACTTTTGGGCGAGATTTCTTGTATCAAGCAAATAATGCACGCCTTGCGCTAATGCTTCCGGATTATTTGGTTTGACCAATGTGCTGTTTTTTTCGCTTAAGATTTCTCGAATGCTTGGCAGGTCTGATGTAATAATAGGACGGCCACCAGCCATATACTCAAAAATCTTTAATGGAGACATGTAATACTTGTAATGCTTATTATCCGGAAAAGGAGCAATAAAAATATCAAATGCCTTAAGATAAAGAGGGATGACGTCATGTGTCACTCTGCCGACAAACATGACTTTATCTATGACACCCAAATCTTTGGCCGATCTTTTATAAAAATCGATATCTTTCAAATTACCACCCACTAAGACCAGCATGATACCATCACCCCAAAATTTTAAAGACCGTATCGCCGTATTTATCCCTTTCTCCATACCCATCGTCCGAAACATTCCCACATAACCTACCAGCACTCTGTCTTCCGGAAGATCTAGCTTCAATCTCGCATCTTTTTTAGAAATAGTGATGTCAAACGCCTCAATGTCTACAGCGTCGGGCGCCACAATAATTTTTTCTGCAGAAAAACCGTTTTCAACTAACTCGTTTTTCAAGTATTTGGTAACAACAATTATGTTGCTGGCTGCATTCAGAAGTTTAAAGAACAAGTATCGATGGGCAGGTAGACTGTGAATTTCGGCCCGGATTCTATATTTCCGGTATAGAAAAGGAATAAGCAACATGGGATCACGACTGTAAATTACGCTGCCCTTATCAAGATTCTTCCAATACAAACCAAAGATAAAAGTTATCAGGTCAATAAAATAGCACGACTTCCCGAAAGCCATAGTTTTACCCAACAAATCGCTACAAGGCACCTTGGTAATTTTAAATATCTCCTTCACACCATAATATTTGAACACCTCCGTTCCGGAGAAAGCGCTTTTCTTAGTAGGAACAATAAGCTCCACATCGATACCCTGTAAAGCAAAGGCTTCGCACATTTTCATTATTTGGATGCCGTGCGCCTTATCGGTAGGCAAGCGCATATTGGCGATATAAATTAGCTTCATTCGTTCATAATAACAATACTAGATTTTAAAAGAAATGTATGATAATGTTTTTTAAATTATGAATCGAAAATCTAAAACTAAGAACAAAAAAACCAAGAGGGCGTTGGTCTGTGGAGCTGGAGGATTTATCGGACATCATCTGGTAAATAGATTGAGAAAAGAAGGCTTTTGGGTCAGAGGTGTTGATTTGAAGTATCCAGAATTTTCAAAAACAAGCGCCCATCAATTTATTCTGGGTGATTTGCGTGATCAGAAATTATGTCAAAGGATTTTAGACATACCCTTTGACGAAGTTTACCAACTCGCGGCAGACATGGGTGGCGCAGGGTACATCTTTAGTGGAGAACATGATGCTGATGTAATGCACAATTCAGCAACCATTAATCTTAATATCGCACATTACGGCACGAGAGTGGGTATTAAGAAACTGTTTTACTCATCGTCGGCCTGTATATACCCCGAATATAATCAACTCGATGAAAATAATCCTAAGTGCTCTGAAGAATCCGCGTACCCTGCCGCACCGGATAGCGAATACGGCTGGGAAAAATTGTTTAGTGAAAGATTGTTTATGGCATATCGTAGAAATTATGGATTAAATACTAAGATTGCCAGATTTCACAATATTTTCGGCCCAGAAGGAACTTGGCGAGGAGGTAAAGAAAAGGCACCAGCAGCGGTCTGTAGAAAGGTAGCGGAGGTAAAAAATGCTGGTCGTATAGAATTATGGGGTGACGGTAAACAAACGCGTTCCTTTTTATACATAGACGAATGTTTAGATGGAGTAAGAAAATTAATGAACTCAAAAGATTTTCATGGACCGGCCAACATTGGATCTGATGAAATGGTGAACATTAATCAACTGGCACAAATAGTCATAGATTTAAGCGGCAAAAAACTCACTATTTCTCACATCAAAGGTCCCTTGGGGGTACGAGGCAGAAATTCCGACAACAAATTAATTTATAGGAAACTAAAATGGAAACCCAAAATACCTCTGAAGGACGGACTGGAAAAGACATACAAATGGATCTCGGAACAAGTTGATCGAACCGTTCGTCTTATACAATAAACTCACAATCAAAACTATTTAAAAGCTTCTATATTGAGAGATAAGGGTATAACCTTCCCTTCAATTTCAAACACACGGTTTGATTTATCTTTAAAGGCGTGATGGTTGACCTTGTTGACATCCCAAAGTCTCACTTCGCCTCTAAACCCCGCTTCAAACAAAAGCCGTTTGGCGTAATCAAAGTTCCAGATACTGTGATGATCATCGTATCCGCTCTCGCCCTGCCCCATTAGCTGACTTTCTATACTTTCTATTTTTTTACCCGAGACATTATAAACATCCACCAACCGATCGAAGTCGGGAACTCCAAATCTTAGAAAAGTCCCGTGTTTGAGTACCCTGTGCCACTCTCTAAAGGCACGAACCAATTGACTTCTCGGAATATGTTCAATAACGTGACTTGCATAAAGCATATCGACAGAATTGGAAGAAAGGTCGGAAAGATCGGTAATGTCGCCAACTATATGAGTATGGCGGAAGGGCACCGCATTAATATTGGTAAATTCCGCTGAAGTGTTATTTCCGGAACCAAGATTAATGTAAACCTTGCCCTCGGTATTGTTAGGAAGTTCTTGGCGAAAAAAAATATATTTGAAACGCCAAACAGGTCTAAATAAACGACGTTTAAATAAAATGAGTTTGTTGATTATACCGAACATAAAAATCATTCTACATGAAGAGACGCTATTTGCCAGACCCCATCTCCTCAAGCATTTTTTGAGCCAAGATTCTTGGGGTAAATTCTCGTCTGTATAATTGGTAGGCGTTCTCCGCCACACTATCTAGTTCTGTCTGGTTATCTTTTAATTCAAGAATCTTACTGGCTAGTTTTCTATAGTCCCCAGATGGCACAGCAAAGCAAGTTTGACCGTCATAAAGAATTTCCATAATACCCTTGTTGTCCCCGGTAAGATAAGGTAATTTCATCGCCATGCTTTCAAAAACTTTATGCGGAATAGTAGTATGAACCCGCGGATGAATAGCCAGCTGGCCGAGAGACAAATGACATTCGAGCATTTTATTTCTCAAAGTTTCGATAGGCAACGTTTCGGTAATCAATTCCAAATTGGCCGGTTTAAGTTTCTCCACCATCTTTTCAATTTCACTTTTTAGAAACCCGCGCCCGATAATTCTGACTCGAATGTCTGTGGTTTCCAATTCTTTAGCGGCTAGAATCACCACATCTGCTCCGGCCTCAGGTAGAAACATGCCGCGAAACACCACGGTAAACTGTTTGAGCTTGGGAACGGCGGGATCAAAATAAAATTGCTTGTCATCGGTGCCGACAAAATGAACGGAGATTTTATCATGATTAATCTTAAAGATTTTAACTACCAGGTCTTTTTGAGCTTGGCACTCAAGAAAAATTTGATCCGCCAGATTAAAAGCTAACGCGTCTATGAGCCAATACAATATGAGACTCTTGCCTCGAGATATGACCATACTGTCATAGAATGTGGCAAGGGCGTTATAAACTATTTTTTTGCGCGTAAAAAATCTTAGAACGCTTACCAAGACGCTGCTTGCATAACCCACCATGACCAGATCATATTCCTTCTCACAGGCATGAAATTCTTTGATAAGTTTTAAGTATTTGTTAAGACCCTTTCCTGTACAGGATATTTCTTTGACTGTCACCCCATTTCCCCTCAAACCTCGTAAAGTAATTTGATCCCTGGGATTACTGAGCACAAAACTTACATAGCAAATTTTCATAATTCTTTCTGTAATTTGTCCATTAATACCTTGAAGCTATGATCCTCAACTCTAAAACCATTTTTTAAATCAGGATTATGGACAATCAGTTTGGCACCACAAGCAGCGGCCTCGAAGATAGTCTTATCCATACTACCGGCGGGAGTCATATTTACGTAAGTTTCGTGTGATTGATACAGCTTGAGCGCCTGCTCTTGAGTAACCGCACCAACAAACTTTATCCTGTCCGAAGCTCGGCTTTGGACAAGTCTTTCGTAGTCCTTATCGCAAGACAAAGCGGAACCTGCTACAGTGGCTATAAATTTTCCATCAAGCTTATTAAACCATTCTACAAATTCTAAAACTCTCTTTACCGGCGCAATGCGACCTAAAAACAAAATTGAATTTGGGATTCTGACGATACTAGGATCCGACTTAAAAAAATCGGTATCAATTCCCACCGGCATTAATTTCGTCTTCTTAAATCTAGCAGTATAAGATTGTGGGGAGGTACAAAAAACTTTATCAGAAAGAAGCACCGCTAGACGAGTGAACAAATTTCCTTTCGCGTGATTCCTCCACAAAAATATTTTCTTATCCCACAATTTCCAAAACTTCCATCCAAGTAATACATATTCCTGATTCATGTGCACGAACACATAATCGTAATTCTTTCTTTCTTGCCAAATATACTTATAAAATCTGAAAAGATATTGAAACTTAGACCCTCCTGCTTCTTTGCCAAGGGATAGGACTTTGACATTTTTTGGCAAATGATACTCGCCCATTTCAAGACAAATAACTGTCACTTTTTCAAAATTTTTTGCAAATTCCTCAATCCAACGATGAAAAAAGCCAAGGATTGGGTCATTTTTATCGACTGTCTGCGTGATAATAAGAAGTTTCATTTTATACTTTTGTAGCAATGCTTTCCCAACCACCCCTTATCTTAGCCATATAAGCTTCCTTGGAAAGAAGCCTTAACTCAAGAGTTTTCTGAAGATTTATTTTCAAATTCTCGCGTTCCTGATTGTTTTCGATTAAAGCTATAATTCCTTCGACAAACAATTCTGGATGATTATGAGGGTAAATATATGCGTCTTCCCCATGTTTAAGTTCTTGTGCGATGCCAACTGGCGTCGTTAAAACCGGTAGACCTGAAAGCCCCGCTTCCACAAGTGATAAACCGTAACCTTCAAAAAGAGACGTTTGAATAAACGCATTAGCAGTTTTATAAAAAGAGGCAAGATCATTTTGCCAACCGACAAACGCAACAGCATCTTCAAGTTTAAGTTTTTTGACTAATACTTTAAGCCGATTTTCTTCCGAGCCAGAACCCACTATCACAAGCCCAGTATCTGGAAATTTCTTCCGCACAGACGCGAGTATCTTAATGGCTAGCGAAAGATTCTTCTCCGGCGCGAGACGTGAAACAGCGAGAAGAATAAAGCGCCAAGGATAGCGAGTATGAAGATCAGAAGTGACATGACTATTTTCTATTTTTTCTCTGTCGACATATATAGGTAGGACAGAAATTTCAGCTCCTAGCTTTAAGCTTTTAGCTTTTAGCTTAAGACTCTCAGATACAACCCTTATGCCATCAGCTTTCGCAAGAACGGTTCTTGCGAAAAACTGGCGCACTCTATTTTGAAACCCTGTAAAATATGGGGAGAACGGGTCGGTGTGAAGTTGGACTTCAAGCGGCAAGCGCCACCACTTTTTAATCTTCAAACCTGTCCAACCACATTCAAAAGGATCCTGCGTAGTAATAACAGATTTTCCCCTGATAAATTTATTTTCATAGACTATTTTCTTGCTAAGCGTGACGGCATCACGAAGATAAAACCACCTCGAAAACGAATTAGTCGGATAAACCCAGACATTATTTGAAATTTTCAATTTAGAATTTTCAATTTTCAATAATCGCAGATGTTTTCGGGTTGCAAACACTATGATATGCAGTTCTACCACCAGATTGCCATATTCCTTGATACGCTTGGATACAGCGCTCCCTTCCACGCAGAGATTCCTGTCGGAACCAATCATTAAAATTTTTAAATTCTTTTCCATATATCAAGATACTCTTCTGCGATATCTTTCCATGAATGTGATACTTCGTTCTTTCTTAATTCTTCGACTACTTTATGGTAAACACGATAATTAAGCACGGCCTCCATGGCCCGCTCAAGCTCATTAACTTTGAGAGGATTGAAAAATATGCCCCCCTTCGGATAAATTTCATTTAGACCGGTCTCGCGCGTCATTACGAATGGTTTACCGAAAGAGATTCCTTCGAGAATAAAATTGGGGCAAATATCTGAAAAAGCGACGGACACAACCGCGTAAGCATTTTTTATCCTTTCAAAAATTTTTTCATGTGATTCTCCGGTCACAATATCTAGACGGAAATCGGGATACTTATCTTGTAGGCGCACTCCGGATTTTCTGAGAGATTCTAGGTTTTTCTCCGGTATCATACGCCCCGCCCATAAGAAATTTTTAATTGGGGGTACTGCAGCTTCCTTTTTTTCTGGAATCAAATTTCTTACTACGCCGCAATTTTTGATTTCATAATAAGATTCCCAGATCTTCTTTTGCCACTTGGTATTAAAAGCCAGAAAATCTGCCTGCCTCGTCAGAGTTCTGGTAAAGAAAAGAGTGATCCTTTCCTTTAGATTAAGTCCGGGAAGTTTTTTGTAAAATTCCGGCAGAGTTATGGGCTTGCTTGTTTTATTGATATAAGCCGACCAGAGGAAATCGCCGCCGACCCTTACGATGCTTTTCTTACCTAAGATTTTGGCGCCCCAGACAGAAGGCACTCCGGTAGAAAAGGTGTCGAGTGTCAATACATAATTTGCCCAGAAAATTCGAGGCAAGATTCTAAAAAAGAAAAAGATGTGCCTCGCGCCTATCGGCAAGAGTTTCTCCGTCCGACCGTAAGAAATCAGTTTTACTTCATGCCCCAATTCTTGAAACGCGTTCTTAAGCCCCGAACCATATTGGGCCGGCCCCCCGACATCCTTGCCAGATAATCCGGTCGTAATAATAATGCGCATGTCTATACCTTATCAAAAATCTCTTCTTTCATCCTCTTGGCAATCAAATTCCAATCATATCTCTCTTTCACCATTTTTTTAGCATTTTTTATAATATTTTCTCGAAGAGTATGATCTTTAACTAATCGCAACACTGCTTTAGCTATGCTCTCAGGATCATGCACATTACATACTAGACCTGTTTCACCATCAATTAAAAAATCCTTAATACCACCTACTTGCGTTGCAATTATAG
>MHSK01000004.1 GCA_001821295.1 Candidatus Taylorbacteria bacterium RIFCSPLOWO2_12_FULL_43_20
ACCGAGCCCCGTTTCCGCCCATTCAATTTCAAAAAGAATCCCCCCGCGAAAAAGAAAAAGCATGAGAGCGGAAACGGGGCGAGGGCGGACGCGCGGTACTCCGCGCGGGGCGGCGTTCAAGTCACCACGGAATCGGAGCGTACGAAAGAATCTCAAGCCACCACGCGCTCGGCGCGTGCGAATCAGTCGCTCTGCGACTGGAAATAGGTTCTAGCGGCGCGGTATACTCTCAAAAACTTAAGAGAAGACACCCAATCGCCAGTCGGTTGACGCACTGCTAGTGCCGTTACAAGTTAATTTCCTCTGCGTACATCATGGATTTTCATCAATCTGAAAGCCATAAATTCACAACATGCTATAGTAAATATTAACTTGTAACGACACTAGTAATTTAAATGAAATAATCCACGCTTTTCCTGAGTTCCGGAACAATCTTATCGATGCCAAACTGCTTGCCCTCGCGAGCGCAGTATCTCATTATCGCTAATCCCTGAAACAACCTCCAAATATATTTGCGCCGCTCAAAATCTCCCTCAAACAACTCTTTATTGCCATATCCCGCTTGAATATATTCCAATGGATAATCCTTGAATTTTAACTCCCAGCGCGCAAACTCTTCTGTAGGATCTGATCCTTTGGCAAACTCAAAATCAATAACTCCAGATATCTCGCCATCTTTAATCAAAATATGCTGGGGTCCAAAATCTCCATGTAACAGCTTTGGACTAATTACAGGTAGACTGTCAGCTTGAGCGATAATAATTTCATGCGCTCTATTTACCAATTGAACGGTATCATGGTCGGTAATTTTCAACTTACTCTCGGATAAAATATTTTCGGGGTTTCTAAACTGATCCTCTGTAAGCAAGCTTTGAACCGAATCGTATTTGCCCTGACCATTTTTATCTAATGACCCGAATCCATTAGTAGAAATCGAATGTATAGTAGACAGTTGCTCGCCGGTTTTATACAGAAGCTCTTTCAAGCGCTCGCTATTTTTTGGCTCAGTAATTTCCGGAATATTTCCCAACGACACGCCCTCAACCTTAGATTCCACACAAACAAAGAGAGTACTCCCCTCTCTTTTACTCTCTTCTACCAATAAAACCTCAGGCACAGGAACTCCGGACGCCTTGCATTGCTCTATAGCCCACCTTTCTCTCTCAAATTTTGGTTTTTCTCCATGGTAGATCCGAACAATAACTTCCCCGCCATCGTCTGTTGTAATTTCGTGAACCTCATTCGTTTCTCCGGCTATAATTCTTTTCTCACTGGAAACACTTGCGCCTGTCGCCTTTTCAGCCGCGTCCACAATGACAGCATGCGGAGCGTTTAACGATTCGTGCTTCTCTTCTCTAAAAATTTCATAGTCTGACTTTGGAATTTCGTTATTCATATTGCAATTTTACCAAAAATCCCTGAGTTGCGCATGGCTTAGTCTTCTCCCAACAATTTGAGATTTATCCATAAAATTGAAATTCCTCGAGCCGAAGTGGTGCCCATTCCTCACATTTTAAACCAAAGAACACCTCAAGAATGTCAACGCTAAGCGTTGACATTCTAAGCGTTGACATTCTTGAGGGTGACGGAAAAAAAGTGTTACAGTTAGCGTGTCACTGGGCCTTGTAAGCAGTTACATTTGCAAACTTGACAAATGAGTATTACGTTGCTATACTAGTATCAATAAAATTGAGTTGGGTGTAGATCAATTCATATTTAAGTTCTTTTCACGTTTGCGAGCGAATGTCCTTGAGATTTTAAATGAGCAGAGCATTGACTGGCTGAAATGCCATTTTATGCGGTAACAGATATTCAATGCTCTGCTCATAACGAGCCAGACCGGTCGCGTAGGGCACGCGAAACCAAAAGGAATACGGTGAAAAGCACAGCACCAAAACTCTACGTAGAAGAACCTGGGAAAGTGTATCCGCCAGTTCGTCTGGAGGAGGCGGAGTATGCCAAGGCAATTCAATCGCTTATTGTAGTTTGCACGGATATCGGAATCATTGACGTAAACTCTGAGACAATCTACCTCGCTCGCCGTGCCTCGCGGCCAGCCAATGGCTGGTGGTGGTTCATCGGCGGGCGCAGCCGTGTAGGTGAGACTGAGCTCGAGTCAGCTCAACGTTGTTTCAAGCGCGAAACCGGTCTCTTTATTGAAACAAAACGGTTTGACTTCATCTGCATGAACCGTTACTTCTTCAAGGACCGGCAACAGACTCCTCAAGAATTTGGTTGCGATAGTCTTTGTTATACGTTGTCTCTCCAACTTACACGTGAAGAGCGAGACCAGATTACGCTTGATCCTCGCGAGTATTTCAACGGTGGCTTGAAAGCATTTCACTACAAAGATCTTCAGTCCGCCCAATGGGTCAAAGATCCCATCCGCGACTTCTACACGATGGTCTTCAGCTGATATATCCGTTTCAAGTCCTGCTCCACCTAAGGCCCCTTATGGTTGCAACACACCATTTGGGGCCTTTCTCATATTTATTGATCTTATTGCGTCACATCAGCCGAAATTAACGCGCCAGGCTGGCGTGTTAATTTTAAACCAAAGAACACCTCAAGAATGTCAACGCTTAGCGTTGACATTCTTCACTTTGTGGAAGTTAACCAATTTTGGATTTGACAATATACCCTATGGGGGTATATGATACGGTTATGAATCAGAAAATAAAGAGGCAGGTCGTGAATAGAATCAAGAAGATTGCGGGGCAAATCAGCGGTTTGCATAAGATGATAGATGAAGAAAAATATTGCGTGGATGTAATCACGCAATCTTCGGCTATACGCAATGCCCTATCTTCAGTGGAAAATCTGATGCTGGAGAATCATCTGTCCGAACATGTAGTCCGTCAGATGAAGAGCAATCAAGAAAAAAAAGCGGTCGATGAAGTTATTAAGGTTTTCAAATTGGCGAAAAAAAAATAGAACTATATTATACCAATATACAAATGGTACGAATGATACTAATGGCTACGAATAAGGCAGAGGGTGCTGCGATGTTGTAGGCATGAATGCTGATTATAAATATATACGACTAATGTTAATTAAAAAGTTAAATAAATTATGAAGAAAATAAAAATAACAATTATAATAACGGTAATGTTTTTCACAGGGGCGCTTGCGTTAAGTCAGGCGGATGCTCATGTGGATGATGCCAGCGGATCACAATCCACTGACAAGGCCGTAACAAAAGAAGAATTCGCCCAAATGGAAGACGTGATGCTGAAAATGATGAACGGCGAAGATCTGAACGATGCGGAAGCCGGTAAGATGGTAAACTTCATGAAGGATCATCATTTTTCAGACAATAACTTTATGATGGGAGGTTACTCCGGAGGACAAAGTGTGCGTACAGGATACGGAATACCGATGATGTCTGGCATGATGAACGGTCTAGGCGGGTCAGTGTATTCTTCCGCCTCATGGCTGTTCTTCGCCACTGTCATCACTTGGCTTTTCGTCGGAATTCTGCTTGCGATTTATATTATTAAGAAACTAAAACAATAAATATGAATAAAGGTGTATTAATTCCTTCGGTTATAGTGATAGCCGTGATAGCAATAGGCGCTATTGTTTTCACAAAAAATCCCGCGCCTAACGGCACTCAGATCGCCACACCCAGCACCGAGCCGGGTATTATGGCAGTTCTACACAAATCCCCCACATGCGGCTGTTGCGGAGTATACGGAAGCTACATGAAGAAGATCGGCTACAATATGCAGACGAGCAACATGGACAATATGGAGGAAATCAAAGTTTCTCTCGGCGTCCCTCAAGAACTATGGAGTTGCCATACCGTTGAAGTTGGCGGATACGTAGTGGAGGGACACATTCCGGAAGAAGCCATACGTAAAATGCTAGATGAGAAACCTGACATAAAAGGGATAGGAATGGCCGGAATGCCATCCGGATCGCCAGGTATGCCCGGGCCTAAAAGCGGAGATTTTCTGATATACGAGATCCTTCATGACGGTTCAAAGGGAGGTGTGTATGTGACGTTGTAATTCAAAGTAATTAAGATGAAAAAAAATATTATCGCGTTAATATTGCTAGCGGGACTGCTTCCCAAGACAGCCGCGGCACACTGTCCCCTTTGCACAGCGGGAGCTGGAGCTTTGGCTGTTCTCGCGGCATCACTGGGAGTGTCGTCCGTAGTAGTGGGAATATTGATCGGAGCGTTCGCGCTCGCGCTGTCTCTTTGGCTCGCGCCCGGCATAAAGAAGTGGATTGATCGCGTTTCAAAGCGAGACAACACTTCATACCTTCGCCCCATTCTAGCTGTCTTAATATTTTTAGGAACCATCATCCCCATAATGCCGTTGGTTCGTGAGTATGGACCGCTTTATCTTTCAATCGCGGGCGATTACGGAACCATACTTCATAACACTTACACAATCAACTTATTCATCCTTGGAGTTGTAATCGGGTCTGTGATCATGATCGCCGCGCCATATTTAAGCAAGCTCGTAACAAAAATCAGAGGAAAACAAATACCCTATCAAGGCATCGCCATTACCCTATTTACTCTCACTGTCGCGTCCGTAATCGTCCAAATTCTCTCATGACATTATACTCGGTACTAATTGTTTTAACTGTTCTTTTTCTTGTTTTTCTTGGATTAAAATCTTTTGTTTTGCCGAAAATCTGCGCTCTCTGCGCCACCGCGGCTTCCACATGGATTATTCTTCTTGCGACGCTTTACTTCGGCGGTCCTGCCGATCCGGTAACTCTAGGCATACTTATGGGGGGCAGCGCCGTGGGAGGAATGTATTACCTTGAAAAAAAATTTTCAAGAGGTTCGGCAATATTCAAATTTCCGTTTTTCGCGACAGCTGTATCTCTTTCATATTTTCTTATAACCCGATCTATTGAATTTTCAGCCCTACTAACGCTCGCGATTTTGTGGCTGGTATTCATTGCGATTTACATAACGCGGGAAAAGGCCGGAATTAAAAAATTCGCGAAACAAATCATAGAATGCTGTAGGAATTGGTAACGCCGTCAATTAGCAATTCAAATTAACAATATTTCAATGACAACATCTAATTTCATGAGGCCGATCGCCTTACTTATAGCGGTAACGCTGGTTACATCTGCGATAATTTACAAAAAAAATTATAAAAAACCCGCTCCCCCGCCGGATACAAACGCGCTCGCCGCGAACAGTGTCAGCATAAAAAATACTATTATTCCGCAGGAGGGTGTGGAAATCCCTATCACGTGGGGGGACATCGGCAAACGGCTGATTGATACGGGAACAATAGATCAGATTCCTTTTGAAAGCATATACGAAGCAAGGGGCGGTATAGGGGAAGTCAAACGCCTGACTTCCGGAAGAGAAGACACGGCCATCGTCATCAATAGAGAAAACGCTGGTATTCTTCTGAACCTACTTTGGGCATTCGGTCTTTCTAATAAAAATGATATTCTTGAGAATGGACCGATAGCCAGCGGAAAGTACGGTGGCGATCCTAGCCGCTTCGCGTCAACCGCGGGATGGACACTTGCGAAAGGCAACCCGATGAATCATTACAACAAACATGAGTTCATCCGTCTGACCAACGATGAACAGAATAAAGTTGAGAATGTGTCCAAGGGAATTTACAGGCCTTGCTGTGCCAACTCCACCCACTTCCCCGACTGTAATCACGGAATGGCAATGCTGGGACTTTTGCAGCTTCTGGCAAAAGAAGGCATGAGCGAAAATGAAATGTACGATATCGCCCTCAAAGTGAATTCCTATTGGTTTCCTGACACCTACATGACCATTGGAGAATACTTTGAAAAAAGGCATATTGCGTGGGCGGATGTTGATCCAAAAACTGTATTAGGAGCGGAATATTCTAGCGCTGTAGGATACCGCAGAGTATTGGAAGAGATTAATCCCGTGGAAGGCGGAGCGGGAGGAGGATGCAGCGCTTAGCGTTACTTTACCTTAATTAATTTACACATATGGAATGCTGTACCAAAAACAACAATAAATCTTCCGAACATACGGAGCACGAGGTGGCACACGAGGATAATCAAAGCAAGCACTCGCATTCAGGATGCGGAGATCACGGCTCAAGCGAAGGATGGACCGATTCTGCCGCCAATTTTTTGCGCAGATTCTGGATCGTGACGGTACTCTTGATCCCCCTCGTCCTCACCAACGAGATGACAGCCGGTCTTCTCGGCATCGGCGATGTCATAACTTACGCAAAATGGATAGGGTTCATCACAGCCACCGTTATCTTCGGCTTCGCCTTGATTTTCTTTCAGCACGCCTCTCACGAAATTAGATCCGGAAAATACGGAATGATGACCCTGGTCTCCCTCGCCGTAGGATCAGGATATCTTTTTTCCGTCGCCTCCACATTTCTGCCGGCTCTGGAAGTGGAATTTTACTTGGAGATTTCCACTCTTATCTGGGTACTGCTTTTCGGACATTATCTGGAGGCCAAATCCAGTGTTGCCGCAGGGGACGCTCTGGAGGAAGTCAGCAAGCTTTTGCCCAGCACCGCTCGCGTCTTCGTCGACGGCGAGGAGAAGACCGTGCAAATTGAATCGCTCAAGGTTGGAGACATTGTTCTGGTAAAACCAGGAGAAAAAATCCCAGCCGACGGTACCGTGTCGGAAGGAGGAGCAAGCGTAGATGAATCGCTCATAAGCGGCGAATCAAAACCAATTTCAAAAAAACAAGGCGACAAGGTAACAGCCGGCTCAATCTGCGTAGACGGCGCTCTCACCATAACCCTCGCCAGAGTGGGAGAACATTCTACTGTGGGGCAGATAAAACAGCTCATCAAGGACGCGCGCGCCACAAAACCGAGATCACAAAAAATCGCTGATCGCGCCGCGGGCATTCTGACATTCGTGGCGCTCATCGCCGCCATCATAACCTTGCTAGTCTGGTTCCTCCTCATGGGCGAATCTTTCGTCTTCGGTATTACACTAGCCATAACCGTGTTGGTTATCGCCTGCCCTCACGCTCTCGGCCTCGCCATTCCCGCAGTGACGACAATCACAGCCACCCTCACCGCCAAAAATGGCATCTTCATAAAAAATATGGCGAAGATAGAGACCATAAAAAAGGCCGGCTATGTCATTTTTGACAAAACAGGTACCCTTACCAAAGGAGAATTCGGCGTCACATCAGTGTCATCGGTAACCGGCATGTCCGAAGACGAACTCCTGCGTATCGCGGCTTCATTGGAACAGCATTCATCGCATATCATTGGGCTATCAATCGTGAAGCATGCCAAAAAACTTTCCGCCAATCTTGTGGAACCCAAGCAATTCAAAAACTTCGCTGGCAAGGGTGTAAGCGGGACGATAGACGGACAAGAATACCATATTGGAAACAGTACCCTAATGCGAGATATTGGAGTGGAAGACGGCGATATGGCAAGACACGACAAGCAAGACCGCGCGGAGACACAAATCTTCATCTCTAAAGACAAAAAAATTATTGGGGTAATTTATCTGGCTGACGAAATTAAAAAAGAAGCGTTTGACGCCGTTCGTAAACTGCACGACATGTCCGTGAAAGTAGCCATGCTCACGGGTGACCGCAAAAACGTGGCTCGGAGCGTGGCGAATGAATTAAAAATTGACACTTACTTTGCCGAAGTGCTTCCGGAAGATAAATATAAATACATAAGAAGTTTGCAGGAAAAAGGAAATACCGTCATTATGGTCGGTGATGGAGTAAACGACGCTCCCGCTCTGACACAAGCCGATGTCGGAGTCGCTATAGGAGCAGGCACAGACATAGCTCTGGAGGCTGGCGACGTGATCCTCACCCGAAACAACCCGGAGGATATCGCCCGTCTAATATTCCTCGGCAGAGCCGTCAAATCAAAAATGGTGCAGAATCTGTTATGGGCGCTCGGATATAACGTCGTGGCCATACCCGCCGCCGCGGGAGCATTCGCCGCTTGGGGTTTCTTCCTCCGGCCGGAGATAGGCGCTTTGCTCATGAGCGCGTCAACGGTCATTGTTGTCATTAACGCTCTTTCGTTAAAAAAAATAAAACTGGGTTAACGACTCGCCCACGACTTGTAACCGCTCACAAAGACGAGTGACCCGCTAACTGTAACACTTTTTCCTTTTGTCTTTCCCGCGCTTTTCTTCTGTCATTCCCGCGAAGGCGGGAATCCAGATAAAAATAGGGCCTAGATTCCCGCCTTCGCGGGAATGACAGCCATCAAGGTGTGAGCAGTTACCGCGACCTTCGGTTGCGTCAACCGCTCATCTGTATTAGTATTGTACTCGCGAGGGGAAGCTTCAGTAGCTTCAATAGCTTTTTAAATGCACCCCATCCTCATGAAGAAAGCTTGTTTTTGAGTTGGTATTTACTAACTAAATCAAATTCAAAAACCAGTTTTCTTCCGAAAACTGGTTTTTGTGCGGGATCACAGAGTAAAATTCGGTTCTTTCAACAATGCAATCTGCAAAATATGTCCTCATACACTAACCCTCGACGAAAAGCGATAGTTGAAGCTACCTCCGGAACAATGCGTCAACAACTGGATGATAGCATGGCCAATCAGCAATGCTACTTGATTGAATCCAAAATTTACCCCATCGGCGTCAGCGCGGACAATATGCCGACAAGGGGCGAAACCAGCCGCAAAGTTCTTATATTCAGTAATACACCTCCCAAAAATCGCCGAGTCACATGGGAAGGATGCTCCGCCGCAGTATTAATTTCTCGTCGCAGAGCGAAGGTCAGGGTTGACACCTTGAGACTCGTGGCCGACTATCACGCAGGAGGAGGCGTTCGTTTCGAGAAAACGAAAAGAACTGCTACTTACTCTCCCATCATCGGCTTGTAAAACCATCTCAAAGGAGGTGGTTTTTTTTATAAATATCACATGACGAAAAGAGTGAAAACCGCTTAACGAAAAGAGCACATAAAAAAGCACCGAGCACCAAATAACAAATTACAAAATATTGCGAATAAGTAACGCCCTGCGGTACCGCTCTTAAAATTTATTTCAACTTCCAAGAATGTCGCAAATTTCTAACAAATGTGTAAAATGGTTAATATTACTCGGGCTGTAGCATAGTGGTAGTGTGCGCGATTCGGGTTCGCGTGGTCTGGGTTCGATTCCCAGCAGCCCGATTGAACAATATGATAATTCTAGCAATTGAGACGTCTTGTGACGAAACAGGGATCAGTTTTATTAACGCCGAACAAGCCCGGAACGGCTGGAAAGTGGAAGTAAAGGCGAACGAATTACTCTCACAGATAAAAACTCATGCTCAGTATGGCGGTGTTTTTCCAATGCTCGCCAAACGAGAACATGCCAAAAATTTGATTCCTTTGCTGAAAAACGCGTTAGCAAAAGCAAATTTAATTTACAAAGAGATCGGCGCGAATTTGAACACTCGAGAAATAAGCCGGATCTTGGAAAGAGAACCGGATCTTTTCAAATTGTTCATGGAATATATTCCGACTATAAATAGTCCAAAAATAGACGCTATAACGGTAACATACGGTCCGGGACTTGAACCCGCTCTATGGGTTGGTATTAATTTCGCGAAGGCGTTATCGTCTGCCTGGAATATCCCCATCATACCCGCGAACCACATGGAGGGACACATCATCTCTGCCTTGCTCACCCAAGACGAATTTTCCAAATCAACTTTTCAAGTTTCAAAGCCGGCATTTCCCGCACTGGCATTGCTCATTTCAGGAGGTCACACGGAGCTCATACTCATGGAAGAATGGGGCCGTTATAGGATGATAGGCAGGACAAGAGATGATGCGGTGGGCGAGGCGTTTGACAAGGTCGCGAGAATCTTAGGCCTTCCCTATCCCGGCGGTCCTGAAATATCGCGTCTTGCGGACCTATGGCGAGAGAATTCGCGTTTCTCGGCGTATATGAAGGATAATCACGAACTTCTCAAACTGCCCCGCCCGATGATCAATTCCGACGATTTTGATTTTTCTTTTTCAGGACTGAAGACGGCAGTCTTATACAAAATAAAAAAAATACCAGCACCGAGCAAAGAGATTGTTTCGGCGATTGCAGTAGAGTTTGAAAACGCGGCAACAGAGGTTTTGGTTGCCAAAGCAAGAAAAGCCATTGAACACTTCAACGTACGAACACTCATTATTTCCGGCGGGGTCAGCGCCAACAATTTTATCAGAAAATCATTCGCAGAACTTGGCGTGGAAATGGACGTAGCGGTACTTATCCCCCCTCCCGCGCTGGCGACTGACAATGCCATAATGATAGCTCTCGCAGGAATGGCCGAGGGCCTCGGCATGAGCCGCCACCCTGATGAAATCAGAGCGGTTGGTAATGAGGAATTGGGTGATCAATAGCAAAACAGCTCCGGCATAACCGGAGCTGTTTTTGAGCTGACCATTTCCAATAAGTTTTTACCTTTTGAAAATAAAATCAAATATTCTCTTGAAAAAATTCTTAATTTTTTCGGTGAACGATGTGGCGGCGGAAGCCGATTGGTTATCCCCTTCCTCCCCATTTTCTCCATCGTCCTCACTCGAAGTGTCTGTGTCGTCACCGGCTGTATCACCGCCATTTACTTCCGATCGGTCACGCGTCCCTCCTTGTGCGAGAGTGATCGCGTCTTGCCTATTTTTATAAGCGGCAATTATCGCGAGTTGTTCAGCCGTCAAAGCCATCGGATTATTACAGAATATTTCATTGATCTTGTTGACGGTTGTTATGTACACTTGCCCTGAAGGGATGCTTGCACCCCATGGACCCATGATTTCATTAACATATTTTTGCTGGAACTGATTGACCGCGGCTAGAGTTTTGCTGTCAAATATGCCTGTTATGTCCACGTCCAGATTTTCGTAATTCTTCAAGAAAACCTGAAGTTTATGGACTTCAAACGGATTGTTGGCCGCTCCATACCTCATGTATTCCGCTAAATAGGTACAGCCCGCGATAGGAGCGATAACGACTGGTTCATTGCCATTTATCTCCTCCGCTCCGCCTCGGCCACCACCGAGAAATCTTCGTCCCCCGCCTGTTGATGAACGGTCGTCATCTCCATCATCCACTGTGTCCGTGTCGTCATCGTCGTCACCGTTTCCACCGTTCGGCGTATCTCCGCCATTATCATCTGGATCTGAACCATCTTGAGTCTCTTCACTCACAGGATTGGTATCAATACCCGTATCGCCGTCTTGAGTTTCCTCGCTGACGGGATTGGTGTTGATGCCTGTGTCCTCGTCTTGTGTATCCTCGCTGGAGGAATTGGTATCTATGCCTGTACCACTATCTTGTGTCTCCTCATCAGAAACATTAGTAGTAATGCCTGTACCTGACTCCTCTTCCGTAGCGGGATCGTTTGTTGGAGTAGAGGTAGGCGCAAAAGAACTTTGCGCTTCCTCTGATACCGAATTGGTATTAATGCCGACTGAAGAGTCATTCTGAACCGCCTCTGCTCTAACAGACGCCGCCAGAGCGGAAATAGCGAGAATGACTGCAAATACGGCTGAATATCTAAAAAATCGTTGGTGCATATAGCTTATTTTTATACTATTAATTAATACATATATTGTAACAAATTGTGCGTATTTGTCAATAGGTAAATTGACAACCACATAGAAACATTATGTATAGAATTTTTTTTGTCAAGCTGAGTGCAAAATTGCATCTCGGCTGATTAGTGCCGCATTCGACGGGTCTACCATTTAGAAGATGGGCACCCCATCGCCTCGAGGCGAGGCACTTCCCCTCTAAAGAGGGGAAGAGGGGAACGAGTTTCGTAATTCAATGTAATTAAAAAAGAAAATCGCTCCGATGCGTTGCATCGGAGCGACTGAACTGACGTGACACTATTCAAGAAGCTGTTTGTTCAGAAACAGCATGGGGCGGTTCCCGGCCGGAATAAATTCCGGTTGGGAAAAACCACTAACGGCTGATTCCACCACAACTTCACTGAACCGCGGCAGACTTTCCGTCTGCCTGATTTCAAACCGCTCGCCTTCACGGGCCGAGAGTGAAAACAAGCGACCATAAGGCGTGGGAATGATCATCCACCCGAACTCACTGTCCGGGACATCATCGTAAACCATGGCTCTTGTTTGGTTTACCACTGGACGGCCGAGATCAACAACGTACTCAACCGTAACCGGCTTCCCTCCCACAAGGTAGGCCGAGATGGTTTCCAGATCACCCTCATCACCGGCGTTCGGCGATGAAAGCGATGCTCCGATGTAGGCGATCGCGTCTACCAGTTGGGAACCGTCGCCAGAGGTTATGTTAGTATCGTCCGGAGTCCACAGCTTTCCATCAGGACCGCTGTTGATTCCCACCCGAGTCTTCGGGTGGTACGCATATGGTGCGAGACTCCGTTGACCGGTGAAAACTCCGCCAACGACTCTCCACGATATGCGGTTGAGCGAAATTTTTCCGCCAATGCCCTGGATGACTACGGGAGCATAACCCCGATTTCCATACTCCTTACCAAACGGGGCCTCCGGATTGAGCTCAAAACGCCATAAATTTGCCGACGTGGACGTAGTAACGTCACCGGCAGCAAAATGCCCTTTGATCTCAATTCCTGTGGGAGTCAATCTCCCACGGGCATTAAACGCACCACCTAGCTTGAGCCCGGCCATAAGCGAGTCTCGAGCCACCGGAAACGAATTCGTCGCCCGATTTGCATCGGGCAAGCTAACGAAAAACGTCCAAGTTTGGACATCTATCGCCAGACCCTCGTCTCCTCCAGAACTCGCCCGCTTCAGATCCGACGAGAGAAAACTCCCTCCGTCTTGATCCTCTTCGCTCACAGCGCTGACAACAAGATCAGCGCTATAAGCATTATTGATGAAAAACCCCCCTGCCACTAGCAGGGCCATGAAAGTTTTTTTATCCATATGATTTCTGGTTCCGCTCTTTTCGCGATAGCTAACCTCGGACGTATCCGAAATTATGGCCCAACACAGGCCTATCACATCAAGGAGCTACTGTCGTTAGTTTATCATATTCTCGCAATTTGTCAATATCCCACAGTCAAGCAACTGCTCACAGTCTTGGGGGCTGTAATCCCCACGCTCCTATGTCATTCCCGCGAAAGCGGGAATCCAGAGTACGCAGATAAGATCCTGGATTCCCGCTTTCGCGGGAATGACATCAAACACGTAAAGTCCAATACGCGTAAAATTGCGCAGAAGATTGGAAAATAAGACTTTTACTGCTAATATTTCATGTATGGACGAGAAATTTTTAAAACCTTACGATCCGGCATCAACGGAGAAAAGGATATACGAACTGTGGGAAAAAAGCGGTTATTTCAATCCCGACGTAAAGCCGGAATGGAAAAAAAACCCCGAAAAGAATCCCAATCACGCAAAACCGTTTACGATCATCATGCCTCCCACCAATGCCAACGGCTCTCTTCACGCGGGACACGGGCTAGTTATGACCATTCAAGATATCATGGTCAGATATCACAGAATGCGCGGATACAAAACACTGTGGCTGCCCGGACTTGATCACGCCGGTTTTGAAACGCAGGTAGTGTATGAGAAAAAACTTGAGAAGGAAAAACGATCGCGCTTCGGCATGAAGTCCGAGGATTTGTATAAAGAAATCCTGGCATTTACTCTGGAAAATGCTGACAAAATAAAATCTCAGGTCAGAAGTCTTGGGGCTTCTTGCGACTGGTCGCGCGAGAAATTCACTCTGAATGACGATATAATCGCCATAGTTTACGAAACCTTTAAAAAATTATCCGAAGACAATCTGTTGTACAGGGGAAAAAGAATCGTCAGTTGGTGTCCCAAGCATAGAACATCTTTTTCTGATCTTGAAATAAAAGATGTTGAGGTAGCAGAAAAATTTTACTATTTTAAATACGGCCCGTTTATAATAGCCACGTCCAGACCTGAGACAAAGTTCGGCGACAAATATGTGGTAATGCACCCTCATGACAAGCGCTACAGCCAATATAAAAACGGACAAAAAATTGATCTTGAATGGATAAACGGACCCATCACCGCTACCGTAATCAAGGACGAGCAAATTGATATGAATTTCGGAACAGGGGTTATGACTATTACGCCATGGCATGACGCGGCAGACTTTGACATTGCCGAGAGGCACGGGCTGGATAAAGAACAAATAATTGATGAGTCAGGAAAATTGTTGCCTATCGCCGGCGAATTTTCCGGAATGCATATATCCAAAGCGAGACATCTTATTGTGGAAAAATTAAAGCAAAAAGGCTTGCTTGAGAAAATTGATGAAAATTACAAACATGTCGTAAGGACATGCTATAAATGCGGCACAACGATAGAACCGCAGATAAAGAGCCAATGGTTTATTAGGATGCGTCCTTTGGCTCTGCGGGCATTAAAGGAGATCGGCTCCGACAAAATTGAGTACATTCCCGAGCATTTTAAAAAAATTACACAGCACTGGCTTGAGAACATAACTGATTGGAACATATCGAGACAAATTGTCTGGGGTATTTCAATACCCGCGAAGATTTGCGACAAATGCGACAAGGGGTATGTTGATCTGGATAATATTGTCAGCCGATGCGAATCCTGCGGTGGAGATGTCCGTAAGGATACGGATACTTTCGATACATGGTTTTCTTCGTCTCAATGGCCTTTCGCCACTTTGGGATTTCCAGACAAGCCCGACTTCTCGGAATTTTACCCCACAAGCGTCATGGAAACCGCGGGTGACATTATTTTCTTCTGGGTTGCGAGAATGATTATGATGGGTCTCTATAGGACCGGCCAAATTCCTTTCAGCACAGTTTATCTCCACGGGATGGTTCTAGACGCAAAAGGACAAAAGATGAGCAAAAGCAAAGGCAACGTTATAAATCCGCTTCTGATGACCGCCAAATTCGGCACGGACGCGTTTCGCATGGGCTTAGTGGTCGGCAACACCCCGGGAACTTCCCTTGCTCTTTCGGAAGATAAAGTGCGGGGATATAAAAATTTCGCCAACAAGCTATGGAACATAACCAGATTTATTTTATCTAATACAGAGAATGAAATTATTGAGCCGCATTTTGATGAATATACCGAAGACGATTCCGCACTGCGTAAAGAGAGGCACGCGCTTCTAGAGGACGTTACCAAAGATATGGACAACTTCCGATTTTATCTCGCGGCCGAAAAATTGTATCATTATGTATGGCATACTTTAGCTGATAAAATTCTTGAGGAAAGCAAGCCCATTTTTGAAAAGGGCGAGGAGAAAGAAATAAAATCCAGAAAGCAGTTTCTGCTTCATACATTAGAAAAGACATTATTAGTGCTGCATCCATTCATGCCGTTCATCACGGAGGAAATATGGAGCAAGATATCAAGAAAAGGTGAAGGCGGTGATCTTCTCATGACAAGGCAGTGGCCTTTATAGATTCAAATGGTTAACGCATCAACAGTAGTTTTCGGAATAATCGGCGGAGTTATCCCCGCACTTATTTGGCTGTGGTTCTGGCTCAAAGAGGACCCACATCCTGAACCGCGTCGCTTGTTGGTGTTGTCTTTTCTAGCCGGAATGCTCGCTGTCGCCTTTGTAATCCCCTTTCAAAAGCTGGCGGATGACGCCATAACAAGCATGTTTTGGTTGATAGTGGCTTGGGCGGCTATAGAGGAGATACTTAAATTCGCCGCCGCCTACTGGGCGGGTATCAGGCGCAAAGAAGATGACGAGCCGGTGGATCCGATCATTTATCTGCTTACCGCCGCCTTGGGTTTCGCCGCCTTGGAAAACACTCTTTTTATTTTCAATCCGCTTTTTGACGGCAATTTCACGCTGGGCATCCTGACAGGAAACTTGAGATTTATCGGGGCCACTCTTCTTCACATCATCGCCTCGGCCTCCATAGGCGTCGCGCTCGGATTGGCTTTTTACAAAAGCAAAACCGCCAAGTTCTTATACTTCTTAATCGGCCTCGCGGTGTCTGTAACATTGCACAGTGCTTTTAATTTATTTATAATTAACAATGAGAATAATTTAACGTTTACAGTATTTTATTTCGTCTGGATTACGATTATTGTTCTCTTGCTTTATTTTGAAAAAATTAAAAATATAACCAAATGCTCATCACAAAATAATTATGAAAAATAAAAGATCTTTTTTTGAACGATTAACGGGTTCAGTGCATGTAGACGATATTGAGGACGATGAAGAAGAAGCCGGTAAGCCGGCATCATCCGCCGAGCGGAAGAACGCGTGGGCGGAAGAGGCAGAAACCGATGTGGACGGCCAGCTTACGGTGGATGTATATCAGAATCCCAATGAAATCATCATCAAGACTATGGTGGCGGGCGTAAGGCCTGATGATTTGGATATTTCAATAACCCGGGAAATGGTAACCATTAAAGGCAAGCGAGAAGCGGCGCGCGAAGTATCTGAGCAGGATTATTTTTTCAAGGAGCTCTATTGGGGAACTTTTTCCAGAACGATACTGTTGCCTCAAGAAATTGAAGTTGAAGATGCGGATGCGTCTGAAAGACAAGGACTGCTTACTATACGCCTTCCTAAGGTTAACAAGGAGAAGCAAACAAAATTAAAAGTTAAAACAGGTGTATAATTCATGACTCCGGAAGAAAGAGACATCTTGGAAAAAATATACCGAGTTACGGAAGAAAACAATGGTATCCTGAAAAGCATGAGGCGGTCGCAAAGGTGGAGCTCCATAATGAGAGCGCTGTATTGGGTAATTATAATTATAATGACTATCGCGGCATATTATTTCGTGCAGTCATATATAGAAACCATTACCTCCGCCTTCGGCGGCGGTGAAGCGAGCACTCAGAATCTGATTGATCAATACCGAGACCTGCTTCAGTAAATTATGCGCGGCAGAACCGCCATATTGCTGACAATGCGGCCAGTCCCGTGAATTTTTGTATTTTGCGATTTTTGATGTATGCTATTTTTAGCGTCATTATTGATGCTGAAGAAAAAACATTTTAACAACTATGCCGAGGTAGCTCAGTTGGTAGAGCGTCCGCCTGAAGAGCGGTAGGTCCCCAGTTCGATCCTGGGCCTCGGCACCAAAATAAAAAAATCCGTAGGAGTCAAACTCCTACGGATTTTCGGTGTAAATCTAGCACCAAGAATGTCAACACTAAGCGTTGACATTCTTGGTGCGCAGGCACATCGCTCTACCCGCGAAATATATTCGCTTCGCTCATTATTTTGCGGGTAGCGAGAATCGCCCGCGAATAAACTTTTGCCGTCGCAAAAGTTTTTCTGGGCACCAGCTCGGCTGTTTCGCCTGCTGGCGAAACATGCCTCCGCTGTTCGATTCTCGACGCGATATGCGCAGGCACATCGCTCTACCCGCGAAATATATTCGCTTCGCTCATTATTTTGCGGGTAGCGAGAATCGAACTCGCGTCTCAACCTTGGGAAGGTCGCATTCTGCCACTAAACCATACCCGCTCAATTCACCCAATCAATTCTTGCCGAAGAAACCGGAGATTTTGTTCTTTATCTTATCAAAAAAACTCAACTCGGGCACCGGCTCAACTTTCTCATCATCCTCGTCGTCTATGATCACAACGAGCTTCTCCCCCTCCTTGGCCAGTCCGAATTTCTCTCTTATCTCTTCTTCGACTCCCGCTCTCGTGCCCAGCCGCTCTATCTCCACGGCAAGCGCCTCCTGCCTTTCCTCCAACCGAGTTAATTCACGTCGCGCTCTTTCTTTTTTCTTATCAACATCCCTGTATTTTTCCTGAACATGAAAGGCAGCTTTGGAAGCCAAAATAAAAAGAGCAAGTAACACCAAAATACTGAACTTGGAATAAACCACTCTCTGAAGCATTCTTTTTTGCTTGTACTCCCTCATTGTTGCATAATTTAACTTTTTCTTTTACTATACCATTATATCAAACGCCCATGCATTATATATAAAATATGTTATTTGAAAAAAAACATAAAAAAATAATTAACTTTTTTTGGGGCATAATATGCGTACTTATCATTATAAGTATGATTGCTTTATATACCCCAATATTCCAGTAAACCATTACCTCCCCGCTCTGCGCGGGAGCATGTGTTTCCGATCGTAATAGTATGCGCTTTTCGTTAAGCGGTTTTCACGCTTTTCGTTAAGCGGTATTTGAATTATGAATTACGAAACTCGTCGAAGGCAGGGCTTTTGCGGAACATTGCGGAAGCCGACGGGCTCTGCATAGGGATTTTTTAGCAAAAAAATACCCGTGTTCCGCAAAAGCCCTGCCGAGAAAAGAGTTTCGTAATTCACGATTATTTACTGCGTATCCGCCGGAATTTCGTCGGACGCTTTGATTTTATAAATTCCGCCGTCCAGCGAAATCTTGCTTTCCAAACTGGTCAATGAATTTCTGTACGCCGCCTTTGTAACGACTTTGTATCCTCCGCCATCATGTTCCACAGAAACTATGGCGCATTTTTCACCCCCATCTGCAGGAGGCAGATCTGCTTCAATACCCGTGTAATTTCCATTCAATTTTGGATCAAGCGCAACCATTACAAGAGCGATATCAACGCACGACCTTGCCATGCTTTCACTTACAGCTTTATACTCCGCGGTCAGAATAGTATACCTTGTAAAATATCCTCCGAAATTTACAGATATGACAATGCCGGTCATTATGAGAGAAATGACCGAAACAGCGACCAAAGCGATATATCCGTAATTATTCCTATACTTACGGCGCATGTTTGGAGATGATTATCTTATAACTCTTGCCATCAATAATAAAATTGGCGGTAACGTGTGCTGTTTCGTTTCTAAACGTCAACCCTTCCACATTAGCGTATCCGCTGGCAAGATCTATCTTGGGCAGTGAATCCTTTTTGACTGTAACGTTTTTCTCCGTCGCATCTCTCTCCACAAGAATGTCCGAGGTTCCTATTTTTATAGCAAGCCGACTTGATTCCGCCCCCTCGGCCGGCTCAACGATAACGTCGGCAGTCCGCATGTAATATTCCGTCTTGTTCAAAACAAAGTAAGTATCATTGACTCTAATGAGATCATCGTTCATCTTCCGAGAGTTCAGTATTATCATATAAGCGGTCTGGAACAATCCGCTCATAATAAGCCCGAAAAGAGCGATGTAAATAATTGTTTCCATAAGTGTAAACCCCCTGCCGAATGAATTATTTAACAAAACCTTGTTCCTTGTCATGGCGATTTTTTTATTATTTTTATACTGTCACTAACAGCGACGTAAAAAATCTCGCCTCGGCAAGTCATGCCGAGCGCGTCGCCCCCAAGGTCAAGCGAGCCCTGACGAGTGAAATTTCCGGCTCCGCTTGCCTGCCAAACTTGAAATTGCTCTCCTGCTTTTTTTGTCGCCATGAACGCAAGCCCGCTACGAAAAAATATGCCATTTACGGTGGTCGTTAACTTAACAGAACCAATCGGTGTTAATGTGGCTGAATCAAAAACATAAAATTCTTCATTGTACGCCCCCGTACCGCCATATGTCCTGCCGACATAAAGCAAATCACCGGAATGGTATATACTTTTGCCGCTCTGAGTCAGCCATTTGGGCAATTCAATACGCGAAATTTCGGAGACGTTTCCTGGATTACCAACGTCCAATACATACACAGTGCTTGTGCCCGCCGTCGCCAAAAATGCCGTATCGCCAAGCACGTAAATATCATTTACTCGCGCTCCGATCTCATATCCTCCAAGCCAAACAGGCGCGAAAGGATCTGTTACATCTATGATATTGAATTCCACCTCTTCAGATTTATTGGTGCCAAGATATACTCTCCCGCCAGTATAAAATACACTTCCCCACTTTCTGTTTTCAGTGAACGCCGTAAATTTTGGAAGCTTAAAGTGTGATACAACTACAGGATTGGCCGGATCATCAATATCTATAACTTGAAGCTGGGCATTTATGCTGGTGTTTGCGACATAAGCGTAACCGCCGCTTATCACAAGATCTTCAAGCCCCGGCGCCGTGCCGGATATCTGTCCTGTATCTATTCCTGCCAGAATATTTATATTTGATTCATCAGTCACGTCAACAATATAAAAGTCCGGGTCTGAGCCGGTGCTTGTGTTTACTCCCGCGTACAGCAAACCACCGGTAAACTCTACCGAGGTTATCCCGCCCGTGCCAAGATAGATTGCTCCGCTCTGATTCGGATTTTCCCAGCCGCCGCCAAACACCAGCGAACATGAATCGGCCGAATCAAGTCCGGACGGATCAGTCACGACTCTCTCTAGTTTTACCGGAGTGCCGGCAAAATTCGGCTTTACGGAAACAGATATAAACTTTGAAAAATCAGAAACATATTCCATATGAACACTTTTTTCATACCCATCCTCCTCATACGCAGATACCGAGGACAGCAACGAGAATTCTTTTGAAAGCTCACTGTTAAGAAGCTCCTTGGCTTCGTATAGCGCGCCAAGCGAACCAGCGGAATCTTTGACGATTTTTTCATTTCCAAACGAGACGACCACAATGGCGGTCACGAGCAAAGCAAAAATAGCAAATGCCAGCATTATTTCCAGCGTACTTGAACCGGAATTTGTTTTACCAATTGATTTCACCTTCATCCCCAATTGTTACTTTTTTTATTTCTGATCCGTTGGAAAAAAATATCTCTCCCGGAGACTCAACACTTCCCGATAGGGATTCAAAAACAATTTCACTCACTCCACTCACAGTTACATATCCGCTCTTATCAAAATTTATATTTTCGGAAGCTGAAGGATCAAAAACGTCGCCCTCAAAAATTACATAGCGCGAACCTGCAATACGGAGCCCGTGCGCTTTGCCGTTCACGCCACCCATTGCATCCGCCCTAGCTTTGAAAAGCAGCTGTATTACCTTGTCTCGCTCCGTCGTAAAGGCATGCCGCCTGTATGACTCTGATGAAATAGACGCGCCCGCCGCGAATAATATGGCCATGACGCAAACAGTAACCACAAGCTCCATCAAAGTGAATCCGCATCGCCCGCTCGTCACGGCAGGTGAAGATTTCATGACTGCTATCTTTCGAGCGCGTGAGATCTCGCTATACTCGTCCGAGATTTTGCGTGATTTCATATATCGGAGAAATAATAGATACGGCCACTAAACCCACCAATGCCCCCATCGCCATCATAAGAACCGGCTCTATGGCCCCAGCAAAGTTTTTAGTTTGTTCATCCACCTCTTGCTCGTGAAGATGAGCCAAATACATCAAAGTATCCGGCAGATTACCAGTCCGCTCGCCTATCGCTATCATCTGCGCCGTAATATCGGGAAAAAGATATTTATTTTCAGAAAACAATCTGGACAATTTCGTTCCGGACGCGGTCATATTTTTCAGCTTGCCGAATTCATTTCTGTAAACGGCGTTACCGGATGTTTCAGCCGCTATATGCACCGCTTCGGTTATGAGAACACCGCTTTTAAGAAGAATTCCGGTTGTCCGGCAGAAATTCGCCAGCGCGTAGCTTTTCGCGATATTTTTAAAAATCGGCATCTTGAGTTCACAGAAGGAGACAGCGGCCGATAGTAGTTTAGATCTTTTGTGAAAATACGCGAAGCCGGCGATAAGAATGAGTACTGCCGCGAGCAGCCACCATCCGTAGTTTTTTATGAACGAGCTCACACTTATAAGGATCCGAGTGGACAAAGGCAGAGTAATTTTGATGCTTTGAAATATCGGCAGAAGCTTTGGAAAAATATATACCGTTAGCATGATTGTGATGCCGAAAGTAGCCAGCGTAATAAACGCAGGGTAAACCAGCGCGCTTTTGATTTTTCTTTTCAATTCGTTTTTTCTCGCCAGTTCTACCGCCAGATATTCAAGATTTTGACCGAGAATGCCGCTTGTCTCCCCTACTTTGATGATGTGAATGGAAAACGGGCTGAAGAAATGTCCGAGTTTGGACATGCTAGTGGAAAGAAAATACCCGTTAGAAACATCGCGAATCATCAGATCATATATTTCCGCTTTTATTTTGGATTTGTTCTGCGAACTTATGATTTTCAAACCATCAAGAAGCGTTACACCCGATCCCGTCAAAAAAGACAAGCGCTTCGCGAAATACATCTGCTCCTTGGCGCTGAATCCGCTGTAAATTTGTCTAGTCCATTTATTCATAAATAACTCTAAGAATCTCGTCTACGGTGGTAATGCCGGCTGACGCCTTTGACATTCCGTCGTCCATCATTGATGTCATGCCGTGTTCCATGGCGATTTTTTTTATTTCTCGCGCCGTAGCCCTTCTTAATATGGCGTCCTTTATGGACGCATCCGCTACCATAACTTCATTGACGGACACCCGTCCTTTGTAGCCAGTACCCACACATTCGTCACAGCCAAAACCGCGATAGAATTTATCATTGATTTCCACGCCGGCGTCTCTTAGAGCGTCGATGAGACCGAAACGCTCACTTTCGGTCAATACTTTTTCTCGCTTGCAAGCGGAGCAGATTTTTCTGACAAGCCGTTGAGCTACGGCAATGTTTATGGTGGAAGCCACAAGGTACGGCTCCACGCGCATATCTACGAGTCGAGGTAATATCGTGGCGGCATCATTCGTATGCAGAGTTGAGAGCAGTAAATGGCCGGTTAAAGCTGTATTGATGGCAAGAGAGGCGGTTTCAACGTCTCGAATTTCGCCGACCATTATGACATTGGGATCCTGCCTTAAGACCGAGCGCAATCCGTTGGCAAAGTTCAGGCCTTTATGGTGATTGACCTGTATTTGCTCCACTCCTTCTATCGAATACTCAATCGGATCCTCTATGGTAACCACAGACATATCCCGAGTATTCAAATGCTTGATCATTGTATAGAGAGTAGTTGTCTTACCCGATCCGGTAGGTCCAGTCGCCAATATCATGCCATGCGGCTTGCGCAGAGCTTTAAGTATTTTCTGCTGATCCAGAGCGTTAAAACCCAATAAGTCAAAGGTGTAATCTTCCCTTACATCTCGGAGTAAACGTAAAACCGCGTTTTCACCGTGGTATGTGGGCACTATAGAAACTCTGACGTCCACCTTGGCGTTGGGAGAAATGGAATTGCGGAATCTGCCGTCTTGAGGCGACTGATGCTCATCGGTTCTCAGTCCGGCCATAACTTTTATTCTGGAAATAACTTCTTCATAAATATTTTTCGGCAAACTGTAAACATCATAAAGCATCCCGTCAATGCGCAGTCGCACCTTCACGCAATGTTCATTGGGATCAATATGTATGTCTGAAGCGTTGATGACAAAAGCATGCTCAATGAGGCAGTCAATAAGATTGATTATGGAGATTTCCTCGCCGCGAGATAATTCATGCTCAACTTTTCCTGATGACATTTTATACGTAACCAATATTAATGTTAATTATGGTAGCCAGCTCATCAGCTTTGTAGATAATTGTCACATGTTGCCCAGTTTCGTCCTTTTTAGAGATACACGTGTCGCTTTTATATTGATTATATATGAAAAAAATCGCCAAACATACACAAAGAGTGCATAACTGATGAGCTGTATGGAAATAAATTCTGCCGATGAGGTTGAGTCCAAACACGAAGTGCGTTAAAGTTACCTAAATGGCGACCAACAAAAAAACAAACAGTATCCTGACTTTTGCCGCCGCGGCGGTTTTCGCGCTAGTGTTTTACGTCGGCATTACCAACGCGGAATCCGGATCATATTATTACGCAGCCATTAGCGGCATCCACGGCGAAAAAATTTCCGTAAAATACAGAAGTCTTGACGGTGACCTTTATTACATTTGCGATACCGCGAATTTATCCTGCTTAAAGAGTGATGAAAACAATTTCACCGTCGCGAAAACACCGCCGCAATTAACAGATAAAAATCATTTTTTTAACCGTGACAGATCAAAAGTGTTCGTGAGTGATTCGTCCGGATTCGGGGCGTCGGAGGTCATACGAAACGCCGTATACGCGGTTTCGCCAGAAAACCTGATAACGTTGGAAAGGATTCTTCCTTCAAAGGAAAGGGTTTTTCGAGCCATGTGGAGCGACAACGGAAATGTCCTGGTACTTCTTACGCGCGACCATTTCGCCACGGGCATAGACATCAACAACAATAAGATTCTTTATCGGCGAGCTTTCCCCGACCAGACACGCGCGTCTCGTCTGACACTCTCACCGGAAGGCAAATATTTGGCTTATTATATTCCGGGATATACCACGTCGGGAAAAAGAACTTTCGTTTTGTGGAATCTTGAAAACGATATCAAGCACGAGATGATGTCAAAAATCAATTATTGGGATCTTCTTTCCGAGGATCTGAAATTGTTTGATTTCTCGCCCGACGGCTCTTTTCTGGTCTACCTGGACGACAGAGAAGGTTTCGCCACTCTTTATAAAATCACACTGGACGGATCCTCTCCGCTCGACATAAACGGTACAAGGGTCATCCCCGATAATTTCACCGTGAATGATTTTGAGGTTACGGACAAGTCAACTCTTTATGTGACGGCAAATCCCGAAAATCCTCTAGTATGGTCACTATTCCGCCGAGATTTGACAAACGGCCGGATGGACAAAATGGCCGACAGCGCTTCGTACTCGGACAATATGGCAATGATCGGCAAGAATCTGCTCTTTTTCCGTTCCACATCAAGCGGCATTCATCCTTTTATTCATAACGTGAGCGATTACACCGGCGAAAAAACAGCGGAAAAAACATTCAGCTCTTTCAGCGGCGCGCCCGCGGTCGGAAACAGCGCTCCCGTTAAAGACGAAAAAAACGTTAAGTTTCTGAACACTGACAAAGTGAAGGGGGTTATGCTGCTGCCTCCGAAATATAATAAGAAAAAGACTTATCCGGTTCTCGTGTGGCTTCATGGCGGACCTTATCGGCAAACAAGCGCCGGATTTCATCCTTATTGGGGATACGCCGGTTATGACGCGATCGTGGAAGAGATAAGGGCCGAGGGAGCAATCGTACTCAAGCTTGACTACACCGGAAGCTACGGTTACGGCAGGGACTTCGCCGAACAGATAAAAAACAATGTCGGAACAAAGGACGTGGAAGACGTGGTTAACGCCGTAGAGTTTGCAAAGTCATATTCCAAAGTCAGTAAGGTATATCTCATGGGCAACAGCTACGGCGGCTATTTGTCTCTTCGCGCTACGGTGGAAAAACCCAACCAATTCGCCGGGGCGGTCTCCATAAACGGCGTCACGGACTGGGCGATACTGCTATACTCGCTCGGCAACTCCATATTCAACACCCACTTTAACGGCAGTATAAATCTTCAAAATGCAGACATGTACGAGCAAGCATCAGTGCTGAGACGACTAGGCAATCTAAACAAGGAAAAAATTTTAATCGTCAAAGGGAAAAATGACAAAACTATTCCGCCACAACAGAGCGATATCGCGTACGACCAAATGAGGCGAGCGGGCATTAACGCGCGGATAGTTGAATACGATGAGGACCATGCTATCCTAATGCGTGAAAATCTTCAAGACCTATGCCGAAAAACGATTGAGATGATTAATTTGAAAAAATCAAAGAACGCCTGCATACTTGACTAGAATCCAGATTATAAGGTTCCCACACTCGTGGAATTGCCCCTGAACGTGAGATGTTACTGCGAAAAAAGTGACATTTTTTATGGCTGTGTTATACTATAAAATATGAGCACATTAATATGGGTTATTATCGGATGGGCACTGCTCGCATCACTCGAGCTCATTGCCCTATGCCGAGCCGCCTCATTACCTGTCCCCCCTTTGGACACGGAATAAATGCGCCAAACAACACAACCGGTTTTTGCTAACCGGTTTTTTTTCTGGACAATTGTGGTTTTTTTTGTTTTAATTAGCAAACTAACTGACCTAGCGGTCAATTTTTGTTTAAATCGTTCACAATCAAAATATAAAAAATGAATGAATTCAGAAACATCGCGATCATAGCCCACGTTGACCACGGCAAGACCACCTTGACGGATGCTTTACTGCGCCAGACAGGGGCCGCAAAGGAAGGAATGACTATGGATTCCAACGCCCTTGAGCAGGAAAGAGGAATAACGATCTACTCCAAAAACACATCGCTGATTTACAAAGGTGTAAAAATAAACATTGTTGATACTCCGGGACACGCGGATTTCGGCTCTGAAGTAGAACGAGTTTTGCGTTCTATAGACACCGTGCTTCTCGTAGTTGACGCGCAAGAAGGCCCGATGCCGCAGACAAGATTCGTGTTGAAAAAATCGCTAGAGCTCGGCATGAAGCCGATCGTAATCATAAATAAAATTGATAAATCAGCTGCTCGGCCGGATCAAGTTCACGAGGAAGTTCTAGAATTGTTCATGGAACTTGGGGCGAACGATGAACAGCTCAACTTCACTACGGTTTACGCTATCGGCAGAGACGGCATAGCGAAAAAATCCCTCACAGACGACAGCAATGATCTGACTCCCCTTCTTGATACAATCATTGAGGAAGTCCCGCCCGCGTCATCCGATGTAAACGCGCCCTTCCAGATGCAGGCGTTCAATCTGGCCTATGACAACTTTTTAGGAAGAATGGCTATCGGCAGAATTTTCAAAGGTAGGGCAAAACCAGGCATGACGGTATACGTCAAAGAGGAGGGAAAGGAAACCGTTGCAGGCAAAATCACGAAACTTTTCACATTCACCGGAACAAAAAGAGAAGGAGCGGAAGAAGTATCCGCTGGCGACATCGCGATGATCGCCGGAATTCCTTCCATATACATAGGTGAGACGATCACCGACAGTCCGAATGACAATCCCCTGCCATCAATCAAGATTGACGAACCGACGATTTCTTTGGAATTCATTGTCAATGACTCGCCGTTCGCCGGACGTGAAGGCAAATTCGTGACAGGCAGACAGATACGGGAACGTTTGGAAAAAGAGCTGGAGGTCAATGTGGGCCTCAAGGTGGATTTTAGCGACGATACATGTATGGTTTACGGGCGCGGAGAGCTTCACATAGCTGTTCTTCTGGAAAACATGCGTCGTGAAGGATATGAATTACAAATATCGGAACCAAAAGTGATCATAAAAGATATTGATGGCAGAAAACATGAACCGTTTGAAGAAGTTATAGTGGATATCAAAGAGGAATACTCTGGAAACATCATAAGCACGCTTTCGGAAAGAAAAGCCATACTTACCGACACCAAGGAACACAACGGCAATATCCGCCTCATTTTTGAAGCGCCGACCCGAGCGTTGCTCGGCTATCGCAATCAATTCGTCATTGAGACGAAAGGCGAAGGCATTCTTTCGTCCAGATTTCTTGAGTTCAAAGAATATAAAGGTGAAATAAAAAGACAGCAATACGGCTCCATGATATCCATGGAAGCCGGCAAAGCAGTCGCTTACGCCCTCAATAATTTGCAGGAGAGAGGATTTTTATACGTTGAAGCGGGAGAAGAGATATACGTGGGTATGGTTATCGGAAATATCACAAAAGGCATTGACCTCACCGTTAATCCCATCAAGGGAAAACAGCTTACGAACATGAGGCAGAAAGGATCGGACGGCCTGGTTATGCTTACCCCTCCGTGGCGGCTTACGATTGAACGCGGGATGGAAGTGATATCATCCGATGAATACTTAGAGATCACGCCCAAAAGCGTCAGGTTGCGCAAAAAACACCTCACCGAAAACGAGCGGGTAAAGGCCTCAAGAACATAGGATTACGAAACTCGTCGCAGGCAGGGCTTTTGCGGAGCATTGCGGAAGCCGACGGGCGAGCATAGGGATTTTTTAGCA
This sequence comes from Candidatus Taylorbacteria bacterium RIFCSPLOWO2_12_FULL_43_20, assembly GCA_001821295.1. Taxonomy (GTDB): domain Bacteria; phylum Patescibacteriota; class Minisyncoccia; order Phycocordibacterales; family HO2-43-120; genus HO2-43-120. The sequence continues at coordinate 27,680 of MHSK01000004.1, forward strand.
AAAAAATACCCGTGTTCCGCAAAAGGCCTGCCGAGAAAAGAGTTTCGTAATTCACGATCAAGAAAGGAGTAAGCGCGTCTGATTTAATTATATTTAGAAATCAGCTTTGTCGCGAGCCCGTCTATCTTCTCAAGCAATTTTTCCAAAGTGGAGTCATTGTCTATCGTAAAATCAGCAATCTTCATAACCCCTTCAACATCCTGCTCATTTGTATCCTTGCTTCTGGCCTCTTTCTCCTCAAGTTTTTTAAATTCTTTAAACGAACCATCACCGGCTCTGCCGCGAAACCGCGCCAGCCGATAGCGAAATTCTATAGGCGATCTAAGCCCAACGATCACTCCGCCTTTTTCTTTTATTTTATTCGCCTCGGCAATAGTCCTGACCCCGCTGACCAATAGACGATCCGCATCTTTCTTGACCGCTAGCTCAACCAAATAATCAGCGCCATATTTTCTCCTGAGTTCATTTCCAACCTCCCTCATTCTGGCTCTTTCCGGCTCGCCCATATTATTTTTTTTCATGTAATCTCTTATAAGATCACCTGCTGAAACATGAGAAAAGCCATATTTATTCTCTAAATATCCAGCCACCGTATCTTTACCGCTTGATGGATGCCCCACCAAGCCAATGATTACTTTGTTATCCATGCCGAAATAATAGCAATTCTATTTGAACATTGCCAACAGACAGAACAGCAAAAAACCGCCCGGACAAGCCGGGCGGTTTTTTGTAATTTGGGCTAGACAGCTTAGAAACTTCTCCTATCTCTGTCATATCCGCCTCTTTGAGGACGGTCGCCTCGAGGAGCCATAGGGCGCGCCTCATTTACCGTAAGAGTCCTTCCGTCCAGTTCCTTTCCATTCCAGGTGTTGATCGCGTTTTCAGCGTCAGCATCCTCCATTTCAACGAAACCGAAACCTCGGCTCTTGCCGGTCATTTTGTCCATGATTATGTTCGCCGATACCACTTGTCCGGACTGAGAGAAAGCATCTTTCAATCCTTCTTGCGTGGTATTGTAGGACAAACCACCGACATACAATTTTTTAGCCATTTTTTCTTTGATATATACTTCTATTTATCGATAGACGACCTTCCCAAATTGCTTCGCGAATAACTTCACTCTAACCAACTTAGAGAATACTACGACCTTTATATTATGCATGAATACGGGATAAAAGCAAGGGGGGAGAATAGTATCTGCTCACAAGACGAATTAATGGCCTAATCACAGTATTTTTTGTTCCTGTCATTTTTTTATGAAAACAGAAATTCGGTTCGAAATATGACCTAGATTCCCGCCTGCTCCCTTTGAAGGGTGGGCAGGCTCTTTTATAAATTGAGGAATGGGGGGTGATTTTTTATCGCTGGCTGTCATTGATAGTATAGTCCCCCGCTTTTGTTCTTAATATTTTGAGAGCTATAGCGCCCATCCCCATTTTCCGTCCGAGATCATGAATAAGACCGCGCGCGTAAGCGCCGCTTGAAACGCGGAAATCAAAAGAGCAAACAATTAGATTCCGGTTTTCAAGACAGGCGAAAAAAGCCCTCCACTTGTCCTTCGTCTCCTTCTGCCTGAAATCGCCTATGACGCTGTCTATTGAGCTAAAAATCATTTCTTTAAAACTCGTAACATCAACATATTCTGATCCCGTGAACTCCGCGCTGTAAATCATAATGGCTTTCTCCGGCATATTAATGGATTCTATCTCGCCATCCCTCGCCCAGCGGAAAAGCGATTTTCCCATTACCGTCTTTGAGGAATATGGCGGATATTTTTGCTTTCTCTTGCCGACAAAATTTTTAAGTTCTGACTTTATATTATTCACGTCATTTTCATTGTCGGGGAAAACACCGATAGATTCAGAGGGTCTCTTTTCACTGATAAATCCGAGCAAGTCGTAAGTATCCGTCTCCGCGCCGAAAAACGCCTGGACGGAATACTCCTTATCCATGTTCAAATATTTATCTTTGTAAATCACTTCACCGCCGTACAAAACCGGCAAAACACCTTCGGCAAGCGGGTCCAGACGGCCAGCGTATGTCATCTTCACACCCTTGAATTCAGGGTTATCGGCACGAAATCTTTCCACTCTCTGAAGCGGTGTTTCTCCCCTTTTTTTATACAAATTCAATACGCCTCCCTGTGTTGTCATAGCTTCATTAGTTCGTTAGAATGTATATCATGATTTCAAAAAAAGCAAAGCTGGGTACGGAACCATACAAAGGCGTACGCGACTTTTATCCGGAAGATATGTTCATTCAGAACCATATTCAGGCAATTTGGCGAAAAACCGCCGAAAGTTACGGCTATGAAGAATTCGGAGCTTCCATTTTAGAGCCGTCCGAGTTGTACAGGTCAAAGACCAGCGAGGAGATCGTCAATGAACAAACGTACAGTTTTCTCGACAGAGGAGACAGAGAAGTGACTCTTAGGCCGGAGATGACGCCCACCATAGCCAGAATGGTGGCGGCGAAAAAACAAGAGCTGATTTTCCCTTTGAGATGGTTTTCCATTCCCAATCTTTTTCGTTATGAGAAACCGCAGAGAGGCCGCTTGAGGGAGCATTGGCAATTTAACGCGGATATTTTCGGCGCGGACGGAAAGGAGTCAGACCTTGAGATCATCAGTCTGGCCAGGCAAACTCTGCTTAATTTCGGCGCGAAAGAGAATGATTTTGAGATTAAAATCAACAATAGAAAAATAATGTCGTATATCCTAAGGTCCATATTTGAACTGGACGAGGATAACGCGAGACGTGTTTCCCGGCTCATAGATAAAAAAGAAAAAATGAGCGATAAAGAGTTCTCCGATGAAGCTCAAAATATTTTCGGCGCCAGAACAAGTCAGTTCATTCACGTATTGGAATCCAAAGACCTTGATACCGTAACCATGAATATACGGAAGGGCGACGAGGAGATTGTCGGTATTGTTGAAATTCGCGAGCTCCTGGAGGCATTAAAGGAAATGGGAGTAACAAACGCATTCTTTTCTCCGACTCTTATGAGGGGTTTTGATTACTACACCGGCATGGTTTTTGAGATTTACGACAAGGATTCGGCAAATAAGCGCGCCCTTTTCGGAGGAGGCAGATACGATGACCTCTTAACTGTTTTCGGGGAGGAACGAATTCGAGCGGCGGGTTTCGGCATGGGCGACGTGACGGCCCGAGATTTCATTGAAACTCACGGCTTGCTTCCCGAATACGCGCCAGCATGCGACTTGTATATCGCGTCCATTGGACAGGAACAGAAAGGCCCGATCCGGAGCTTATCTGAAGATCTCCGACAAAAAGGACTCCGCGTTGTAAGTGACGTCAGTGATAAAAGAATACAGGACAAGCTTAAAAAAGCCGATCGCAAAAAATATCCGTTTGTGCTTATCGTCGGAGCTGATGAGGTTAAAACAGGAAAATACAAAATTAAAAATATGAAGACGGGCGAGGAAATAGAGTGCCGAAATGAGGAGATAGCGGATAAGTTGTTAGTTGATAGTCAGTAGTTGTTTGTAAAAATACCAACATACAAATTAATACGAATAAGATAAGACACCCCGTTTTTAGATAAGCACGAAATACGAAATTACAAAAAATTCTAAATATAAAAAGGAAGAAAAAAAAGAAGAGAAAGGGTACGGGATTTATGATGAAATAATATGCGGAAAATTTTTTTTGATATTGAAACATCCAATATTTTCGCGGATGTGGGGAAAAATGACCCTTCGCTTCTTGATCTCGCCGTTGTGGGCATATACGATTCGGAATCGGATAAATATTCATGTTTTGAACAAAGTGAGCTCACCGCTTTGTGGCCGTTAATGGAAAAGGCGGATTTGCTGATCGGCTTTAATTCTGATCATTTTGACATTCCCCTTCTGGACAAATATTATCCCGGCAATCTCAGCGCCATAAAAAGCGTTGACATCATGAAGGAAATTAAAAACGTCCTCGGTAGAAGAGTTGGGCTCGGACATGTCGCCAGAGTGACGCTCGGGACAGGCAAAAACGGACACGGCTTGGACGCGATTGAATGGTGGAAAAAAGGACTGAAGGATAAGGTCAAGGAATATTGCTTGCAAGATGTAAAAGTAACTAAGGAACTCTACGACTTCGCTCTTAAAAACGGGTACGTCCAAATAGAGGATGGCACAAATAAGATAAAAATCCAGCTAGACACATCCGGGTGGGAAAAAAGAAACAACTCGGCCATGACTCAGACGATGCCCTTCTACTGACCTTTCCACATTAAGTTAGTGCATGATATACTGTACGCATGAAAACAATCATAAAACGCGACCGGAG
>MHSK01000005.1 GCA_001821295.1 Candidatus Taylorbacteria bacterium RIFCSPLOWO2_12_FULL_43_20
TTCGATAATAAATAGGTTACCGTAGTCAGATATGACTATGAGAACCAAACATGAGGTCATTGAAGATGCTTTGAAGGGGTATCTTCGATCCTCCAAACAATCAAAAAAGGAGATACTGGATCGGTTAGAAAAGGTTACGCACATGCAAAGGAAGTCGATTATTCGACGTCTTAGGGTGCTTCAATTGCGCAAGGATGGTTATGATTGGCAGGATCATCGTGGCAGGCCGGTGTACTACACTCCTGATGTGGTCGCTGCCCTTCACGAGGTTTGGTTAACTTCTCATGAATTGTGTGCCGAGCGCTTGCACCCGATTCTCGGAGAATATGTGGACGTATTGATTCGCGACAACATGTGGAATCATTCCGACGAAGCCACCGGTAAGCTCCGGAAGATGAGCTTGGGGACAATGAAAGGATTCACTCAAAGCTTCGACAAGGTGATTTCTGGAGGTGGTAGGTGCATGACGAAGCCGTCTTCTTTAAAGGAAGTGATTCCAGTTAGACGTGGTCCTTGGGATAATCCTCCACCCGGATATGGCGAGGTCGACACTGTCGCACATTGCGGTAATACCTTGGAGGGAGAATTCGTCTGGACGGTGCAGTACAGCGATATTTCGCTTCTGTGGTGTTTTCTTGAAGCTCAGATGGGTAGAGGAGGTAAAGAGACGTTAGACAGCATAAAAGCAATGGTGAAGAGGTCCCCACACCGTATTCAAGGACTTGATCCTGACTCCGGCGGAGAGTTCATTAATTGGGCGACTAAAGATTGGTCTGTTGAGGAGAAGATTGAGCTCACACGCATCCGTCCCGGTATGAAAAATGATCACGGCAGAATTGAGCAGAAGAACGACAAGAATGTCAGGAAGTGGGCCGGTTACATACGCATCGATACCGAAGAAAGACTCGCTACCCTGAAGGAGATGTACAAAGTGCTCGAGGTTTACATAAATCACTTCCTGCCTTCAATGAAGTGCATCGAAAAGATCCGCTACAACATCTCCCATTCATCAAGGAAATATGATGATGCGAAGACGCCCTACCAGAGATTCATGGAGCATCCGGATATGGACAAGGACGCCAAGAAAAAGATGCTGGAATTTCATCAGACACTCAACCCGAAGGTGATACATGACCGGCTACTCATTTTGAGAAAAAAGCTTTTCGTCGGTGCAAAATTTACCAGAAATGATATATGATATGAATACTGATTTCGGTAACACCTATTTATTATCGAACAAGAATCTAACCGCAAATTAATGAATAAAAACAACGCTTGCCAGTTAGATTATGAACAGGGCTCTAAGGACATACGCGTACGATGGGGAATATAGGGATAAATGGATCTGTGCCCATAATTTTAAATAACATGTTTAATTTTTACGTTGTGGCGACACCAATAGGCAATCTAGCTGATATAACTTTCCGGGCAGTTTTGACATTGAAGAGCGTAGACTTGATATTATGCGAGGATACGCGCGTAGCTAAAATTCTTCTGGATCATTATGACATAAAGACTCCGAGAGAAAGCTATCACGCGCGTTCCACTCCCGGAAAGATTCAGGCCATTCTGGATAAAGTCGGCGAAGGCAAAACTATGGCTATGATTACCGATGCCGGAACACCCGGAATTTCAGATCCGGGTTCAGTGCTTGTGGCAAAGATAAAGGAGAGGTTCGGAGAAAAAGTAAAAATAATTCCTATTCCCGGCGCTTCCGCGCTCACCACCGCGCTATCCATATCCGGAGCTCACGTTTCCGCATTTGTTTTTTTGGGTTTTTTGCCGCATAAAAAGGGAAGGGAGACGTTATTTAGAGAGATTTCCGACGCTAATCGCGCGTATGTATTTTACGAGTCCAAGCATCGCGTAATGAAGACTCTGGAATCTTTGCTATTATTTTGTCCCGATAAAAAAGTTTTTATCGCTCGAGAGCTCACCAAAATATATGAAGATGTTCTGGTCGGCTCTCCGAAGGAACTTCTGGATTATTTTTCCGACAATCCGGACAAAATAAAAGGGGAGTTTGTCCTCATAGTGGATGCCGCTTAACAAAAAGCGTGAAAATCGCTTAACAAATAGCGTACACGAATGGGTATCTCGACGTTACTCGGCTTTGGTGATACACACTTTCTGATCAGGGCTGTTTCGTGGTATATTGTAGTCATCGCATTTTTTTTGTAAATGCGATTGCGGCAACCACAAATGCCGCTCATGCGAATACCATGCGCTCCGCGCATGGTAGAGTCGGAGCGACCCGCAGGTCTACTCATACGTAGTAATCGTTATTAAAATTTACTATCTTAATACCTGTAAAAAAATAAAACTATGCCTAAAATTCGCGCGCTATTTATACTCGGAATTATAATAGTAATTTTGCCCACCCAGTTTATCGGCGTGCCTTATGAGTGGAAGTCCTTTCTGATAGCTATAATGGGCGCCGCGGTTTCTTTCCTGACTTTTCTCCACTACAAAGAGCTAAAGAGGAAATACGCTTCCAGAGAAAGTACTTTATCAGATTCGTCTTTTGAAGATAACCGCGCGGAAGATCATAATTAAGTTTGTAGATACAGCTTAACGAAAAGCGTGAAAACCGCTTAACAAATAGCGCACACGAATGGGGACGCGATACACTACTCAGACGCTCGGGTCGGAGCCCCGACCGAAGCGTCGGGAATGAATAACGCGCGGTGCCGCTCGTAAAATTTATAACTTTGGTTGTTTGCGATAGCGCTAATTTGGTGAAAATAAAAGATAAAAAAAATAATTTCGCAAAAAAAGAGCCGTACGTTTTAGCGGCGTTTTTGATATTTGCTCTATTTGTAATTGTTTATTTTTTTTCCCCGGCTTTTCTATCAAAAAAACACATGGTTTCCATTTTGGAACAAGTTCCGGAGGAAATACTGGCGAAGAGTTTTCTGGATATGGAGCCAAAGGCTAATCATATAGAAACGCCGGATAGTGTTAAAGGCATTTATATGACCAGTTGCGTGGCGGGCACTGTAAATTTCAGGAATGATCTCGTGGAGCTTATTCGTCGTACTGAGCTGAATTCCGTCGTTATTGATGTGAAAGATTACACAGGTACCTTGTCGTTTGTTCCAAAATCAGAAGAGTTGAAATCAGCGGTATCCTCTAGATGCATGGCGCCGGATATGGAAAATTTCATCGCTTCTCTTCATGAAAAAAATATTTACGTAATAGCCAGAGTCACCGTATTTCAGGATCCTCATCTCGCGGGTGCGCGTTCCGATCTTGCGGTAAAGCGACGAAGTGATGGAGCTATGTGGGCTGATAAAAAAGGATTGCATTACATAGATCCCGGGGCAAAGGACGCGTGGGATTATACTGTAAAAATCGCGGAAGAAGCATATAACATAGGGTTTGATGAGATCAATTTTGACTATATAAGATTTCCCTCTGATGGAAATTTGTCCGACATTATGTTTCCTCATTCCGGCACAAGGCAAAAAGCGGATGTTCTTGAATCATTTTTTCAGTATCTTTCGGAAAAGCTTCGGTCAAAAAAAATAGTCATCTCAGCCGACTTGTTTGGCATGACAGCCACCAACGAGGACGATCTCAATATCGGACAGATTCACGAACGCGCTTTGCCTCACTTTGATTATATTGATCATATGGTTTATCCGTCCCATTATCCCACCGGTTTTAACGGGTGGAAAAATCCAAACAATCATCCATATGAAATAGTGAAATACGCGATGGTGCGGGCGGTAGAGAGAACGGTTTCCACAAGTACGCCGGTGAAAATTTCGGGAGGGGAGCCGATTGCTTCCACCACGCCCCAACTATATGTCAAAGAGTCATATTCAGCCAAGAAAAACAGACCCTGGCTTCAGGACTTTGATTATGGAGGCAACTATGACGTGGCTGAAGTCAGGGCTCAAATACAAGCAACCTACGATGCCGGACTTGACTCTTGGTTGCTCTGGGCGCCGTCCAACAGGTATACGGAAGGGGCTCTTCTTTCCGAGTAGTCGCTAGATTTGCATATTAAGCTAAACTGTGGTATCGTTAAATAAGTGTGAAGCTGTTCTTCATGCTATGGTTCCTCATACTGCGAAAAAAACAAAGACAAAACCAAACCCCCAATGGCAAACATAATCAACTTTAGTGATCTCGGGAGAGATGTTCCCGAGAAAGAAAAAACCGCGCCTCGCCCTGTCTCCAAGAGGTCGAATCCATGGGATTTGACATTAAGACCTCGCGCTTACTCTTACGAACAGACACTTGAGGATGTTCGTAGGTTGGCGGAGCCCCATGAAAAGTACAAGTACTGAGTTTCAAAACTTACCAAAACCCCTGTCTCTTGTAGCCGGGGGTTAAACTATTATAGATGGGGTTTAAGACCTTGTTCATAATCTAACCGCAAATTAATAAATAAAAACAACGCTTGCCCTAAAGGACTGCGTTTTCTAAACACGGAAAACCGTGTAAGAAAACTGCTTGCCTGCCACATTTCCCAAATTTCGGCTGTAAATCACTCATCCCTCCTCGACATAGCTCGCTATGCCTCGTCGGACTTCGTGATTTTCGCTCGAAATTTGGGAAATGTGCCTAGCAATTAGATTATGAACAGGCTCTCAGAAAACATTACAGAAAAAAACCAGGGGTTGACGTCTTATATTTGTCAATATACCATTATCAATGGAAGCACATCTCTGTGTGTTTTCAATGGCAAAAACAATCAAAAACAAACCGCGTTATGGCTAGAGCTCATAAACCAACTCGTCAGTCAGGTCGTCAGTCAGAAGGCGACAAGCAGAAGAAAGAGAGCAATCCGTGGAGGATTTGGGGATTCAATCTCGTACTCGAGGGCCAGACTTGGGCTGAATCTAAAGGGATGCCGGATTCAGCATATCAATCCGCGCCGCCGCCCGTTGAGTGACCGGTTTATTCGCAGGAACGCTCGAGGTTTAAAAACCTCGGGCTTTTTTTCTTACTGACCTTTTCAGCATATGCCAGAGTAAAGCAAAAAAATATCTATGTTCCACAAAAGCCCTGTCGGGAAGGGAGTAAGCGGTTACAGTTTTTGGCGTTTCTATCTCTATATATTTGATATATAATATCTTTATGGACGACAACAAGGTAACATACTTTGCCGAGACGGACGCCAGAAACAAAAGAGTGCCTTTCGGCATCAAAAGTAAGGACAGATCACGCCATGTTTACATTATCGGTAAAACCGGCATGGGCAAATCAACCCTGCTGGAAAACATGGCTGTGCAAGATGTCAAACATGGCGAAGGCATGGCTTTTATTGATCCTCACGGCAAAACCGCTGATCTTATCTTGGACTATGTTCCGGAAGAACGAATAAAGGACGTTTTGTATTTCGCGCCCTTTGACATGGATCACCCGATTTCTTTCAACGTTATGGAGGACGTGGGATATGAAAAAAGGCACCTGGTGGCCAACGGTCTTATGAGTGCTTTCAAAAAAATCTGGGTGGATGCTTGGTCGGCCAGAATGGAATATATTCTTAATAATATTTTGCTGGCTCTTCTGGAGTTTCCCGACGCGACGCTTATCGGCGTCAACAGGATGCTTGCAGATAAGGAATATCGCAAGAAAGTCGTGGAGAACATTTCAGATCCGTCCGTAAAATCTTTTTGGACCGACGAGTTTGCAAAATACGGCGAACGTTACATGCAGGAAGCCGGCGCCGCGATACAAAACAAAATCGGACAATTTATTTCAAATCCCGTGATCCGCAACATTATCGGCCAGCCGAAGTCAAGTTTCAACATAAGGCAGATGATGGATCAAAGTAAAATATTGATTATCAACTTGTCCAAAGGCAGGGTAGGCGAAGCCAACGCCAATCTGCTGGGAAGCATGCTAATCACTAAAATCTATTTGGCGGCGATGTCCAGAGCGGATACCGAGGAGACGCGATTACGCAAATTGCCCAACTTTTATCTGTACGTTGATGAGTTCCAATCGTTTGCCAACGAGTCGTTTGCGGATATTTTATCTGAAGCGAGGAAATATAAGTTGAATTTGATAATGGCCCACCAATATATTGAACAGATGACCGACGAGGTGAGAGCCGCAGTGTTTGGAAACGTTGGCACCATGATCGTGTTTAGAGTGGGCGCGTATGACGCGGAAGTTCTTGAAAAAGAATTTTCTCCCCAGTTTACGGCTGAAGATCTCGTAAACTTGGGTTTTGTGCAAATCTATTTGAAGCTGATGATTGACGGGGTTACTTCGCCTCCGTTTTCGGCTGTAACGCTTCCGCCTATCGCCATGCCGGATAAAACCCATAAGAAAGAGATTATAGAATTTTCGCGCCATACTTTCGCCAAACCGCGAGACACTGTTGAAGAAGATATTAGGCGCTGGCACGAGCAACACAATAACGATACCCGACAAGGATCACCTAGTAGGAAAAAATCAAATGAGGAGCGCGTGGAAGAGCCGCCTCACCGGGAAGAGGGAAGGGAGCGGAGCCACCGCGATGATCACCGTGAGGGCAATACGGCTGCCGGACAAAAGTATTATTCTGTGAAAGAATCAAAAATTGATGACGCGCGCGCGCCGGTTCCCGCCCGGGAAGTTTCTAAACCGGTGCCTTTGGACACATTGCGCAAATCCGGTTCCGGTGATCCTAAAGACAAAAAAAATCAGACTGAAAAAAATGTTTCCGCTCTGCGCGACGCGTTGGCCTCCATAATGAAAGGCGCGGGCCAAACTCTTCCTGAGGCGGCTGTGAAGCCCGTACAAGATGGGCGGAGCGAGTCGTCGAGACCTGTTCCGCCGAAGATGAAACCGGACATAAAAGGAAAGAATGATAAATTTAACGGCGAAAATATAGATCGGAAGAAATCAGATCGCGCTCCCGCGGAGGTGCCTGAAGATGTTTTAAGGAGGATTCTAAATATAGGTGGAACCCATGAAAAAAAGTAAAAAGGTGATAATTTTTTCACTTGCTTATTTGCCAAGATTTATCGGCGGGGCGGAGATTGCCGTAAAAGAGATCACGTCCAGAATATCGGGTGATGATGTTGAGTTTGATATGATCACGGCGCGCCTTGATTCCGCTGACCCTGTTTTTGAAAGGGTTGGCAATGTTAATGTTTACAGAGTTGGAGTATCCAAACACAATCCCACCAGCCGGGAATTGGCCGGCTTTCCGCTTTATCTAAACAAGGTTTTTTTCCCGATCTTGGCTTTTGTTAAAGCCGTCCAGCTTCATAGAAAGCGACCCTTTGATTCAATCTGGGCGATGATGTCATATATGGGCTTTCCGGCTCTTTTTCTTAAGTTTTTTTATCCTAAGATCAGGTTTGTGCTGACCTTGCAGGACGGCGACTCACCGGAGCATATAATCGGCAGGAAAAGAATTAAGGCGGTCTCTTTTCTATACAATAAAATTTTCAGGACTGCCGATGCCATACAAGCCATATCGGGCTTTTTGGCTGATTTCGCTCGAGCGAGGGGCGCTAGGTGCCCCGTGTGGACTATACCGAATGGTGTAGACACGAGTAAGTTCAAAGCGCAAATTTCCAAGCTAAAGAGCGATGAGATCAGAAAAAATTTCGGGATCAGGCAGAACGATATATCCTTGGTAACGTCCTCTCGTCTTGTGGCAAAAAATGGAGTTGAAGACATAATAGACGCAATGAAGTTTTTGGATGAAAACATCAAGCTGATGATTGCCGGCTCGGGAGAGCTTGAAAATGAATTGAAGGAGAAAACCGCCAAGCTTGGTTTGAGCGGTCGGGTTTTCTTTGCGGGCTACGTAGATCATGATGATCTTCCGGCGTATCTTAACGCCTCGGACATTTTTATTCGTCCATCTCTCTCAGAGGGTATGGGCAATTCTTTTATTGAAGCTATGGCGGCGGGAGTGCCGGTGATCGCCACGCCAGTAGGAGGAATTCCGGATTTTCTTCATGATGGGGAAACAGGAATTTTTTGCGAGGTGAAGAATCCGCGGAGCGTGGCTGAGAAAGTAAATATGATAATCACCGATCCCGAGCTCCGAGCTCGGCTGATTCGGAACGGTGAAAAACTGGCTAGGGATAAGTATAATTGGAGCGACATCAGTGTTCAGATTAGATCACTTTTATAGTAGATACGTAATATATTACATTTTTTTATATTGAAAGTTTGGTATACACTCGTGGGATACCAGTGTTCAAGCTATGGAACATAGTTGACAGTTAATTAGTTGTAATTTCGACCTTTGAATTGTGGATTTTTTGTCTTTTAATTTGGCGTCAATGAAC
>MHSK01000006.1 GCA_001821295.1 Candidatus Taylorbacteria bacterium RIFCSPLOWO2_12_FULL_43_20
CTTGAAACGGATACAAAAAAACGAAAATGTCATTCAGGGGGCTTTGAGAAAATCGGGATTGTTTTATGTTAAAGGTGATTTGTGAGGGTCAGTAGATCAAATAAATCTGCTAACTGTAATATTTTTTTCTTCTGTCATTCCCTCCCTCCCTGTCATTCCCGCACAGGCGGGAATCTAGGGTTTATCTGCATACTCTGGATTCCCGCTTTCGCGGGAATGACGCCCGTCGGGGTTGTGAGGGATTACAGAGGCAGTACCTCTTGCATTATGTATAGCATATATGCTATGCTATACTAAACTTATTAACATTAATAATCCGTATGAACAAGCTGCAACCCATAGCAAAACTTATTAAAGAATTGCGCGAAGAGCGAGGCATAACACAAAGTCAATTCGCCGACAAACTCGGAACCACTCAAAGTGTCGTGGCGCGCTTTGAGAATGGGGAGCAAAATTTTTCGGCTGAGATGCTTTTGAAAATCAGCGATGCTCTGGAAAAAAACGTCATCAAAGTGGCCGACCGTAACTTATCAATAAAAATTGAAGGGGGAAGAAAACTTAAAGGAACAGTCAGCGTCAAAAATTCAAAAAACGGCGCGGTTGCCGTGATATGCGCGGCCCTTCTCAATGATAGCCGGAGTGTGATAAAAAATGTGCCAAAAATCGAGGAGGTATACCGCCTTGTGGAGGTTCTCGAAAGCATTGGCGTCGCGGTAAAGTGGGCAGGCAATGATTTGGAAATAACTCCTCCGGATAAGTTTGAAATGCACAGCATCAATATTGAAGCGGCCGCCAAAATACGGAGCATAATATTGCTCGTTGGCCCACTCCTGCACAAAATGAAAAAGTTCAGCATACCTCTCGCCGGAGGATGCACGCTCGGTTCAAGAACAGTACGTCCTCATTTCTTTGCACTGGAAAATCTTGGGATAAAGATAGAAGCAAGAGATAATGAATATTTGATTTCGCGGGGCAAGCTCGTGCCCGCGGAAATTGTTTTATACGAGTCCGGAGATACCGTGACGGAAAACGTGATTATGGCTGCCGCACTCATACCGGGACAAACCACGATCAAAATGGCGTCCGCCAATTACCAGATACAAGAGCTGTGCTTCTTTCTTGAAACCATTGGCGTAAAGATTGAAGGCGTTGGTACCACGACTTTACACGTGCATGGTAAACAAAAAATAAGCGAAAAGGTGGAGTACTACCTGAGCGAAGATCCTATAGAATCAATGTTTTTTATTTCGGCGGCTATTGTCACGAACTCGAGCATATTGATCAAGCGCTGTCCGATCGAATTCCTGGAGCTGGAGCTTCTAAAACTGGAAAAAATGGGATTCAAGTACACTAAGACAAAGCCGTACAAATCTATGAACGGAAAGACTGATCTCGTAGATATCAAAACCGCTCCATCCAAGCTCACCGCCCTCACAGAGAAAATAGCGCCGAGGCCTTTTCCCGGCCTCAACATGGACAATCTTCCCTTTTTTGCAGTTATGGCCACGCAAGCCAAGGGAGAAACTTTAATCCATGACTGGCCTTATGAAAAAAGAGCATTCTATTATAAAGAGCTTGATAAATTGGGAGCAGACACGACACTTTTGGATCCTCATAGAATAATGATAAAAGGTCCGGTCAAGCTAAAAGCCAATGAAATAGTGTCCCCTCCAGCCCTCCGGCCAGCTGCTATCATCCTCGTCGCGATGCTGGGAGCAGAGGGTGTATCCATACTGCGAAACATATATTCTATCAATCGGGGCTATGAGGACATGGTCGCGCGTCTTAACAAGCTGGGCGCGAAAATCACCATTCTGCGCGACTTGTAACCTGTAGATGTGTAGACCTAACGCGTTTGATGTCAGATAGGAAATGGTTTAAATAAGTCGAATTGCATAAATCCTACATAAAACATGCAAATTATTGAAGTAATACCAATAGCACGCGGAATTTCTCATGAAAAGCTTACATATTTCGGGCCGAACGAACTAACCTCCGGTTCTATTATTGAAGTACCTTTGAGAAAAAAGGAAGTGCCGGCCATAGTAGTCGGCTCGCATGATGCCTTAGATCTCAAGTCGGAATTGAGAAACACCAAGTACGAAATAAAAAAAATATCAAAGAAAAAGCCCTCTGCTTTTTTTCTGCCGCAATTTATCCAAAGCGCCGTCAAAGCCGCCACTTACTTCGCCACTTCACCGGGAAGCATGCTGGCCGCCCTCTTCCCGTCAACAATAATGAAGAACCTCGGCGCTGCCAAATTTGTTAATCATGAAATAATCACCGAAGAGAGAGCGCACGAAAAGTACATCTTACAAGCGCCGGATGATGAAAGAATCGCCAACTATAAAAGCTTGATCCGTGAAGAATTCGCAAAAAAATCTTCAGTTTTCTTTATGCTGCCCACCATTCATGACATAAAAAACATGGAGGCAAGACTTGGCAAGGGCATAGAGAAATACACGTTCGCTCTTCACAGCTCTCGCACGCAAAAAGAAATCGTCTCTGTTCTAGATAAGCTTAGCGAGGAAAAACATCCCGTGCTAATACTCGGAACCGGTTCTTTTCTTTCCATCCCCCGCCCGGATATACGAGCGATAATCATAGACAAACACAATTCTCAGTCATACAAAACTCAAGCACGGCCATACATTGATTTTAGGGTTTTTGCCGAAATTTTGTCCGAACAGACAAAAGCCAGGCTTGTTGCCGGCGATGTTTTTCTGGACGTTGCCACCATACAAAGATACAAAGACGGAGAATTCCAAGAACTATCGCCGTTGAAATTTCGGTCGCTGTCATCAGCAACAGATAGCATTGTAGACATGAGGAAATACAAAGAGGAGTCCAAGAGATTCAGAGTGATAAGCGACGAGCTTAAACAATTGGCTGAATCAAATAAAACTGACAATGAACATCTCTATATCTACTCCGCCAGATCAGGCCTCGCTCCGACTATAATTTGCGCCGATTGCGGAAACATAGTTACATGCGCCAAGTGCGGAGCAAATATGGTTCTGCACGCGAGTCAGAAAGGAAATTTTTTTCTCTGCCACAGCTGCGGCCAAAGAAAAGATCCGAGCGATACTTGCGCCACGTGCGGAGGATGGCGGCTAACTTCCTTGGGTATAGGGCTTGACCGCATATCAGCGGATCTCGGCAATATGTTTCCGGATATAAAAATCTTCGTCATGGACAAGGAGACAGCGCCCACTTATAAAAAAGCCAAAGAAATCGCGTCTAAATTTTACGCCTCGCCCGGCAGTATTCTCGTGGGAACAGAAATGGCCCTGCCTTATCTGGATCAGGTGGAAAACGCCGCCATCGCCAGCATTGACTCGCTGTTCTCAATACCCGACTTCAGAATCACGGAAAAAATAATGTCTGTAATAATTAAAATGCGTTCAATAGCCCAAAAAAGAATAATCCTGCAGACAAGAATACCGGATGAAAAAGTTTTTGAGTACGGAGCCAAGGGAAATATTTTGGATTTTTACAAAGATGAAATTGCGCGAAGAAAACAGTTTAATTTTCCCCCTTACTCTGTACTGGTGAAAATATCGGTAGAAGGAGCGAAAAACGACACAGTGTTGAAAATGAGCCGTTTGCAGGCCCGGCTTGGAAGCAAGCTGGATATATTTCCTTCTTTCATAAAGAGCAAATCCGGTAAATCCATAATGCACGCCCTTCTCAGGGTGCCAAAAGACAAATGGCCGGACAGCGAGATCATCTCCGTTGTTTCATCGCTTTCTCCAGAGTTTACTGTAAAAATAGATCCGGAAAGTCTGCTTTAAGAAGTTTGAAATATTTTGGACACAAACAGGCCTATTCGTATATACTGGAGCAATGAAAAAAATTGTGCAAAAAGATGACCTCGTCCTTCGAATGACCGCCCTGTCCGTCCCACCCGATGAAATAAAAAGTGCAAAGATAAAAAAAATTATAGAAGAGATGAGAAGCGCTCTAGCGCAAGAATCCGACGGTGTCGGTCTGGCCGCTCCGCAAATCGGCTATTCTCTACGTATTTTCATAGTATCCGAAAAAGTATTCTCTATAGCGAAAGAAATGGGAGAAAAAAAGATCCAAGATGGCGAAATAAGACAAAGCCATAATAAAGGTTTAGTATTTATAAATCCCGAAATAATCAAATTGTCCAAAGAGAAAAGAAATCTTGAGGAAGGGTGCCTGTCGGTTAGGCCTTTCTACGGCAAGGTGGAACGCCGAACTCGCGCTAAAATCCGTTTCCTTGACGAAAAAGGAAATGTCGTCGAGAGAGGCGCTAGCGGACTCATGGCGCAGATATTCCAGCATGAGGTTGATCATCTGAACGGAATACTTTTTACGGATAGAGCCAAAAACATTAAAGAGATAGACGTCCTTAATGAAAAAGATGGACTATAATTTCGTATTTTTCGGAAATCCAAAAGCAAGCGTATCCGTGCTGGAAAGCATGAGAACTGAAGGAATGTCTCCCTCACTTGTCGTAAGCGGGCAAGACATGCCCAAAGGAAGAGGGATGAGAATGTACCCCTCAGATGTCAAAGCGTGGGCGATGGCAAATAAAATCAGCCATATTGAGCCATCGGGATTCAACGACCCGGTTTTCGTAAGTCATGTCCTTTCCAAAAAATGGAACTTCTTTTTGGTTGCCGCCTATGGCAAAATCTTGCCAAAGAGCATACTTGAAGCTCCGGAAAAAGGCGCGATAAACGTGCATTTCTCTCTTCTTCCCAAACACAGAGGCGCCACCCCCTTAGAGTCGTCTATTCTTTCCGGAGATAAGGAAACCGGAGTGAGCATCATTCTAATGGACGAACAAATGGACCACGGACCCGTGCTGGCCCAAGAAAAATATGTAATGCCCGACCCCCTCCTATCCGCCGGTAAACTCGGTGATGAGATCGGCAAAATAGCCGGTAAACTTCTGCTAAAAACGCTTCCGGATTTTTTATCCGGAAAAATCAAACCTGATCCGCAAGACGACACACGAGCCACATACTGCGGAAAATTTGATAAAAAAGCCGCCGAAATTGATCTTCGTGGCGACCAAATATCAAACTGGAGAAAAATTAAGGCATTTGAAGATACGCTGAAACCTCATTTTTACGCTGAAAAAAATGACAAGCGTCTGCGCGTAATCATAAAAGATGCCGACTTCATAAGCGGCCGCCTGATCATAAAAAGAGTAGTTCCCGAATCAGGAAAAGAAATTTCATTTGAAGAATTCAAAAAACAATTTACAAACTTTTCTTGAAGAACGTGCCGTCTCCGGACGCCATTGGGATTTATGATTTCAATATTTCCGACACTTCCCTGCCCTCCACCCATTCTTCGCCAAGAGCGCTTACCGACGTGTAGAGATAGACTAAACCGGCAGATATGAGAACACAACCAACAAGAACAACGTGAGACACCCATTTTTCCGCTTTTTGATTCCAACTGAACAGTGTTTCTATAGCCATATTGATTATAGGACTTAAGTCCTATGATTATTTATTGTAACCTTTTAATATTCTTTTTATAATTTGACCGCCTTTTTTCAGAAGAGTAATATCCTTGCTTTTTTTAGAGGAGAGTTCTCTATTAAGCTCATCCTTGACCGCGTCAATAGCGGCGTAAAGATCGCTTTTTGACGCTTCTGCTCGAATATGGACCTTACTCATGTGAAAATTCGCCTCCGCTCGGAACATATTTTCTCCCGCCTGATGATGATTGGTCGTCTTTTCCACTTCAAACATGATAAGAGCGCTCGCGTCTCCGGCAGTGATGAATTTGGAAAGAGAGTCCATTTTTTTCTCAATATAATTTGAAATTGCAGGAGTAAGGGTAGTATTGGTAGCTTTGGTTTGTATGTTAATCATATTTGCAGTTTGATTAGCGGATAACTCTGAAAATTATATCATCAGACATGCGTGAATCCAACTTCCTCATAGATCAATTGAAAGAATTTTACTCGGCGAATGATGTCCGCTTATTATCCTAACCCTGCCGGCTGGTAAATTAAAATGTAGTGCCATAATTCTCACAATTCTCTTGTTGGCGAGATTTTTTTCCGCCTTTTCGCGGACAGATACTTGAAATTTGTTGCCGCTTATTACAGAGATCTGCTCTTCTTCGGCTCCGGCGATCGCTTTTACGCTAATATACATGGTATAATTATACATCATTGAGAATGTATTATTTCATTCATGAGACGAATAAGATCAGTAAAAGAACACATTAAAGGTCTTGAAAGGGACCTACTAATCGTTCTTCTAAGCATAACGTTCGCCGTTCTACTTGTTAAAACGGAAGCCCTTGAAGCTTTCCTTTCCGCTACTTCAGAGATGAAGATAATCGGAAGTGTTGTCTCCGGCATTTTTTTCACGTCTATATTTACAGTCGCGCCGGCAACAATAGCTCTGGCAGAGATCGGACAAACAATATCTCCATTTACTGTCGCCCTTTTTGGTGCTCTTGGCGCTATGATGGGTGACCTCATCATACTTTTTTTTATCAAAGATATTTTTGCCGAGGATATCAAGGGCGTGTTCAGAAGATCGAAATGGAAGAAATTTCTTTCACTCTTCCATATGGGACTTTGGAGGTGGATGATGCCACTTATAGGAGCAGCTATTATCGCCTCCCCGCTTCCTGATGAACTTGGTTTGACCTTTATGGGAATTTCAAAGATTAAAAAAACAGTCATTATGCCTTTGGTTTTTCTCATGAATTTCGGAGGCATTATCGCCATAATATATGTAACCAGATTATTTCAGTAGATCTTGCCGCTGTATTCAAAACACCACCCCAGGGGTGGTGTTTTGAAAGTGGGAAAAATAACTTGTTATCCGCTTTGCCTAGCTTGCCCTCCTTTCCTGCCCGCCTCTCGCGCTTCCTCAGAAGTGAATTCATGGGCGGTGCCTTTCTCATGACTCGCCTTACCGCCCTTGCTGGCAATTTCGCGCTGTTTTTCCGGATCCATTGAGGCAAAACCTCTTTTGTTTTTTCCTGTGGCCATAGTTTTAATTAATTAAATAAATTTCTAAATTAGTCAGTTATATTATTTTTGGTTAGCAATTTCGTATCCGTGATCGACCTTTAGCAACAGTGTAATGAACAGACCTTAAATAAAGATTAACTTCCGCTTTTAAGCAAAAAAAAACCGAATTGATTCGGTTTTTTTATGGATAAAATTGTTAAAGACTGTAAGTGTGCAACCCGACCGTTCCTGTTCGCGTGCACTTTTCGTTAAGAGGTTTCCACATCAATCCAAAACACCGTGCGCTATTCCAATCCTCACCGCCTTATCGGGAGTTAAAATGGTATTGTTCGCCATCATGCCGAGAACCTCGGCAGTTGATACTTTACCGTTGGAATTATCGGATATTACACAGGCGTAATAATAGTCCTTAAGCTTATCTTCCTTCAGCATGGATTCCATCTCCACCGTAGTAAAACGCTGTGACGGATCAAAAGTCCTGCCTGCCAGATGCAGAAGAAGAGTGGTTTTTTTTGTTAAGAATCTTTTTTTCCCCGCTAAAAAAACTATAATTCCCGACGAATCCACATCTCCCGATCCTATAGTGGTCAGATTACCCACACCTAAAAGTCGCATAGAGTCGTAGAAACTCATGGCAATACCCGTCGCGCCTCCAGGCGAATTTATAAATAATGTGATCTCTTCTTCTTTGGATTCCCTTGCTTTGAGCTTTATCTCTTTCAATACCTTCTCAAAGTTAGCGTAAGTTACGGCTCCGAGCCACTCAACCGCTCTATCCATTTTTAAGACGTAAGACGACGCAAGTCCCTCAGGAGCTGAAATTTTAGTTTTGGTTCTGGTTATACTCATTCTTTGTCTTAGACTTTGTCTTAGAACGTGGATAGGATCTTAATCATATATTAATAATGATTTACAAATCAAGCACGGCTATTCGTATATCCTATTTTATAAGCTATGATAAAATTATGAGATGAATTATAGAACGTGAGCAGTTAGAATAAGTAGTCCACCCCATCGCCTCGCCGACTCCCCCTTCGCTACCCACTCCGCTTCCTACTTCGCTCCTCCTTCGCCAAAGGCTACGGAAGGACAAGTAAAGCTGCGCGGGTCAAGAATAGCTTCGGCGGAGCAAGAGAGGGGAAGAGGATAAAAGTCCAGAAATATCCGATCGCGTAACTTATACAATATTAAAACAACCAAATGAAGGACCAAAGAATTCTCGGTATAGATATAGGCGGCACAAACATTAAGGCTGTCACGGTAATCCGTGATAAAATGCAAAGAAGCCACATCACGCTCACTCCGCAGAGATCGGAAACAGAACTGGTTAAATCTCTCCGCAATGTAGCGGATGTTGTTAGCTCTGGTCACTTGCCTCCTCGTTTGGCTATTAGCGCCGCCGGTGTCGTGCACAAAAATTACGTGCGGCATATGCCGCTTAAACACGTTTCAAACCTTAACATGCGGGATATATATAACGACTCTGGCGCTAAGATAAAGCTGGATAATGACGCGCGCTGTTTTCTTCGCGCGGAAATTCGCGCTGGTTCTGTTAAAATGAAAAATGGCTCCGTTATGGGTATAACTATAGGCACAGGCATTGGCAGAGCAGTAGCAAAAAGAGGCAAAATCGCGAACATAAAGAAACTTGAGTACCCTGAGATTTGGGAAGAAGAATATAAAAAACGAAGGACAAAAGACAGCAAATTTGAATTAGCGAAGTTTTTAGCGCTCAAGCTTTCGGGACTGCTTGCGGCATACGAACCGTCTGCTTTGGTGATAGGCGGAGGAGTGTCAAATAAAGACGGAGTATACGCGCCTCTCAAAACAGCTCTCAAAAAAATCGGCTTCAAAGGGGAGATAGTCAAATCTAAGCTCGGCGACATGTCTGCCGCTCGCGGCGCAGCTCTTCTCTGGCAAGATGACAGAGATTGTAACCGCTCACAAAGTTGAGTAATCTGCTAATAGTAACACTTTTTTCTTCTGTCATTCCCGCGAAGGCGGGAATCCAGAGTATGCAGATAAAAGCCTGGATTCCCGCCTTCGCGGGAATGACAAGGGGCGCGGGAATGACACCAAACACGTAAGTCCTAATTAAAACTAAATTTATGACTTTAAATGAAATACAACTGGACAGCTTGCCCAAACCGGAGCTATCAAGATATGAGAAACTTAATCCTGAAATTCATGCCGGATTGTCAAAAATCGGCAAAAAATTGCATGGAAACAAGATTTACCACATCAGCTCCACGGCAACGGGCGGCGGTGTGGCCGAGCTATTGCGAAGCCAGATACCGTATGAAAAATCCTTGGGATTGGATAGCCGCTGGTTCGTTATTGAGGCGCCCCGAAGTTTTTTTGAAATAACAAAAAAAATACACAATCTGTTTCAAGGAAAACCCGGTTTCTTATCCAAAAAAGAAAAACAACAGTACCTGGAAGAAAACGGCCGGCTCGGCAAAGACATGGCGAAAATATTATCACGAGAAAAAACCGGAGGTATCGTCATTATTCATGATCCCCAGCCCCTGGCAATACGCGAATATATACCCAAAAATTTTTATGTAATATCGCGATTGCACATAGATCTCTCTTCCCCGAATACCTCAATCGTGGAATTCATGCGTCCTTTTCTCTCAAGCGTAGACATGACCATAGTGAGCAATAAAGACTTCGTGAAATGCATGCCGTGGCTCCCCCCGCGAAAAATACGAATAATTTACCCCGCCATAGATCCTTTCACGGATAAAAACAGGTCGTTAAGCCGAGATCTGGCGAAAGAAATGATGGTGCAATATGGCATAAATCCTGATAGATTTACTATTTCACAAATATCGCGCTTTGACACATGGAAAGACCCGCTGGGAGTCATTAAAGCGTATTACTTGGCGAAAAATAAAATACCGGAGCTTCAACTCGTGCTGGTCGGTTTTTTTGAAGCCCAGGATGATCCTGAATCTGCAGATGTCTTCAATGAGGTGAAAAAACACAGCAAAGCAGACCCCGATATTCACCTTTTTTATAACATGAATCAGCTGCAGCCAAAGGACGCTTCGGATGATTTATTCATCAACGCTTTGCAATTGATGAGCGACGTCGTGATACAGGCGAGCACGCGAGAAGGGTTCGGCTTGACTATAACAGAAGCGATGTGGAAAGCGCGGCCGGTAATCGCGAGAAAAACAAGCGGGCCAATGATACAGATCAAAGATGGGCAAACCGGCTTTCTGGTGGTAAGCCCAGAGACAATAGCAAAAAAAATAATCCATCTTCACGACGAGCCCCGGCTCGGAATAAAGATAGGCAAAAAAGCGGCCATGTCGGTGAAGAAAAAATTTCTAATGCCCCGCTTTGTCTATGATAACGCGAAAATTTACCAGAAGTCCTTAGAGCCTGTTCATAATCTAACCGCAAATTAATGAATGGAAACAACGCTTGCCTGCCATTAGATTATGAACAGGCTCTTACCCATCGCTCAATCAAACATATCAGCTAGATAACTGTCTATTTGCCGCTGTTCCAAATCGTAGAAATATTTGTCTTGCCTATCAAGGTATCTGGCCAATTTGACGCCAACATATCTCCAGTGCCATGGTTCGTATACGTAATAGCTGTTATTTTTCGGATACGACAATACAAATCCGTATCTATACGCATTTTTTTCCAACCACGCGTAAGCTGCCGTGGCATCAAAACCCTCCAGTCGGCCTCCCAGTCCCGTTGTTATGAAATCTACCGTGGTGCCAAGCTGATGCTCCGAGTAACCCTGGTCTGCTGAAAAAGTATTGGCAGTTCCGGCCCCGTAGGTGACGGAATAGGACGATTTAATGTTTCTCTGCTCGTCAAATGAACGAAATGCGGATTTTACGAAAAGTTCCACATCATCCCTCTTTGCCGCCCTGAGCATATCTTCCAAATAAGGCCAGACCTCGGCATGAATTGACTCCGGACTATCCTCACTATACAAATATCCCTTGGAAATTTCCACCAGCCTCGGCGGCGAATAATGCTCATTCAGAAAAAATATTTTAGAGTATTTTTGTAGCAACTCCGGATCCGTTTTGCTTAATTTTTCCAAGGTTGACACTGTGCCAGATATCTTCCCCACACTCTGCTCAACCCCGCCAACTTTGGACTCTATCTGCTGTTGTTTCTCATTGAGAGCGTTTGAAAGCTCCGATATCGCTTCCTGTTGCCTTGTCGTCAAACTATCAGAAAGGACGGTCATGTTTTGGGCGATTTTGGCCGTGGTAGAAGCGGTATCGGATCGCAAGTCATCAATATCCCGTGACAACCTAAGCAAAGTAAATTGCTGATACGCCAAAAAAGCCGCGATTCCCACGATTAGAACTACTAACAAGGCTTTTTTCATAGCGGAATGTTCTGGTTTTTCATTCAAGTCTATCATAAACGGATTATACCATGAATTGAAGCAAAAACGAGCTGTAATAGGTCATATTTCTACCGGCAAAAAGCCCTGATTTTTAGCGAGGAATCAAACACCTCAACGGTACTTGCCGTTGATGTGTTTAGGACTCCCATTATAAATTGCTTGTCCCGAAATCTTTGCTTCGGTCAATTGTCAATTGTTCATGTCAAATGTCCTTCAATTGGAAATTATGGTTCAATTGCTTCACCATCCTGAGGAATTCGAAGGAGAAATTTTCTCTTTACCCCCCTCTTTCTCTTCCCTTAGATATTAGAAATTTCTCCCCCTCCCCTCCCTTGCTCCGCCGAAGCTCGCTTCGAGCGAAGGGGATTTAGAGGTAAAAGCGCCTTTCTTATTCTTAATTCTTCCTTTTCGAATTTGTTATTTGGTGCTTGGTGCTTATCTGAGGATGGGGTGTCTTTCTTTTCCTCTTCTTTTTTGAATTTACAATTTTTTCGAATTTCTCCTTCAAATTCTTCAGGATGGTGAGCTTGTCGAACCAGGATTTCGTACTTCGTGCTTATCTTATTAGTATTACTCTTAAGAAAACTCCGCCTATGCAAATCGCAAACACCAAATTTTTCAAGAAGTTTGAAATGTTCTCTAGTGCCATATCCTTTATTTTTTTCAAAAGAGTATGAAGAGAACTTGCAGCCGGCTATTTCCATACGCCTATCCCTCGCGACTTTTGCCACAATTGACGCGAGACCTATTACTTTTATCGTCCTATCCCCGCCTATAACGGTCTTTTGATTGGTAAACTTAAAAGGCGCTTCCAGAAGACCATCCAGATAAATTTGACACTCGTTACTTTTCACCTCCATCCTTGCCAAGCTCCTGGCTATAGCGAGCTTAATAGATTTTGTGATGCCTATTTTGTCCAAAACGGCTGGAGACACGAAACTCACTGAGTGTTCGCATCGGTTTTCCAAACGGAATTTATTTATAATTTCAAAAATCTCTTCCCTTTTCTCCGCCGATAATTGTTTGGAATCCAAGGGAAGCTTGAAGTATCTCAGTATCTTTTTGTCTTTAAGTAAAAAAGCGCATACCGCGACAGGCCCCGCGATGGGACCTCTCCCCACCTCATCTATACCGATGATCATTTTGCCTTGTGTTTTCAACTTATAGAACAGCCTTAATTGATAATGTTAGTCAGGGCCATATTAGTCGACAATATGTTGCATTGGTATAGCTTCCAGAAATTTCTGTCCCACGTCCACAAGAAACCCCATCTCCCTCCAAAAACCATCTTATATCAACATTAGTACAATTGGAGCTACCCAAGTAACACCTATATATATAACCTACCCACGAAGAAACTTTGTCGCCCGCGGGCAAACCCGGCAAATAAGTTGAAAGCGCAGTCTTTAACGCTTCGTTTTCAAAATAAGTACCCGACCAGCATTTATCATCACTATAATCTCCCAAGCAAACCCATCCAGTGGTATTTGGATAAGGATATTTACCCGCCGAATCATAATACAACTCCATGGCAAGCGAGTATTGTTTAATATCACTAATCCTTTTAACATTCCTCGCCTTAGACCTCGCATTATTCAAACTGGCTAAAACCACGGAGGACAAAAGCCCGATGATGGAGATCACGACTAGAAGCTCTATTAATGTGAATCCTTTTTTGGTGATGATCATAAAATACTTTAAAACGCTTTATTTAAGAAATTCCAAACAATAAATCTTGTCAGCCGCTCCTCCTGTTGCGTCCGAACAATGCCACCCTCTATATCCTGGACCGTAAGTAGCAGGAATCATGCGAGAAGAGACCAAACCATAATAACTAGCATTATAATAATAATATGTGCCAGTATCTGGAGACTGGGGTAAACTTGAAAAATATTTTGGCACCAATTCATTCAAACAAACCTTACCGGCATATATCGTCCCTACAACGCACCATGAGGTACCATTAACGTTCTCAGGCATACTACCTGTATCAAGATTGTACGATTGAACAGCGTTCAATAGCTGCTGCAACTCTACCTGTTTTTTTGCAAAACGAGATTTTTGCCTCGCATTATTCAAACTGGCGAAAACCACGGAGGACAAAAGCCCGATGATGGAGATTACAACAAGTAGTTCAATTAGGGTAAACCCCGTTAGAAAATTACGGCGGTCACAGCTACCAGCTGACAAAGATTTACATTGCAAAAAACTAAAAAAGGAACTGGCTTTTGTTTTATGATTTTCTAACGGGGTAAATCCTCTTTTTTTTGAAATATTTTTATTTCCAAACATTAGTTTCAATAAATTATATACTTAGAACGTGCGCAACGGGTTGGGATTCTCCTTTTTTAAAGTGAAAATTGTTGGGGGCACCCCATCACCTCGGAAACCTCGGCTCTTCCCCTCTTCTAAAGAGGGGAAGAGGAAATCCTCCAGCCATGCCGATTGCGTAAGTTCTAATATTATATAGGAAATTCCGCGGGATCTATAATACCCGAAGGCAAATCTCCTCCGCCTCCTCCACCAAACTGGGTTGAAATGACTATAATTGTAATAATAACCACAACGATCGCCACGCCGAGCAAATATATTTGCGCCTGAGCATAGGATTTGGCTCCCATCTTCATGGCAAGTTTAGTCAAGAAAGAACCCTTCTTTTCCCCGCTTGCAACCACAGGAGAAACATAAGTCCTATCACCTTCAAATTCAACGTTATCCATAAATTTTAGAAAGCTTATAAATTTTATTCGCGTGCACTATTCGTTAAGCGGTATCTACATTGATATTCATAGGACTTACGCAGTTGGATGCAGTTCGAGGCGCAAGCGAGGATTGCGACCAAAATGTATACTTATACATTGCGGGAGCAAACGGAGTTTGCAACGAAGAAATGCGCCGACTGCGTAAGTCCTAATTCATACTATACCATACACTCCCACCACATCAAGAGAAATTCAGTGGAAATATTGTTGTTTGTGGTCTGGCTCAAATTCGCTATACTTTAAACAATTATGCCGAAATTTACTCATCTTCATACCCACTCCCACTATTCCCTTTTAAACGCCCTGCCACGACTGCCGGAGCTGGTAAAATCAGCGAAAAAAGACGGCATGGAAGCACTCGCCCTGACCGATAACGGCAATCTATATGGGGCGATTGAATTTTACAAAGAATGTGAACAGCAGGGCGTGAAGCCCATACTCGGCATAGACGCTTACAAAGCCCTGCGTACGAGATTTGACAAGCAAGCCGGTATAGACAACAAACGAACGAGATTGATATTGTTGGCAAAAGACAATGACGGCTACAGAAACCTAATCAAGCTCGTTACGTACTCCAACCTTGAGGGGTTCTATTACAAGCCGAGAATCGATGACGAACTCCTTCGTAAATACGGAAGTCATCTGATATGTATTTCTCCGGCCGGAAACGGAGAAATATCAAACATGCTTAGAGTTGGTGATTTTGACGGCGCCAAGAGCAAAACACGCGCTTACGGCGAAATTTTCGGCCGTGATAATTTTTATTTGGAAGTGACTCGCCATCCTCAAGATGAAGAGCACGAAAAAATTTTGCCGGATATTAAAAAACTTTCAGAGCAAACGGGAGCAGAGCTCGTTGGCGCGCACGATATTTACTACATAGACCCTGAAGACAAAAAAGCCCGAGACACATTGCTTTCCGTCCAAACCTCCGGCGATTTCAGCGAAAGAAGGGCCTTTGGCCGAAGTGAGAACGATTACTCTTTTCAACTTAGCGCAAAAATGAAAGAGGTGTTGAGAGATTTCAACGGCGCGTATGAAAACGCGGGAAAGATCGCCGATAAATGCAATCTTTCGCTGGAACTCGGCAAGTGGCTTTTTCCGGAATACAAGGTTGAAAGCGGATTATCATATGATGAAGAACTCAGGAGAATAGTGGAGTCGGGAATGGATAGACGCGGAGTCAAGCCGACGGAAGAAGTCAAAAAACGGCTAGAATACGAGCTGGGGATTATTTTCCAGAAAGGATACGCGCCGTATTTTTTGGTCGTAGGAGACCTGCTTCGCTTCGCTCATGAACGCAAAATATTGACGACTATACGAGGATCGGTTGCCGGTTCGCTCGTCACCTACCTTGCAGGCATTACCAATGTAAACCCCCTTGAATACAAAATTCCGTTTGAACGATTTCTCAATCCTGAAAGACCGTCCGCTCCCGATATAGACATGGATTATGCTGACGACAGACGGGATGAAGTTATAGAATACACGAAAAATAAATATGGTGTGGACAAAGTAGCGCAAATAGGAACTTTCGGAACAATGATGGCGCGCGGCTCTGTCCGCGACGTCACCAGAGCGCTCGGACATCCCTACGGCGTAGGCGATGAACTTGCAAAAATGATACCGATGGGATCGCAGGGGTTTCCCATGACCATAGACCGCGCTCTTGAAATTGTCCCTGAACTTGCGAAAAAATATAAAGAAGATCAGACCTCAAAAGAAATAATGGACATCGCAAAAAAAATTGAGGGGTGCGCCCGGCATATCAGCGTGCACGCGGCAGGCGTGGTTATATCTCCTGTCCCGCTAACCGATATTGTCCCTTTGCAATACGACACCAAAGGAGAAAATAAAATCATCACTCAGTATGACATGTATTCAATTGACGAGAACAATGCCGGACTTTTGAAATTTGATTTCCTGGGAATCAAGAATCTTTCAATTTTGGCAGAGTCGGTAGATCATGCCAACAAGCGCTACGGCGCAAACATAGATATAGAAAAAATCCCGGTGGATGATGTCAAGACTTTTGATCTTTTGTCCCGAGGCGAAACAGCCGGACTCTTCCAGATGAACGGCTCCGGCATGACCGCCTACCTGAAACAGCTGAAGCCGACAAGTATTTTTGATATCAACGCCATGGTCGCCCTTTATCGCCCTGGCCCCATGGAATCCATTCCACAGTACATAGAGCGAAAACATAACCAGCATCTGGTATCTTACCTGGATCCAAGAATGAAAAATATTTTGGATCAGTCATACGGGGTTATAACATACCAGGACGACGTTCTCCTCATCGCCATAAATCTTGCCGGATATACATGGCTTGAGGCAGATAAACTTCGTAAAGCCATGGGCAAAAAAATCCCCGAAGAAATGGAAGCTCAAAAAGAAAAACTTATTCAAGGCCTAGAGAAAAATGGCATGAATGGCAAGAAAGCCGGCGCCCTATGGAAGCTCATAGAGCCTTTTGCCGCGTATGGATTCAATAAAGCCCATGCCGCTAGCTACGGCCGCGTGGCGTACCAGACCGCTTACATGAAAGCCAATTTCCCCGCCGTGTATATGTCATCCGTGCTCACGGCGGACTCCGGAGATGTGGAAAAAATCGGAGAAATAATCTCGGAGTGCAAGCGAATGAATATTCCGGTTTTACCCCCGGATATCAATGAGAGCTTTGCCGACTTTGCGGTCGTCGGCTCCGGCAAACCCGACGATGAAGAAAAAATTCGTTTTGGGCTGACAACTATAAAAAACTTTGGGGTCGGAATAGCGCAAATCATAATTGATGAGCGTGAAAAAAACGGAAAATACAAATC
This sequence comes from Candidatus Taylorbacteria bacterium RIFCSPLOWO2_12_FULL_43_20, assembly GCA_001821295.1. Lineage (GTDB taxonomy): Bacteria > Patescibacteriota > Minisyncoccia > Phycocordibacterales > HO2-43-120 > HO2-43-120. Next base: position 16,960 of record MHSK01000006.1, read on the forward strand.
ATTATCGGATTTTCTGGATAGAGTTAAAGATAGAAATCTGAACAAAAAATCCCTGGAAGCTCTGGTCAAATGCGGTGCGTTGGATTCCTTCGGTGAAAGAGGTACCATGCTCGCCAATATAGAGGATCTTCTCGCTTATAATAAAGAACAGTCTAAAAACAGCAATCATGATTCATTGTTCGGCGGGCTTTCCGAAGAAAACACGGGGATAAAAATGGCGCCGGCGGAAAAAGCAACCATGAATGATATGCTTGCGTGGGAAAAAGAGCTTCTCGGGCTATATATCTCCGGACATCCTTTGGACCGCGTAAAAGATCAATTGACGCGGCAAGGGAATAGTATAAAAAAGATCAAAGAAGAACTGAAGGAAGGGATGACGACGGTGATAGCCGGAATTGTGGAAGAAGTAAAACCCTTACTGACTAAAAAAGGCGAGCAAATGATGTTTATGAGAATAGCGGACTATACCGGATCAATAGAAACGGTCGTATTCCCCAGAGTGCTTACGGAATACAAAACCCTGCTGACTCCCGAATCCTGTATCGCCATCAAGGGGAAATTCTCTTTGCGTAATGATACTCCCAGCATCCTCGTGGATAAAGTGAAAGGATTGTAGCTATTTCATTCAACATTGAAGATAAGGGCCCGTATCTGCTCACAGAGCCGAGTAATCCGCCAACTGTAACACTTTTTTCTTCTGTCATTCCCGCAAAGGCGGGAATCCAGATTCAAATGCTTGCTAGATTCCCGCCTTCGCGGGAATGACACCCCTCAGAGTTGTGAACAGTTACAGGGCCAGGGCCCTGAGTTGACTTTTTTACCTCATCATGCTTAAATGATATTGAACAGCACAAAAATTCAACTCTACGGCAAAAAATGACAAATGTACTTGTAGTGGAAGATGACGATCGCATGCGCCACATTATGTCTGAGCTCTTTGAAACTTACGATTTGCGTCTTATACCCGCGCAAAACACGGTTAAAGCGGAGCAAATTTTGGCATGGGACGAAACAATAAAGATCGTGGTGCTTGACGGCAACTTAACACCTGAACGCAAAGCCAGCTCGACTCCTGATACGTTGCCGCTCGCCTGCAAGCTTCTGCAGGAAGACTACACGGTATACGCGGTGAGCAACAACCACCATCATCAACACGCCCTTTCAAATGCTGGCTGTGTGATAAGCACGAAGCATGAGGTCGCCAAGCTCATAGCGGCATATTTGCATGTAAAAGGGTGCTCCGATAGTTGGGAGAGCAAATCCCTCCGCCAAAAAGCGTAAAATTCACACACAATACCAAACAGCACCGCATCTGTTTGGTTTTTTTATTATTCCCTTCTAAACTTAACGTCTTTCTGCTATCATCTGCTCATGAGTGGCAACGACGATCACATATCAAAAATCAGGCATTCTCTGGCTCACCTTCTGGCCGCCGCCGTATTGGAGCTGTATCCTGAAGCCAAACCCACAATCGGCCCCGCTATAGACAACGGATTTTATTATGATTTTGATTGCGCCTCGGCAATATCCGACAAAGATCTCGCGAGGATAGAAGACAAGATGAAAGAAATAGTAAAATCATGGCAATTGTTTGAGGATAAAACTGTCACACCTGACGAAGCACAACAAATTTTTAAAGGCAATCCTTACAAACTGGAGCTCATTCGCGAAATATCGGCAAAAAACGAAGTTATCACGATATATACATCAGGAAATTTTACTGATCTGTGCCGAGGAGGCCATGTAGATAACCCCTCCGCTCACATTCCGCGGAACTCGTGGCGGCTAGACAAAGTCGCGGGAGCATATTGGAAAGGCGATGAAAAAAATAAAATGCTCTTGAGAATTTACGGTCTTGCTTTCAGTACCAAAGACGAACTTGACGAATATTCCGAGCAAAGGGAGGAGGCAAAAAAAAGAGATCATAAAAAGCTGGGCAAAGAGCTTGATCTATTTACGTTTTCCGATTTAATCGGTGGAGGGCTACCTCTTTGGACCCCCAAAGGCACGTTGATGCGCGACCTTTTAGACAGCTATGTCTGGCAGCTTAGACAAAAACACGGGTATGTGAAAGTGGACATTCCTCATATAACAAAAAAAGATCTGTATGAAAAAAGCGGACATTGGGATAAATTTCAAGAGGAGCTTTTTAAAATAAAAACCAGAGAAAAACATGAGTTTGTGATGAAGCCCATGAGTTGCCCGCATCATACGCAGATTTTCGCCCGCAAACCTTGGAGTTATCGCGACCTGCCCCAGCGTTATGCCGAAACGACAAAAGTGTACCGAGATGAGCAGTCTGGAGAACTCGCGGGGCTGTCCAGAGTCAGAGCTATCACTCAGGATGACGCGCATGTCTTTTGCAGGAGTAATGACGTCAAGAATGAGATGTCTAAGATTTGGGATATCATAGCAAAATTCTATGGCGCGTTCGGCTTTGAATTATCTGTCAGAATTTCTCTTCATGATCCGGACAATATGGACAAATATCTCGGTGACGAAGAGACATGGATAAAATCCGAAAACGAACTTAGGGAGCTGGTAAAAGAGAAAAAGAGCGATTATACAGAATGCGCTGGTGAAGCGGCTTTCTACGGGCCTAAGATTGATTTCATGGGAAAGGACGCATTGGGAAGAGAACATCAGGTAGCCACTATCCAGCTAGACATGAATTTACCGGAGCGGTTTGATCTATTCTGCATCAACGAAAAAGGCGACAAAGAAAGAATTGTTATGATACACGCCGCGATAATGGGATCGATTGAAAGATTTCTTTCCATAATTATTGAACATTTCGCGGGAGCGTTTCCTCTTTGGCTTTCACCTGTACAGATAAGCATCCTGGCTGTAAGTGACAAGCATACTGAAGCGGCCGGAAGGGCATTGGAGGAATTAAACGGCGCGGGAATAAGAGCCGAATTGACAGATCCGAATATCAGTATTGGCAAACGCGTCAGAGAAATAAAGATGCAAAAAATTCCTTACTGGATTGTTATCGGAGACAAAGAGGCTTCTAATAACTCGGCCGCTCTGGAGCACAGGGAAAGCAAGCTGGGAACTCTTTCTATTGAAGACGTAATCTCCAAACTGAGGAAGGAGATCGTAGACAAAACTCTTTAAACAAGAAACAATCGGTAATCGGCATATTTTCTCCCAAGAATGTCAACGCTTAGCGTTGACATTCTTCATTTACAAAAAAGCCAGATTGCATGAATCTGGCGTAACGAAAGAACAAGGTTGGGTGCAAGGTACTTCCTGGATAGTAGATGCTGAGCATTTCAGAAAAGCCCCCTGCCCCAACCAAAAATATTTGGTCGGCCAAGCGGAATGCTGCGATTTAGAGAATGGTTCCCCCTTTTCATTCCGCCCAGCCAAAAACAATGATAATTCATATTCCCCTGTTTGCAAAGTTGACAATCCGCATGATATATTTTCTACCTTACCAAGAATGTCAACACTAAGTGTTGACATTCTTTACTTGATGATTTTTCTCATCTTTCGGTGATATTTGATGGCAAAACGATGCGCCTCACTGTTGACTATTAAAATCTCTTTCTTAAAATTTCGAGCCAGATTTTCATTGCCAAGTATTTTTAACGGCTTATGCCTGTCATTTTTGACGACGGAAAACACCTCGGCGTTAATCCCTTTATTTTTTATAACGCGTAAAGCGGTATTTCTTTGCGCCACCCCTCCGTCCACCACGACAACATCCGGGAAAGGCCATTCGTTGTGGCCGAATCGCCTCAGAAGCGTCTCCTCTAGCGCCGCGGTGTCATCGGGGCCTTTTTGACGGCGTATCTTGAACAGCCGGTAATCCGATTTTTTTACATGCTTATCCTCCATGACTACCATTACCCCTCCCATGTCGCGTCCGGCCATGTGAGCCACGTCATATCCTTCCATCCTAAATATCCGAGTATCCTTTCTTTCTTGCCTCTGGCCGGCGCCAGCTAGATCGTCATCATGCTTGATCAAAGAAATATCCTGAACGTGCTCCAGAGCAAAAATTGTCCTTTTGACACTCTCCGCTTTTTCAAATTCCTGATTTTTTGCGTAATTTCGCATATCTTGGCAAAGTGAGCGTAACAATATGTTTTTTTTGCCTTCAAAAAATAATCTAATATTTCTGATAATTTTAGCATAGTCGCGCTTGTTTATTTCTCCCGTGCAAACTCCAGGGCACAGGCCGATCTGCCTGTTGAAACAAGGCCGGCTACTCTTGGAATACGTTCCCGACTTTTCGCTTACCGGCACGCATTTATCCCTGAAAGTAAATATTTTTCTTATAATTCTCATGCCTTCTCTGAGCACGGCGCCTTGCGTATAAGGTCCGAAAATGTGTTTGATTTTATAACCGGGATTGCCGCTTTCAAGATCTTTGCCGCGTACGGTAAGAATCCTAGGGAAATCCTCGTCAGTAAACGCGACATACGAGAAGCTCTTATCGTCTTTGTCGGCTGTATTCGCATTTGGATAATATTTTTTTATCAGATTTGATTCCAGTATGACGGCCTCCAGAACAGAATCTGTCTGAATATGTTCGACTCTGTCGGCCTCTTCAACCATACGCGCCACAATCGGCCCGCGAGTAATAGCGAGATCGTTTGAAAAATAACTGGAAACTCGGTCCATTAGAGAAGTTGCTCTGCCGATATAAAGAACATCGTCCCCTTTTTTGAAGAAGTAAATTCCCGGCGCGTCGGGAAGATCTTTTTTATTGAAATTTTTCATGATAGTCAGCATATATTAACTCATATCCTCCGTCTCATCAAAACATCCAAGAATGTCAACACTTAGTGTTGACATTCTTGGATATAAAAAAACGGATGACCATGTAATATGGCATCCGCTTCAATCAACTTAAAGAACAAAATTTGTTGCGGTGGAGTACCCGTCCAAGGAGGGGGGCTTATTTTGGACTGGTGGGATACTCCACCGCTTGGCCTGAATGTTCAGTACAGGCCATAAGCCGAGGGGGGGGGACTGGACCCCTCGGAAATTGACGGTGAAGCGCCTTGTCAGAATGGTCACCTAGACAGAGCCGAGGAGGCGCTTCACCGCTTTTGGAGGGGTTGCCTCCAAACCACGAAAAGGTGGGAATTTTCGTGGAAAGCGCGGCAGGAACGTCGGATGACTCATCGCGAAACGTGTACCAACGCCCCGCCGGTTTGGCTTCCGTGAACTCTCAAAACACGGGAACCAAAATCAAAACCTTATATATATTATACGGGCATTTGGATTTGTCAATAGATGGACTAGTAACATCTCACACCCTGGTGGCTGTCATTTCCGCGCTGTGCCTTGTCGTAGCCTTGTGCGAAGACAGGAAGGCGAGAGTCCGGCAAGTATTTTGTTTTCTAGCTAAATTCTGCTTCTCTATCAACTATTGACTATTTCATTTCAGTGCCCGTCTCAGATATTCGGCCGTATGACTCGTCTTTGTAGCAACCTCTTCCGGCAGTCCCTTAGCCACTATTTTCCCTCCGCTTTCTCCCCCGTCAGGGCCAATATCAATAATGTAGTCGGCATTTTTGACGATATCTATATTATGCTCTATGACCAATACGGTATTTCCCCTGTCCACCAGCTTGTGTAAAATCTCTATGAGCTTTTTCACATCTTCATAGTGCAGTCCTATTGACGGTTCATCCAACAGATATATTGTTTTCTCCACATGGGGCCTGTATAGCTCGGAAGAAATTTTCACCCTTTGGGCCTCACCTCCGGATAACGTAGTGGCAGACTGGCCGAGCTCCAGATATCCCAAGCCGACATCATTGAGAGTCTTCATCCGATCATATATAGCCGGTATGTCTTCAAAAAAATCTAACGCTTCTTCAACGGTCATTTTGAGCACGTCATAAATATTTTTTTTCTTATATTTTACTTCAAGAGTTTCCTTCATAAATCTTTTTCCTCCGCAAATATCACACGGCACGTAAACGGTCGGGAGAAAATGCATTTCAACAGCGATTTCGCCATTACCCTGGCACGCCTCACATCTCCCGCCTTTGATGTTAAAAGAAAACCGATTGGCCCTCCATCCGCGAATTCTCGCTTCTTCACTGGACGCGAAAAGATCCCTTATATGGCCAAACGCGCCTGTGTATGTGGCCGGGTTGGATCTCGGCGTACGGCCTATCGGAGCTTGATCAATGAGCACTGCCCTTCCCAAATATTCCGTACCAGAAAAAGAGGAGCAATTGAAAATCTCATTGGATCTGTATTTCCGGAGTAGCCGCGCCTGAAGATTCTTATATACTATCTCGTACATGAATGACGACTTGCCTGAGCCAGAAACACCGGTAATGATTACCAGTTTGCCGAGAGGAATATCCACGTCCATTTTTTTTATGTTAAATATGTTTGCGTTGCGTATCATTATCTTGCCCGCCTCAGACGTTCTTCTCAAGGTGGGAACGCCGACACTTTCCTCCCCTCTCAAATATTTAAGAGTCAAAGATTCCTTTTCGGATGACTTATTTTTTTCTTTACGCGAACCATTATTCTCAAGCAAATCCTCCAAATATCCACTCGCTACTATCTTTCCGCCATGAACTCCCGCTCCGGGCCCGATATCCACCAAATAATCGGAAGAAAAAATAGTGTCTTCATCGTGTTCCACAACAATAATGGTATTACCCAAATCCCTGAGTCGGAGTAAGGTCTTTATAAGCCGATCATTATCTTTTGGATGTAATCCTATAGTCGGTTCATCCAAAACATAAAGCGCGCCTACAAGTCCGGAGCCGAGCTGGGATGCCAAGCGTATTCTCTGAGACTCGCCTCCGGACAATGTGTGCGCTCTACGATCCAACGATAAGTATTCAATACCCACATTAATCATGAATGTCAAACGAGATTCAATTTCCTTTATTATCACTTTTGATATATTTCTTTCTTTTTCCGATATCTTGAGTGATCCGAAAAAATCGCGACAATCAGCGATGGACATATTGGTGGTTTCAACGATGTTTTTGCCTTGTATAACAACACCAAGAGCTTCATCTCTAAGCCGCGCCCCATGGCATCGAGGACATTTCTCATTTCCAAAGAAATGACGCGTACCTAGCCCGTTGCATTCCGAGCAGGCGCCGTATGGCGAATTGAATGAAAATAGTCTAGGTTCAATCTCGGGATAGGAAAAGCCGTCATAAGGACACATGAATTTTGACGATATTAAATGCTCATCATACTTACCCGCGTCGGAACCATCCGAATGACCCGGTAGTTCCAGTTTGAGCAACCCGCCCGTCTCCGCCAGGGCGCGCTCTATCGCCTCGCTCAAACGTTCACGCCAATCCTCTTTAACCTCAGAGTTCTTCCGCTTATCGGAAGCTGTCTCAAACTCGCTTATAAAAAACTCATCAACCAGTACATCAATATCATGCTTTTTATTTTTTGATAAAATTATCTGCTCCCTCAGTTTTTTTCTCGACCCGTCCACCTTTACCTCCGAGTAACCCTTGCCCAAAAGATCATAAAGAAGCTGATAATATTCCCCTTTTCGTCCCACCACGACAGGGGCATATATTCTGATTTTTTCCGACTTAACGGGAACGCTCATTACTTTTTCGGACGGCAAAGTTCGCGTAACATGCTGGACTGTACGAACAATGGTATCCATGATTTCTTCGTGAGATAAACGCTTGATCTCCCTGCCGCATATCAAACAATGAGGATGTCCGACGCGCGCGAACAATATACGCAGATAATCATATATTTCGGTAATAGTCGCCACAGTTGATCGAGGATTGTTTGATCTTGACTTCTGATCAATAGAAATTGCCGGTGATAAACCCTCTATCTCATCCACGTCCGGCTTTTGCATGGTATTCAAAAACTGCCTCGCATATGCTGAAAGCGACTCCACGTAACGTCTCTGTCCTTCCGCGAATATCGTATCAAAAGCCAGGGAAGATTTTCCCGATCCGGACAAACCGGTAAAAACAATCATTTTATTTCTCGGCATCTCAACTGTAATATTTTTCAAATTATGGGTCCTGGCGCCACGCACAATAATCTTTTCCCCACTTTTGACTCCGCTATTTTTAATTTTTTCCTCCTTTTTCATGTAAAAACAAAATTAGCCCCATGTATATTCATAGGGTGTGTATGGAATGATAGCAGACCTTCGGCCAGGCGTCCACAAGATTTCTAAATATCTTTTTTATGTGTCTTGCTGTATTTGGGGCCCTTTTTTTAATATATGGCATTATCCAGCTAGTGACATAGATGCCCCCAGCAATATATCTCAATAATTAAAATATCAGAGTCAGCTACTGTTCTAAAAATTATTTGTCCACAATATCAACGGTTGTGGCTATATTAATATTAACTATTCTTGTTATCCCAATAGAAGAAATGATCACGCTCGCGGTAAAGGAAGAGAGGTCGAATGTTACAGCTTGGATTTCCTACCTATCAAACTTCACTTAGGATACAGCGGGCACGGCACGGACGGAATGACACCATGCAGAATTGTGAGCAGTTGCAAATCTTAGTCTTTTACACTTTGCTAAAAAGGATCTAAACTTGCGTTTCTGGCTGAATGATTTCACTTTTCCAGACGCGCTTGCGCACAGTCTTCCAAATATCCATAATTTCCTGATTTTTCAGCATTTTAAGAACAATAATACCCGACGCTATGCCCATCATGCCCGCCATAAATCCCTGAGCAAAAATTCCCAACAAAGTATTGACGTTAAATAGATTGTCAAAAACCTTCAAAGATAGGTAGGATATTCCGCCGATCGCTACGGATGCCGACAAACTGTCAAAAAAAGTCTTGCTAACCGCGTATCTCATGGACCGGAAATCTGTCTCAAAATATATCCATAAGATGACAGCATTGATGATGGTGCCGACGGCAAAACCCAAAGGTAGCATAAGCACAATACTTCCTTGCAACCCACCCACCCTCATAACGGCATCAAACGTCTCCTGAAAAGCGCCCGAAGCCGCATGGGCTTTGATCAAAAATATAGTGACCCCTACCGTAATTGCTGAGGAAACAAGATTAATAAATAGAGGCCTGACAGTCTTCGAAGCGGAATAATATCCTCTGACCAAAATTAACGACACACTCTGAGCAATGGCGGACAAAGCGAATAACGCGAAAGCGGCAGCTGTCAATTTTGTATCAGACCAGCCAAATTCGCCAGAACCTAATATCGTGCGGACAATTTGAGCGCGCAACGTTATAAAAAGAGCGGTAACGGGCAAAGACCAAAAAATTATATGCCGAACAGCGGAAATTATATGGCTCATGAATTTGTCTATTTCTCCGCTTCCGAAAAGCCGGCTTAGGGTAGGAAAAGCGGCCATTGAATAACTCACGCCAATGATAGCCAGAGGAACAGACTGGAGGTTAAAGGCCAAATTGAAAATGGCAATGGACCCATCCTTCATTAGCGACGCAAAACCGAACAAAAAAAGCAAAGACAAATGAGTTGAAGAAAGCGCCACAGTTCTGGGAAATGAGAGCAAAACGACTCTCTTTATATCTCTGTAATTTATTGAAAAAGTAAATCTTGGGAACATGCCGTCTTTAAAAATAGCGGCAAACTGAAGAGCAAAGTGCAACGCCGCGCCGAGAATCACGCCGAATACCACCCCGCGAATGCCGTAAGTGGGAGCAAAAAAGACAATACCCGCTATAATTCCGAGATTATAAAGGAGCGGGCTTACGGCATAGACCAAAAATCTTTTGTACACTTGAATGATGCTGGCGAAAAAATTGGACAGCCCCAAAAATATGGGCGATAAAAGTAAAATTCTGCTTAAAGACACAAGCTCGGCCACAAGTTCAGGCCGAGTAATACCCGGAAAAACCAACTTAACGAGATAAGGCATGAGAAGAAACGCCAAAACACTGGACAAAACAATAAACCCGAAAAAAACGGTAAATATGCTATTGGTGAATCTTGCGCCTTTATCATCCGTCTTGTCTATTTTCTCAATAAGAAAAGGTACAAGAACACTTACGGAAACAAGCGAACCAATAGTTATAAAGATGAAATCAGGAATACGGAATGCCGCGTAATATATATCCAAGCTCACTCCCGCGCCAAACTCATGAGCCAAAAGCCGATCCCTGACCAAAGCCAAGAGCTGTGAAGAAAAGGCGAAAAAAGCCAGAAGAAAAGCCGCTTCATGCAACCCATGAATTTCCCGATTTAGGAGTTTTAGTATCCGTCCAACCATTGTTATATCGTGAATTACGAAACTCTTTTCTCAGCAGGGCTTTTGCGGAACACGGGTATTTTTTTGGTAAAAAATCCCTATGCAGAGCCCGTCGGCTTGCGCAATGTTCCGCAAAAGCCCTGCCTTCGACGAGTTTCGTAATACAAGGTGTTATACGGTCATACCGATAATATTTAATTGTCTTTTACCGGAAGCTCATCCCTTTCCTCCGGCTTATCATCCACAGGCGGCTTCGCGTTTTCAAAAGGCGGATTACCCGATCGCAAATTGGAAAGAATGAGAGCGACCTCTTCATTATCCTGGTTATATTTCTCAATTTCTTCAAACTCATTTATGGCGGCGGCATTGTCTCCGAGGTTGTAATAGCTTAAGCCGAGGAAATAGCGAGCGTTGGAATACTGTTCATTTATCGCGACAGCTCTCTGCATTGCCTCCTTTGATCCTTCATAGTCTTTATCGGCATATTTCAAAAAGCCGATTTGGAAATAGACAACCGGATCAGTAGGGTTGTAAAAAGCCACCGCTTCCACCGCTTGGATGGCGCCCTTTATATTCTCCTGGCTTATTTCAATCTGTGAAAGCAAGTATATCGCCTCTGTATAATTATTTTTTAACGCAAGTGATTGATTGATATACTCCCTTGCTTTAGGAATGTTTTCGTTAGCCGCTTCCAATCTGGCCAACTGAAGCACTATTGCCGGACTATGCGGGTTTAATTTTTGAGCTTCAAAATAAGCGGACTGGGCATGCGGATAAGCATCCTTATACCCCAGTGAAAGAAGGGAACCGTAGATAGATCCCAAAGCCAAATGGTTTTGATAATTTTTTTTACCCATGGAAACCGCCATTTTCGCGCTTTCTATCGTATTGGGAAGAAGCGCTTCAAACCGCGCGCGTGAAGCTTCAGGAGTGGATTCGGGATTGTTGATCGCGGCATTCATGTTGTAGATATATAACTGAGTCAAAACGCGATAGTATTCGTCGCTTTCATGAATTTTTAGCGCCCTTAAAATATAACTCAGAGCGACAACCGCGTCATTGTTATCAGTGACAGACCTTATTCCTTTTTCCACATAATAGGCGCTGATAATTCTTTTCCCCGAAATATATCCCAACGTCACACATCCGGTAATAAGCACAACAAGAAGTAAAACGGTTACGAAACTTCTCTTGGGGTCCGCGCTGTACACTATATTTTTTCGTTCAATCAAACCGGCCTCCAAAAGAGAAGCTATAAACACTCCCGTAAAAATGAAAGCCAGAGAATACAATACCGTTGAAGGAACATATATGACAAAATAAACCCACAGATACAAGGCGGAGAAAAAAGAAGTTAAAATCATGTATCTCAACAGTTTATCTTTGGAAGAAAGGTTAAAAATTGATTTGAATCCTAGCCAAAGAAATGTGGCAATAAAGAAAATCCACGCAATAGCTCCGACAAGACCCGTATTGATGATAAATGTGGGAATAAGACCGTAGCCGAAATTAAAATCCGTATTCCAAAAAATAGTATTGTTGACCCCCTCCGGCTTATGTGCAAGCCATTGTTTAACATATCCGTTGGGACCCACACCGAATACAGGGTCTGATTTAACGGTATGGTTGGCAATTTCAAAAGTACTCGTCCATGAAGGACGCACCTCAATTTGCGATATGTTGAATTTCCGAGCGATGGAGTCGTTGATCTTCGCGCCGGCAAATATGAAAATCAGCGAAATTATTAGTACAGCGATTGAAAAAACAGGAATAATTCTAGCAGGTAAGGCCGGCTCTCCAGTCGTATTTACTTCCGTGACAGGGTCTCCAAAAGGGCTTTTTCTAAACGCAAAGATATAAATGCTTAAAAGTAAAGAGAATAACCCCACAATAATCCAAACGGAGTAAAAGTTTACAACTGTCAAAAACATCAAAGACACGGCCAGCATAACAATGCCGAGCCATTTGAATATTCTGTTCTGCTTGAATGCTTCAATAGTTAACAAGGAAACAATGGCGATTAATCCGAAAAATATGCCAAGTTCGTTCCATTTGCCCACCAGATTAGCTGTGGCGCTGTTAAAAATTCCAAACGAAAGAAACTCCGGACCGATTATCAAGCGTAATATATGAAACAGAGCAAGGACGAAAAATGACGCGAATAAGGATAAATAAAACCAAAATAATCTTTTTTTACCTTTGAGCAGATAAGAAGCTATGACAAGCACTATAGTCATAATCAATATGGAAGTGAAAGTCCCTATCTCGGCTCCTCTTCCGATTATAGAGTTAGTTACCGATCCTGAAAAAAGAGAGCTTACGATAAATACCAATGGCAATATCACGACAGACAAAGAGATCAAATGCTTCGGATAAGAAATAGTGCCGCTTTTTAATATAGCCAAAATGAGAAATATAAAACCAAGTAACACCAAAGCCGTCAATATAACGCTCTTGCCATAGACTAGAGACATACCCGGAATGAAAAAAATCGGTAGAAAAAAAACAGTTCCTAAAAAAAACACCAGGGATATTTTTTCCAAAATTAATTCGCTTGCTTTTGGCTGTTCTACGGTTGCAAATTCTTCATTTATCATATTGTGAGTGGCTTATTCTTATAATTACTAATTGCCATCCTTTATGACTTACGCAGTCGGCGCATTTCTTCGTTGCAAGCTCCGTTTGCTCCCGCAATGTATGAGCATACATTCTGGTCGCAATCCTCGCTTGCGCCTCGAACTGCATCAAAATTCGTAAGTCCTATCGTTAATAAATACATTATATATAATTCACGGTTCTCGGTACAGCTATTTCATCTACATATACCATGGGTTTTCATCAATCTGCAAGCCATAAATTCACAACATGCTATAGTACATTTCAACTTGTAACGGCACTAGCCATTAGATAGTGGACGGGCTCTAAAACAAACGTTCGCACTTTTTGGCAATCTCATCCATTTCATCCGAATAGACAACAGCGATCTTTACTTTACTGCGAGATGTATTTATAAACCGGCTGTAATCCGACTGTTTGACATTCTTTTCTTTATCAAGCTCGGCTCCCAACCACTGGAAATCCGAGGCGATTCGTTCCCTTATTATATCTGATCGCTCTCCCACTGTGCCTGAAAATATTATGGCGTCCAACCCTCCCAAAACCGCGGCGTAAGCGCCAACATACTTGCGTATTGAATAAACAAAAATATCAAGCGCTTTTTCCGCTTGTTTGTCACCTTCGCCTTGAAGACGGATAAGATCCCGTATATCGGGGCTCGTGCCGCTTACGCCGAGAAGACCGCATTTACTGTTGAGATATGCTTCGCATTCATCAATACCCATTTCACGAGCGAGAACAAGTACCGCGCCAGCATCTATGTTACCGACTCGTGTAGCCATCGGTACTCCTTCAAGAGGAGTATATCCCATGGATGTATCTACACTCCGTGATTTTCTTACAGCTGTGACACTTGAGCCGCCTCCCAGATGACAAACCACCACCTTGTCCAAAGCGGAGCCGTTGAGTTCTGACGTTATTGAAACAGCGGAAGATACAGACAAGCCATGAAAGCCGAATCTGCGCAAATCCAAATTATTCGTTTCTTCGGCGTTTATGGCATATACTTGGGCGACCTCATTCATATCCTGATGAAACTCGCTGTCAGATACCGCCACGATAGGAACCGTCGGATAATCCCGTCTTAACATTTCAAGCTCTTTGAGTAGAGGGCTCAAATGCAATGGGACGAGCTTCGCGGCTTTATTCAGCTTATGGATATAATCTGAGTCAATTTTCACGCTTTTGGAAAAGAAAGTTCCCGGCGCAACCACCCGGACGCCAAAAGCGTCTATGTCTAGAGCCTCCTTGACGTGCCCCCGCATCTTAATTTCATGTAAAAATAAAGACAGGACGTTATCAAACCCGACATTGTTAAGCGTCCTTTGCTCTTTTCCTTTGTCACTTTGCAGTTCCAATAAAATTTTTTCTCCCTCATGTTCAAAATGAGCAAACAGCATTCTCCTGCCGTCTTCGTAAAAAGCGTATTTTTTGGAGGCACTGCCGATATTTACAATTAAAAATTTTTTCTTTTCCATTGCCATTGTTGAATTTCCGCCGGATCAACCCCATATTGTCTGATGTACGCGCCATGTTCGGAAATTTTATTCTTGTATACGTTAATAGCTTTATTGGCTCTCTCTCTGTCTAAAACTTTTTTTTCCACCATAGTTTCAAAAACCTCTATAGCCAAGTCATATCTGCTTGTGCCATTCCTGATATGCATGTCAAACGGCGTCGTGGTAGATCCATTTTCCTCATAACCGTGCACAGAGAAACGATTCTGATCCCCTTCGTAGTCAAATAAAATCTGCTTCAGCGTCTGCGGATAGCCGTGAAAGTTGAAAATAACCGGCTTGTCATTAGTGAAATAGTTTTCAAAATCAGGGAGAGGAACTCTGCAGGAATCATGGCCGAAGCCTAGCGCGGAAAGAGACAAAATATTGACAAATCTTGCTTTAACCTCGGGGGTTTCCGACTTCACGATATCAATCGCGGCCAAACATTCTTTTGTAAGATAATCACCGACGCCGCATAAAACAATGTCGGGGTCTTTTTCGCTCGCGAAATCCCAAACCATAAGTCCAATTTTCAATTCTTTGGCGGCAAGCTCCATATTAAGCCACCTCGGCTCCAGTGTTTTACCCGCCACTATTATATTTATTGAATTTTTTGAAGACAAACATTTTTCAAGCGTCAAGAGCGCGCTGTTGCCGCAAGCGGGAAAATAGACATTTACTAAACATCCCTGTTTCTGGAGCATATCGTCCACGAACCCCGGATTCTGATGGGAAAAACCGTTATGTTCCTGTCTCCAGCCGGAGGATGTTAAAATATAGTTCAACGAGGGTATATCTCCTCTCCACTTAACCTCATGGGACTGTTTCAAAAACTTGGCATATTGATCGGCCATACTCGCTACGATCTGAATGAAGGCCTCATATGAAGCGAAAACCGCATGGCGTCCGGTAAGAACATAGCCCTGCATTATTCCCTGAAGATTATGCTCGGAAAGCATTTCCATAACTCTTCCGTTTACGCTTAAATCTCTATCCTCTTTCACGATAGGCATGGAGAAAGCTCTGGCGGTTGCCTTAAAAACCTCATCCAATTTATTGGAATAAGTTTCGTCCGGAGACATCATTCTAAAATTTCTATTCGGTTTGTTTAACTCAAAAACGTCTTTAAGATAAGCCCCGGCCCTTCTCATGCTGCTTGAACCAATAACGCCGGGAAAATCAACATCCTCAGCATAAATATTGACCTCAGGTAATTTAAGCGGTTGGTACGCTTTAGGACCCCCCATACTGTAACACGAGTCACCAATCCTATATTCGGCGGAAGGCAGACAACTCTTTATACTCTCCTCAAAACCACCTTTATTATCAAACAGCTCAGAAAATCCATATGACCTCAGCCATGATTCAACTTCCCTAAGTTCCTCTGGATCTGACTTCGCGTTGGGAGCAACAACTTGATGAGATAAGAAATTACCCTCTATTTTATTGCCATGCAATTTTTTTATTCCGGTCCAACCTTTCGGAGTCTTAAGGATTATCATGGGAAACACCGCGGGAAGCGTGATCCGTCCTCTTCTCGCCTTATCTTGTATATCTCTTATTGCTTTGTAACTTTTCTCCACCGCCTTATTCATTCGCTTGTAAACATCTTCCCCCTCCACAATTATAGGATCGTAACCATATCCTTGAAACAAAGAAATCAGGCTTTTGTTTGACATCCTGCCGAATATCGTAGGGCCGGATATCTTATATCCATTTAAATGAAGTATAGGCAAAACCGCGCCGTCTTCCGCGGGATTTATAAGTTTATTTATGTGCCATGAAGCGGCCAAAGGCCCCGTCTCCGCCTCCCCGTCGCCAATGAGACAAGCGACGACCAGCTCCGGACGGTCGAGCGCCGCGCCGTAAGCCGTGGAAAGAGAATACCCGAGCTCGCCGCCCTCCAAAATGACTCCGGGGGCTCCCGGACTCGCGTGGCTCGGAAATCCATAAGGCCAGCTAAAATTACGCGCCAGATATGCAATACCTTTCTCATCAAGCGTAGCTTCGGGATAATATTTTGATAATGTTCCCTCCAAAAAAAGATTGGCTTGGAGAGCGGGGAAACCGTGCCCCGGTCCCAGCACGAACATCATCCTTGCGTTGTGTTTTTTTGACAGTGCGTTAAGGTGCGCGTATACAAAATTTATACCCGGACAAGTGCCCCAATGACCCAGTAGTCTGGGCTTAATGTGAGAGGACGCAAGGGGTTTATTCAGGAGATAATTATCCTGAAGGTAGATTTGTACAGCCGAAATATAGTTAGCGGCACGAACGTATTTTTTTATATTTTCTATGTTGCCAATCATCTGGATGAATAGAGTTCATCCATTATACACCAGTGCCGTTACAAGTTAAAATGTACTATAGCATGTTGTGAATTTATGGCTTGCAGATTTATGAAAATCCATGGTGCATGCAGAGAAAATTAACTTGTAACGGTACTAGTAACCACGAAATTCGAAGCGAAACTCAAAAAACAGTATCTACGCTTTTATCGTGGCAGAGGCCAAATAATACGTCTCCATTATTTTCCTAGCTTCTTTGGAAATCGGCTTGACTATTTTCACATCCGCATTCTCCATAATTTTCTTTACCAAATCTATTGGATGAAATTTGAAAAAATTGCCCGAAATGCAATCTACAACTCTATCCTTAAGCGGTTTCGGCATGGTTTCCATAAAATGCCTTCTCAGGTGATCTGGTGAAAAGAAATATACTTTTTTGAAATTCGCGTCAACTTTCAAACTCTCCAGCCGTGCTTTAAGCATGCGGGTGAAATTACCCACCATTATTTCATCGTTCAACTCTCTAGCCGACCCTGATCTTACCACACCGCCACCGACTCTCGTCTTGAAATGTCCCTCATTATCTGAATAGCGCGGAGTTGGGAACTTAAAAGAGTCCTTAAGCGAGACACTGCCGTTTGAGGCATGGTATATGACTGCTTCCTGCCTGCCGACAACTATTATCATGCTCGGATTTCTGGTAAACTGCTTCAATTTATTGGATATTTTTACCTGATCTGGAACTTTGGTATAATTCTTGGAAAACCCTTTTGCCTTAAGATAATTTATAACCTCTGCTTCATTTTTGTACACTTTATTCGGCAGATTTTCGCTCATTAGGAGTGCCCACGAATCAGCCGACTTACTTCTCACATAATCCACGATTTTTTCTTTGGCCGCGGGATAAATAATACCGCTTATTGACTTGTGAATTTTACTTGAATAATTTTTATTGATACTCAAATTGTCTCTTTTATTTTTTTTCCTCATACATTTTTACGCACCTATAATTATTTTTTATAAATCTTTATCTTTTTTATAATCATCAATCTCACACTTTTCATAACAATACCGTGCTCACATTAAGAAAGAGTGAAGACAAAAAAACACCGAGCATCGGCTTGGTGTTTTTTCAATAAAATTTTTCCCAATCAACCGTTCTTTGCCTGATGAAAAACTCTTTGAGGAAACGGGATAACGATCCCCTCCTTGTCAAAAGCGATTTTTAATCTTTTGCGCAATTCTCCCATGACACCCCACTGCTGAATGGGCTTGGTATCGCCCAAAATCTTAATAATGATGGCCGAGTCCCCAAAATCATCAACTCTCAAAAACTCCGGGGCTTTCAATATATGTTCTTTCCATTTAGGATCTTCCGCCAACTCCTTCCCAACCTTATTGACAACCTCTATCACTTTTTCCAGATCTGAGTCATACGCCACGCCTATATTCAAATTTACTCTGGAATAGTTTTTTGTCAGGTTTGATGCCACATGTATCTCCCCATTCGGAATATTGTGAACAGTTCCGTCCAAATCCCTAAGAACGGTGAGACGTAGATTGATATCTTCCACTAATCCGCATTTTCCCGCGGCACACAAGACGTCTCCAACGCGATATTGATTTTCAAAAATGATAAAAAGTCCGGAAATAACGTCCCTGATGAGATATTGTCCTCCGAAACCGAATGCCAATCCCGCAACGCCCGCGGCGGCAAGTAAGGGACCTATGTTTATACCAAGTTCAGACAATATCATCATCCCCGCGACTACCCACAGCGCTACCCCAAGCGTAGTGTTAAAGACTTTTATCAATGTGTCTTCTCTCTGTTTTTCGGCCTCAAGTGAAAGCAATAGGCCGCTTTTTCCCGCTATTTTTCTAACTAACCTGCCGATAAACGCGAAACCGAATTTTTTTAGAATATACGCGGCCGCGAGAATACCGACAATTTTCAAACCGTGGCTGATAAGCCAAGCGTATGCGGAATCAATAATCTCAAAATTTAAAATATCCATTGTATTAAAATAATTATACCTTTCGCGTTTCTGCTAATTCAAACGATTTCACAATCTGCCATCACCTGCGGTAAATGACGGAAATGACATAAACGATAAACGCGTAAGCTCTGTTAATATAGACACTACATTTAGAATAAACCATATTACGGAAAAGAAAAGCCCGCTTTTGTAAAAGCGAGCGATTGAGTACGGCAAGATGGGTTAGTCAGTGATACAAGAATCTTGTCTCGTAAGCACGGGCTCTGATGACCATACTGCAGACTCATCGGCAAAACCCACGGTTTCGCCGGTGTCCACATTCATAGCATTGAATGCAAGTCCAGTAGAATATAATCTTCTGAACCTTACAGGTGGACCATCCGAAGTATATCGAGCCCAGAAAAAACCGCCCTCATTTATGTCGCCGAACGTGAGTGTTTGTTGTACCATTATGACGCCTTTCGTTTTTGGTGTCCGTTCAACATCATGTCACATAACTCAATTAATAGCAATATTACTGAAAAGATAACTAATGCTTAGTTCTCTCCGACGCCATTACCTTAAAAAACATTACTCTAACCAAACACCTCAACGGATGCTACCGTTGAGGTGTTTGGAAGTTTTGGTTAAATAACATAGCTTAACTCAAGCGTTTTTCATTGACAACGTGCGTATTTACCAGGAGACAATTTAAACGTATATTTTTATTTCAAACTTAAACATCCTCGGCCTACTTTTTTTTCGGCAAATCAGCTATAAACAAAACAATTGACCATTTTTGACATACTGCCGGTTTAAGGTAGTATTGCTTCAAATTTGACAATATCAACCAAAAAACAACCAAAGAAAGGCCGGATACGAAATGAATACCAACGTGAACAGTCAAGACGCCGGAAGTTTAGTGGGCAAAGCCGTGGATGTGAGACCGGTCTCCGAAGTAGAGAATCCGGAAGAGTTAATCATGAACTGCATGCCGGCATTCGGCGGCGCGTTCGTAAGAAAGATATTCTGCATTCTGGACCGAGTGATCACCGAGAATGTGCCTCTTGTGGTCGCCATTTCCGGGCCCATCACCGCCTCCAATCAGCATCGGGCCTGGCTCCTCCCTCTGATAGAGGAGGGCTACATCTCGTACATTACAACAACAGATGCGGCTTGTTATCATGACGGGCACTTCGGCCTTCAGGAAGAAAATCCCGTGCGTGAAGTGGACATTGAAGGCCGAGACCTTGAGTACGGCAAAGCCGGAGTCATTCGCATTGGCAATGTCGGGTTTGACGAAAACGTTCTCTACAAGCAGGACAAATTCATATCTAATCTTTTGCAGAAACCCGAGTTCCAGCGCAAGATGAGCGGAACCGAATTCCGCAACCTGTTGGGCCAACATTATGACCGGCAAGAAGGTAGGCTCGGCATCAAGCCCGGCCTCCTCTCAACATGTTACAAGTATGGAGTGCCGGTATTCGTCGGGGCGCCGTGCGACGGCTCTGTCTACTTAAACCACGTAAAGCTTTGGGCTATGCGAGAAAATGGCGTGCTTCGGCACGACTTTGAGCTAGACATTGAGCGCGAAGTTTTTGAAAGCGCCGCTATTCATTACTGGGGATTGACGAGATCGCCAGCAAAGAAGCTTGCGATCCTCATACTCGGAGGAGGAGTGCCGAAGAACTTCTCACTTCAGCCGGAGCCGTTTCTATCTCAAATACTTTTGCTTAACGACATCGACGGTTACAGCTTTGATGTCCAGATCGTGAGCACTAACGTTACTTACGGATGTCTCACAAGCTGTAAGCCAGCCGAGGCCCACACGTGGGGAAAGGTCAGCGCTGAGGCCCTGGGTGGTACAACCGAGAGTCTCGAAGCAGACTACTCAACAATCATGCCCCTCATTTCTTGGGCCATAATTGATAAAAAACACCGACTCTTTAACCGTGACGCGAGTGAGCCGGGGGTCCGAGGATATTGTCTGCGAAATCACCTCCGACTGTACGACAAGTTGCCGGAGTTGACCAAGCACCTTCTGGATCGGATCACTGAATTAGATCACGTTGTCAAGCTCAAATCCGCTTTTTGAAATCATTGGGCTTTGTTGTTTGGCTATCACTGCCCCGCCTCCAGCGGGGTTTTTTTTATTCATTATTGCCCAGGGAATATTTATCTTCCGCGTACCTTTTCCGGTCCGCGATTGTCATACCTTCTGATAAAATCTCGGATGCGCCCTTCATCTACAATTTCGTTATTAATATCAAACGTGTCAACTCTGCCCCATGCAACAAGCGATATATCTCCTTCGTTTTCCAATCGCGGAGAAACAACGACATATCTTCCGGCAAATGATTTGAGCTTTTCTTTGGCCTTATCACTTATGTGAGGATGGTACGCTATCCATATGTCGCCATGTTCAAGATTGTGAATTACCTGTTCATCTGGTAATGGTTCGTCGTAAAATCCCCCACGAACCGTCGAGCCATAATGCGGGCCGGATGAAGGCGGGTTTGAGTTATAGACAGAACGCTTCTCGCCATCTGCGATATGATCTCGTCCTTGAATATCATACGCGACACTAAAATCTTCCCCCTCAGGAACTGCGGTTTGAGCGAGGAGAAATATTCCATACCCAATGATGGCGACAATGATAAGCCAGAGCGCGTAGCGTAGGAGCGATTTCTTGGCTTTCGCCATTCGGACTCGCTTACTCTCTTCTTCACGCGCATATTCACGCTCTCGCTTCTTTGATTCGTAATCGTTTTTTGTTTCTTCCATATATTTTGGTTATTTACTGATATCTATAGCGTCCTCATAGTATATCGCAATAGCAGCCATTCATCACTATTATATATCTCGAAACATTTTTTAATCAACTACCCCGCCCCAAGGGGTTCCCTCACTCGCTCCGTTCGTATCGGCGGGGTATCTAGGAGCTTTGCTCTGGATTATCTTGAAAACCAAGGTTTTCAAACTTTCCTTAGCGGAAACTCCGCAGCAAGCTGACGGAGAATATTTTTATTTAACCTGAATAATTAATTTGCTTTCACATAGCGTACCGAACGAATACTCCCTTCCCTGCTGTCCAGAAAGAAAATTTCTTTTTTCAGTGACGGCAAAACATCAATCTTTTCTTCAATATTAATAGGTTCGATTGGTAGCGCGTAGGAACTTTTCTTATTTAAGGAATTGATATAAACACCTCTGTAATTATAAAGCAAAAGAATACTTTCAATGTTTTTAATAGGAAATGTATCCTTCTTTCCATTTTTTAAAACGACAGTTATTCCGCGTTCTGTTGTCTCAATACTCATTGCCACTATATCCGGAAATATAAAATGAGAGATTAGAGCGATCGTACGAACCGCAAAAAGAAAAATTATAACAGCTACAATTGGAAACAGTAAAACAGCAAACATCGGTTGAATAACAAGTAAAATTGGAGATACCGTTATCCCAAACGGCTCTAAAAAATACAAACTAAAAGATCCAGTAAAAAGTCCTATCAGAATCAAGGGGGTCTTTCTGGCTCGTATGAGTGAAGTAAACCATTCTGAAACCCAATCCTTTGTTGTTTTATCTATTTTAGGTTTTTCTGTTAAACCCGAAATATTTTTTTCAAGATAATTCATTTTTATCTTTTAGCAGTAAAAATAATGAAATAATTATACATGACTTTTTAGGTAATAATAATATAGGGATGGTGAAATTCATAAACCCGCCACTCGCCTGGCGTGTTTTCCAGCCCTAATATTAGCCCTGTAAAAGCAACGTACCGGTAGATTACACTTCGGCCGGAACACCGGCGGGTTTAGGTGTGTTTTGCTATCCAGGCGTGCATGATTTTGTACACTTCGCGAAGGTGAGCTTCTTTTCGATTTTTTATAAAAATTTTTCCATCGCGTCCAGGATTTTTTAATAAGAGGCAGTGACAATGTGGATAGGATAAAGTAACTTCTCTCACGGAAGTTTTCTCATTGTGTGTAACTGTTTCATAATTCCTCACATACCAACATCCTTACAAACTGGAGTTTGTAAGGATGTTGATCGAATTGGCATTATTTCCGATCACTGTTATTCCAACCTGTGGACGTATCATTTTTTTCAGGGTATTTTTTCAACTTGTCGTCAGTGGCAAGTTTTGCCGCTTTCTTTCGCTTCTCTTTTGCCGCAGCTTCATGAAAATCACCCACGCTATGAGCTCCATTTTTTATAAGTTTGCAAAGTTCACAGTCATCGTCCAAGTCCCAGTCATCTTCCATAAAGATCCTCGGAGACAAATCTTCTACCCACTCATGCATCTCATCACCCGGTCCACCGTCTATCGACCACTGGTTCCATCCGTCAATTTCGTATTTATCCACGAATTCTACAATCTTCAAACATTCCGCAAAATCAGTACGTCTCTTTATGGCACGTTCCAGCTTTTTCCCCGCATCCGGGTGTTCGTACATAAACATGGTTTTATTGAAAGAATCCAGTTCTTTATATTTCGTATCCAACCTTACTCTCGGTATCGGCAGATATCTTGCTGATTTCTGAATAATCTTTAATTTTGTAGGGGCTTCAGATCCATTCTTTTCCAATTCACAAACTTCACCTTTTTCTAGATCAATGTAAAAACAAGATGACACCTTATCGCTCATCATGGCTCGAAACAAATCCCACTCATCAATTCTATTACCGTTGGATAAAACAAACATGCCTCTGAATTAAAACTTTTTATTTACGGTCAACTCTACTATTCTTTCAAATTTGTCGTATTTCATCTTTGTGTAAAAAGCTTTATAACAATTATTTATACGACATTCCGCCGCGGTGGCCTATTTCTAAGATTTTTACGATTTTTTCTTTCTTTTCTATTTGGTAGATAATCCGGTACGGCCAGACTCTGACTTTCCTTTTTCCTTTAAGCTTTCCTTCCATGGGACTGCCGACGAGCGGATTTTCGGCAATGATTCCCAGTGTCTCAATGATCCGACCTTGCCACGGTTGTGGAATTTTTTTCAACTCCTTCTTTGCGCTATTAGCAATATAGACACTGTATGGCATATTATTTCTTCTTCTTATGCCTGGTGTTCTTCGTCTCCTTATTTTTTTTATCACTTTTCTCCGCAACCACTGAATAACCCTTTCCGGACTCGTATCTCAACTCTTTTTTCAATTTTTCCAATGTTACATATTCTCCCCTCTTAAACTCATCCTCCGCTTTCTTGATCTTATCCATAAACTCAGGGTCGCCTAGTATTTCCATATCTTCCATAATATCCTCAAAGTCGCTCGCGGACATAAGCACGGCTTTTGGCCTTCCTTTTTCTGTGAAGGTGTAATAATTATTCGGTTTTTGCACTTCCTCGGCTATATCAAATATTTTTTTTCTCGCCTCGGAAATTGAAATGGTTGTTTTGGCTTTCATAGTAGATATCGCTTAACGAAAAGCGCACACAAATAAAGTCCCGCGGTGACACTCTTCAATTTATATGTACATAATAGCGTACATCGTGCAACGATGCAAGTTTACGGCTGTAAAAAACCCGCCAAGTGTGGCGGGTTTGTGAGGATAGCAACTGGATACGACTTAAAACGATGCTGCTCCTATGTCTTTCCGATAATGTGCCCCTTTGAAATGGATGCACTCTACCCCTTGGTAAGCGCGGTCAATAGCTTCCCGAAGCGTATCGCCGATCGCGGAAACACCGAGCACGCGACCGCCGGATGTGATAAGGTTTCCGTCCACTTCCTTTGTCCCCGCATGAAAGACGACAACTCCTGGCAGAGATTCAGCTTTATCAATGCCTGTGATAGTCAAACCTCTTTTGTGGTCTGGATCCGGATAACCTTCCGATGCCATGACGACGCAAGCCGCGTAGCCACGATGCCACTCGATGTCCAACTCCTTTAGCCGACCCTCAACGCACGCCTCTAAAATATCCAAGAGATCAGTTTCCAGAAGCCGCATGTAAACTTGCGCCTCCGGATCGCCAAAACGGGCGTTAAACTCAAGAACAGTTAGTCCGGCTTTAGGCATTTTGAGCCCAGGATAAAGAACGCCTGTAAACGGCGCGCCCTCCTCCTTGAGACCGAAAAGAGCTGGGGCAATCACGTCTTTGTGGACAGTGTAATATAGACTAAATTTCGGAACCGGAGCAATCGTTCCCATCCCACCTGTGTTTGGACCTTTATCTCCGTCCAGTAACCGCTTGTGGTCTCGCGCCGAGGGAAACAGCTTGTGCGTCTTACCATCCGAGATGGCGTGCATAGAAACCTCAGGTCCGTCCACGAAGTTTTCGATGACAACCTCATCGCCGGCAATGCCGTGCGTTCGCAACAACATAATCTTTCTAAGAGATGAAGCGGCTTCATCAAAATCTCCACACGGGTAAACTCCTTTGCCAAGAGCAAGCCCCGATGCTTTGATTACTTTTCCGAGATTGCTTGACCCGAAGTGCCGGCGTACATGTTCTAACGCCCTTTCGTGTTTAGTGAACACCTCAAACCTTGAAGTCGGTATTCCATACTTCGCCATGAACCGCTTTGAAAAAGCTTTTGACGACTCGATCCGTGCCGCATCCCTTGTGGGGCCGAAGATTTTCAGACGGTTCGCCTGAAAAACGTCAACGATAGCCAGTGCCAGCGGATCATCTTGCCCGACGATTGTAAGGTCAATCCCTTTCCTGAGCGCAAACTTGAGAAGTCCCTCAATATCCGTGGCGCTAATCGGAACATTTTCCGCGATCTGCGCTGTACCGGCATTACCTGGCGCAACGTAGAGTTTTCCAAGACGCGGTGACTGACGGAGCTTCCAGGCAATCGCGCATTCGCGTCCACCTCCTCCGACGAGTAGTGTTTCGAGTAGTGTTTTTTTATGCATGTGCATGACTGTAGCCCTTCCTTCTTTCGTTAGATTTATTTGTCTATTTGCCAATTGCCAAACAACTGAACTCTACCGTCATACTACCAAATGTTTAAAAGAAAACCAAATGGCTTTCTCTTAACACAATTTGACTGCTGTAGTACTGTAAATTCAAGTAGATGCATACTCCCAGCCGGGTTGCCAAGATTTAGTTTTTCTCCAGTCTCCCGCAAATGCCTCTTCCCATGTTTTGCCCTTTAGCAACACATCCAACGATAACTGGGGGGCTTTGTGAGCCACGACAGCGACATGTTTTCCGTCATAATCTTTTTTTAAATCTTCAAGAAAAGAGGCAATGCGATTCTTTACATCCTCGTAACTTTCTCCGTTTGGCATAGAAGTATTTATAGATTTTTCTTGCAGCGGCTCAACCACATCTGATGGCTTTCCATTGAGGTCTCCATAGTTGAATTCCCGAAGACGCTCGTCCTTGATGATTTTATATTTATTTCCCCACGTTAACTCGGCAGATTTAAATGCCCTTTGGAGATCTGACGTAAAAACCACATCAAAAAATTTATCGGCAGTTTTGTCTGCCAATTCTTTTGACTGCCGTATTCCTAATTCCGACAACTCCGCATCCTTCCATCCGGACGAAATCCCTTGTTCATTATCCTTAGTCGTCCCGTGCACAAAGTATGTCAATCTTACGCTCATAGTAATTTTTATTAAATTTATACATCTTAGTTCAAAACATTCAAAATATAGCCTAAAAAAACTAGAGGCATGCCAACAACACCCAACCTCTGTTCAATACGCATAACACGAAACACGCGCGAAGAAATTTTGTGCTCGTTTAAAACTCGGTGATGGACCCGAAGCGCTGCCCAGGCAATAAGAAGCGTTCCTATTGCCTCCAGTGTAATAATTGTAAATTCCATATTTAACCATTATACCCCTATTCTAAATCTCAGGTAAACAGCGTCCTGTACGGTAAAATGGTGTTAATTTCTCTTTATTGTAAGATTATGAAATGACACTAGAGGATCTGGGGTACAACAACGCCTTTGAAGAAAATAGGAAAAAGCTTGAGCTTTGCGAATTTTCAGTTGCCCGCATCATTTCCGAGTTTAAAGGTGAATACAAAGTAATAAACGCAAATGGCGAACACCGAGCAAGAGTCACCGGCAAGCAAATGTTTACGGCCTCATCCAGAGAAGATTATCCCGCTGTCGGAGACTGGGTTGCGATTTCCGAACTAGATAACGGGCAAGCTATCATCCGAGGCATATTACCAAGGCAATCAATACTAAAAAGAACTTTCGGTGATAAAAATAGATCTGGAGAAAAAGACGAGATACAGGTTATCGCCGCAAACATTGACGAGGCATTTGTTATTGAATCAATTGACAGAGATTATAATTTAAACCGTTTTGAACGGTATTTCGCCATTTCGGAAAGTAACGGCGTACAGCCGGCAATAATTTTGAATAAGATCGATCTTATTTCCAAAGGAGAGTTGAATGATAAATTGATTCAGCTAAAAAAGAGATTCCCTGACATCAATATTATTTTCACAAGCACCGTGAATGATCACGGTCTTGATGATCTGAATAAATACATCAGCAAAGGAAAAACATATTGTTTTCTAGGTTCATCCGGAGTCGGAAAATCCACATTGATAAACCGGCTTCTCGGTGAAGATTCTATAAAGACCGGCACTATCAGCCGCTTATCGGGACGAGGCAAACATACCACTACCAGCCGGCAAATGTACTTTCTCGAGAATGGCGGAATAGTGATAGATAACCCGGGTATACGAGAAGTGGGTGTCGCTCGCGTGTCTGAAGGAATCGGCACTTTGTTTGATGAAATTACAGCGATTGCCGAGCAATGCAAATACGCTGATTGCACACACACTCATGAACCCGGATGCGAAGTTATTGGAGCGGTAAAATCCAACAAATTAGACAAAGAAAAATATACTAACTACCTCAATCTCAAGAAAGAAACCGAGTATCATGATATGAACGAATTGGACAAAAGAGAAAAAGATCGCAAATTTGGCAAGTTCATGAAAAAAGCAAAAAGAGATCTCAAGGATTTTGATTTGTAGTGGTTGTATGACTACTGTTCCCTGCCTTTTTAAGAACTGTTAACTAATGAATTGAGATCGGCTTCATTAAGTTTTGCTAGTACTGCATTAATTTTTTCTAATGCAACTACTTTTTCATCAGCATTCTCCGCTTTAGCTTGTTCTATCATTTGCTCAACCTTTATAATTTGGGGTGTTTTGTATTTATCTTTATTCTTTCCATCAATTCTTATTATTACCTCACCCAAAAAGGGCTTGTCTGTAAATGTTGAAACAAGCTTGTACGTACAGCTCCCATCTGGATTATTTTCGGTTCCATCCATCCTAAAACCTGACCCACTAAACGCTTTGGCAACCTGTTCAGTTTGAGCTCCTATGTCTATTTGCACAGACTCAACGGTTCTATAAATTTCTTCAACTTCAGATGAGCTTAACACTCCATCCAAAACCGCGTCATTAAACGCCTTATAAGCTTCTTGCCTCGGGCCGTTAATTAACATCTCATATCCTCCTTTTTGTGCTTGTTCCCCTATATTTTCTCGCATGTTCATTTTTTAATGTGTAATAAAATTATTATATCATCATTTTCGTTACTGCCGGCCAGGGACCATGAATACATTTCTCTCCCTCGACTCTCGTCGTGCCGTCGCACTCCTCGGTCTGGGCACCAGCTCGTCTGTTTTTTCTACTGAAAAAACATGACTCCGCTGTTCTCGTCCCTACGCGAGTGAAGCAGTTCACTCGCTGGCCGGCAGCAAAGCCTTTCGCTTCGCTCATTGCTTTACTGCCGGCCAGGGACTCGAACCCCAATACCCGCCTCCAAAGGGCGGTGTCCTACCATTAGACGAGCCGGCAATATTTTTATCCATATTAAGATTTTTGTATTATGCCTTTTATATCAGACTTTTTCAATGATTGATCTTCTTTCCATTGGCTAATTCGTGAGAATATGCCTCTAGGGACAATGTCTTATTCATGAGTTTTACAAAATAGATATGATTTCTTTCGCTCCAGGTTTTTGGATTTTGTGAAGATAATAATGCATTTCCAGCCCCTTCTGATCCCTGCCTATGATTTCCGCCGCATATAGAACAGACAGGTGCCTGGAGGTTGATTTAAAGGATAATTTTATATTTTCCGCCAACTCCCCAACAGTTAAATCACTACTTTTCTTCAACAGTCTGGCAATGGCCAATCTGCGTCTGTTTGCCAGCGCTTTTATGCTTTTTTCTAAATCATTCATATTTTTTCACGCCTCTATTCTCTTATTCTCACGAATTAGCCAATAGAGAATCTGAGGGGTATTATTGTTAATTTTATTATATTTTTATAATTTTCAGCACCTCCCTCTATTCACTATAGGACTTAGGCAGTAAGATGCAGTTCGAGGCGCGAGCGAGGATTGCGACCAAAATGTATGCTTATACATAGCGGGAGTAAACGGAGCTTGCAGAGAAGAAATGCGCCGGATGCGTAAGTCCTATACTATCCACTTTTTCAATCGCTGTGTTTGGATATTAATGAAATAAGAGCAAGTTCCAAGGGAAGTTCGGGAAGATGGGCGTAGCCCGCGACATCATACGCATTGAGAAGCTCAAGGAGAGTTTTGGATGAAATTTTGGATTCAGGATTCTCCGCGATTTTTTGTAGAAAAGAATAGTCGCTTTCCGTCACCTCATCTTTTATCAGCTGTTCCATATCTTTTGCATATTTCAAAAGCAAAATTAATCTGATCTTATGCATAACCAGTTTAATGAATACCCTCATATCTACATTGGCGTCATTAGCCCTTCGCACAGCCATTAGACCCCGCTCCAAATCCGACACCTCTATAGCCTCAATAAAATCATTGACCAGTTCGCCTTTGGGAGCGCCGGAAACCAGCTCCACCTCGTCAGCGCTGATTTTTTTATCTTTGGAAAAACTCAATACTTTCTGTAAAATATTCTGCGCGTCCCTGAATGACCGATCGCCAAGCACGGCAATGAGCTCCGCCGATGACGGCTCCAAAGTATAGCCCTCTTTCTTGGCGATGGAAATAACCACATTTTTCAAAACCTCCTGGCTTGGTTTTTTAAACTGAAATACCTGACAGCGAGACACTACCGTTTCCGGCAACTTCTCCATTTCCGTCGTGGCGAGAATAAACACAACATGCCGCGGCGGCTCTTCCAGAGTTTTCAACAAAGCATTAAACGCTTCTTTCGTAAGCATATGAACTTCGTCTATTATGTAAACCTTGTATTTTGATCTGAACGGCAAAGTGCTGACACCTTCCTTGAGCTCTCTTACGTCATCAATGCCTCTATTGGAAGCGGCATCTATTTCGTATAGGTCATCCGAAGCAGTGCCTATCTGACTAGCGAATATCCTGGCAATAGATGTCTTGCCGATTCCTCTCGTGCCAAAAAACAAATAAGCATGAGATATCTTGCCCGAGTCTATGGAGCCCTTGAGTACATTGACAATATGATCTTGACCAATAATTTCCTTAAACGACGAGGGTCTGTATTTTCTATATAAAGCCAATTCCATGCACCTAGTATACAACATTTGAAATAAAAAAAACGGCATGCGTAACACAGCCGTTCACGTCAGAAATCCTCTCGGCAAATCGGAACAATCAATGCCCCCGTAGCAAGCGCCAACCCTCATCAAGGATTCGACGCCAAGCGCCCTTTCTTCCTCTGATACACAAGTAGAAAACATTCCCCAAAATCTTCGATCCGCATTGTTCAGAATCTCATCAATCAGACATGCCGGCACCTCCGCGTCATGACAAGCCTTCACAAATCTGCCTCTGACTCTCCTGTTTTTTGGAATTCCGATATTGAGTATAGTATTTCTCATAATCACTCTTTCTACATAAATTATACACGGCAAATAATGAAGTCAACAGTTCATGAAAAAAACCGCGCAAGGCGCGGTTGGAAAGAGCGTCGGATCAAGCGGCTTGCGTTTCTTTGGTGTGAAAAGCTTCCGCGACAAAGGGAAGACTTCGCAAGTAATCCTTGGCAGATTCTTCTCCTTGAAGGTAAATCTCGCCAAAGTCTTTAACCTGCTCATCTGTCATTTGTCTGCATATGTGATGCACATGATCTTCAAGATCCATTTCCAAAAGGATTCTGTGGATCTCGTAGGCAATCTCTCTAAATTCAATAAGAGATCTTTTTTGAACCAACGCAGTGTAATAAGCCCTTGCTAAAATCTGTAAACATGGAGTTTGCATAACAGGCGGTGAAAGAAGTTAATCTAATGCAAATTATATGCCAGAGTCGGGCGAACACAAGGCACAGCAGATACCGTGTACAGTTAGTTTATAGCTTGAGATAATCTTGAACTACTTTCTCTACTTCGGCCGAATTGTTTGTTTCGAAAAGTTGGACCCTCAATTCTTTGGCGCCATCCCATCCTGTCACATAGCATTTGTAATGCTTTTTCATTATGGCGAAACTCTTCGTGTCGCCTAAAAGTTCTTCAAATAATCTCGTGTGCTCAACCATAATCCCCAGCCTCTTTTGGATATCCAAATCTGCCATCGTCTGTTTATCATTGAACAGATAAGGGTTCCCAAATATGGCCCTTCCGAGCATTGCGCCATCCGCCCCGCTCTCGCGAGATTTCGCGCGCGCGGCCGCAATGTCAGCCACATCTCCATTTCCAAAAATGAGCGTCCCGCTTCCCACTTCATCTCTTATCTCCACCGCCCTTCTAACTCTTTCCCATTTCGCGGGAACTTTTGACATTTCCTTCCTCGTGCGAGCGTGAACAGTAATCGCCGCCGGATCCTCGGCCAGCAATTCCGAAAGCCAAGTTTCCAACTCATCTTTATTGTATCCGAGCCGAGTTTTAACAGACACTGGAATATTTTTCGCACCGCGTTTTGCCGCTCTTATTATTTCACGCGCGAGTTTAGGATTCTTTATAAGCGCGGCCCCGGCCCCCTGTTTCTCCACGCTTCTGTCAGGACAACCCATGTTAATATCCAAACCATCAAAGCCAAGATCGTTCACCAATGCCGCGGCTTCCTCCATAGTTTCCGGATTTGCTCCGAAAAGCTGGGCGATAATGGGACGCTCCTCTTTGTCATACGCGAGATCTTTCAATAATTTCTCTTTGCCCTTTTTATCCGCGAGCATAAGACCGTCCGCCGATACGAACTCAGTCCACATGGCATCCGGCTTGCCATATTTTGCTATTATCTTTCTAAAAGCCGCGTCCGTGACATCAGCCATGGGCGCTAATAGCAAAATCGGCCTCTTTTCCTTTTCCGCGTTATTCTTTATTTTTCTCCAAATATCCATCCAGCCAGCATACCAAAGATTTGCAAATATTTCCTATTGAATTTTGAATTGCGAAACTCGTCGCAGGCAGGGCTTTAATGGAAATTTCCAATATCTAATTACTAATTCCCAATGGAAGATGGGACACCCCTTCGCCTCGGAAACCTCGGCACTTCCCCTCTAAAGAGGGGAAGATGGGGAGGGTCTCTCCCGTCGACTAACACAATGTTCCGCAAAAGCCCTGCCGAGAAAAGAGTTTCGTAATACACCGTATTGAATTTTCTTTCGTCACGAGATTTTTAGATATCCAAATTGGCCATCTTGGCGTTGGATTGAATGAAGCTTTTGCGAGCGGGAACATCCGTACCCATGAGCATGTCAAAAATCTTGTCCGCTTCAAATGCGTCATCCACGGTCACTTGTTTTAATATTCTTTTGGACGCGTCCATGGTTGTTTCCTTAAGCTCTTCAGGGTTCATTTCGCCCAAACCTTTGTACCTTTGTATGGAAATTTTAGGCGCTTTCTTGGCTGAATCGGCCGGCTCGGCAATTTCTTCCGCCGGCGCCCCTTCCGACGCGGTATCCATTATCTCCATTTCGTCAATGTCTTTGCCCAGGTATTTGATTTTTTCCTCCTCCGTATACACATACACCACTTCCTTTCCTTTTTTTATTTTATATAAAGGCGGTTGCGCTATATATATGAATCCCCCGTCCAAGAGCGGCTTGAAATATCTGTAAAAAAGAGTAAGCAAAAGTGTTCTGATGTGAGCGCCGTCAACGTCCGCATCCGTGGCGATTATTATTTTGTGGTATCGCAGTTTGGATAAATCAAAAGTGTCTCCAATGGCGGTACCCAGCGCCACGACCAAATTTTTAATCTGTTCTGAACCGAGCATTCTGTCCAGACGCGCGCGTTCTATATTCAATATTTTGCCTCTCAAAGGCAAAACCGCCTGAGTCCTTCTGTCTCGTCCGCTTTTACCGGAACCCCCGGCAGAATCTCCCTCCACTATAAAAATCTCGGATTCGGCGGGATCGCGGCTTTGGCAATCCGCGAGCTTGCCTGGCAAAGTCATGCCCTCAAGGGCTCCTTTTCTTAAAACTGAATCTTTTGCTGCTTTGGCCGCTTTTCGAGCTTTCACCGCCAGTATAACTTTGTTAATTATCGCTCTGGCGTCATCGGGATTTTCCTCTAAATACGAGCTGAAGGCCTCGCTAAAGACGGTATTGACCGCCCCCTGTGCTTCTACCGATCCTAATTTCGCCTTTGTCTGTCCTTCAAACTGAATTTCCCTTAACTTAACGGAAATAATGGCAGTGAGGCCCTCCAAGACATCCTCACCGGTAAAGTTATCGTCTTCTTTTACTACATTGTTTTTTCTTGCGTAAGCATTCAGTGTTCTGGTTAACGCCATTTTAAAACCGGTAACATGCGTTCCTCCTTCGGGGTTATAAATATTGTTCGCAAAAGCTAGAATGCGAGAAGACATGTCGTCAATGTACTGCAATGAAATTTCTGCGCTTTCTATCCCCTCCGCGGCTTTCTCTACGTAAAAAATATTTTTATGTATCGGTTTGAAGTTTTTGTTGTAAAAAATAACGAAAGATTTCAATCCTCCTTCAAAATAAAATGTCTGCGACGGCGCCTCTAGACCAAGCTCTCTAAAATAAAAGACGTCCGCGAAATCAATGCTCTCCTTTATCTCTCTAGCGTCAATAACACTCACCTTCATACCCTTCACCAAGTATGCTTGCTGGCGCATGTGCCCGGTAACTCTGTCAAATTCAAACTCTATTTTCGGAAAGATAGCTGGATCTGGCTCAAACGTGACGATGGTGCCTTGACGCTCAGTCTTGCCGATTTTTTTTACGCGAGTTTTCGCCACTCCCTGCTTATAATCCTGATAATATACTCCGCCGTCTTTGTGAACCAATACCTCCGCCCATATTGATAAAGCGTTGACAACAGAAGCGCCCACTCCATGAAGTCCGCCGGAAACTTTATAACTTGAGGCGTCCCCGCCGAATTTCCCTCCGGCATGCAAAGTGGTCATGATAGTTTCCAGAGCTGAAACTTTTGATTGTTTGTGTATATCTACCGGTATGCCTCGGCCATTATCCACAACCCGTACCTTATTGCCCGGCAATAAAGTTATTTCAATATCATCAGCAAAACCACCCATGGCCTCGTCGCGCGAGTTATCAAAAATTTCCGTTATGAGATGGTGTAGGCCGTCCGGACCTGTCGTGCCGATATACATTCCCGGCCTTTTGCGCACGGGCTCCAGACCTTCCAGTACCGTAATGGATTCCGCCGAGTAATGGTGTCCCGAACCGTTCTTTTTTATCGCTTTTTCATTGTTATTTTTTGCCATATTTTTATGAGAGAATTATACCAAAAATCGGCAAAAATGAAAGCGGTCAGTGGTGGACAGCAGGACCCCGGGCAGCGTTCAAAGGGTTTTATTTCACATTTTTTACCTCACTTCCCAGCCGCGGCTAGCCACCTCTTTATATATTTTTTCCATAATGTTGTTTACTTCGTTGTCCGTCAAGGTTTTATCCTTTGACTGGAATACGATTCTTAAGGCGAATGAAGTCCTGCCGTCTTTGACGAAGCTGTCAAACATCCTCACGGACACAGCATAATGTCCGGCCTCTTTTCTCAGCAGCTCCTCTATGTCCTTCTCACTGTCGGCCGGAGCCCAAAGCGCTATATCTCGCACCACAAATGGATAAACCGAGTACGGCTTGAAATGTGTAATATTTTTTTGATCTATGATAATACCATTGTATGAATTCGGAGCGGAAATAGGCAAGATCAATTCATCAAGGTCAATCTCCATAATACCGTCCAGATTATTTATCTTGCCGATCATTTTATTCTCATTCAATATTTGCCCGCCGCTATCATCAACCGTGCAAACAACTTTTACCGAAACGCCGAGCGCCGCAATAAGATCGTCCCTGATTGCTTTTATTTTATCATTGGACCGGATATTTTTTTTGTTTATATTTCTTATACCAACGCAAAAAGAGGTATGTTCTCCTTCTTCAGGAAAAACATTTCCTATCTCAAAAATCTTAACTTCATCTAATCCCAAAAGAGCGGCGTTTGAGCAATTATTGTCCAGACACTTTTCCAAACGCTCCGACAATTCCTCTCTCAAAAATGCCTTGTCTTTTGCCAGCGGCTTGACTATTTCCCGCTTGCCCTTCGCCCGAAAAGTTGAGTTCATCACTTCGGAAAAACCCCTCTCTACCATGAACTGCCTTATAAAATTTTCGTAATAAAATTTTTTATTGACCGCCGGCTTGACTCCCAAGCCACTTCTCGGCTCTCTGGCTCCTACATTAGAGTAGCCGTAAATCCGACCTATTTCCTCAACTATGTCCTCCTCCACGCGCAAATCAAGCCGAAAATAAGGGGGAAAAATTGTGAATTTACCTCCCTCTTCTTCCGCCTCTATGCTCAAGCGCGTCAAAATGTCTTTAATGTCATCATTGGCTATATTCGCCCCGAGTTTGTCGTTTATAAACTTGCCGGTAGTTTCTATTACCGTTTTATCTTTTTTAGCGCTGTACACATCCGCCACTTCTCCCACTTTAATATTTTTGTCCATCTCAAAAATATAGGCGGTAAAGTCTTCCATTCCTCTAGCCGCTGACTCGGGCGATAATCCATTCTCAAATCTTTTGGAAGCGTCTGTTTTAATGCCAAGTTTCTCCGAGGTTCTCCTTACGCTCTCTGCGTTAAAATTTGCCGATTCTAAAATTAAATTTTTAGTCCTTGATGTCACTTCCGCTTTCTTGCCGCCCTTTACGCCTGCCACAGCCAAAACCGACTTGTCGTCAGAAATAACCAGCATAGTCTCATCCAGCAAAACCTCTTTATTATCAAGAGTTGTTATCTTTTCCGACGGCCGAGCAAGCCGGACGGTAATTTCACCATCCACCATGTCTCTGTCAAAGGCGTGCAATGGCTGGCCCATATCCAGCATCACAACATTCGCGCCGTCTACCACCGGGTGTATTGATCTCTGTCCGACAGCTTCCAGATGTTCAGTTACCCAAGCTTGTTCCTTTGTATTAATATTTTCAATGACTCGAGCCATATAGCGCGGGCAGAGATCCGGCGCTTCAACCCTGACGGATAACTCCGCGACTTGGGAGACGACCGGCAGAGGCCATCTCATCTCCTTTTTTTTAATATTTAAAACAGCCGCCGCTTCGTACGCTACCCCTCTGTGCGACAAAGCGTAACATGCCCTGTCCGGCAAAACTTTTACATCCAAGATTATATCTTCCCCTCTCTTCTCTATCCCCTCAACTTCCGCAAAAGAAAAAGTAATAAGCTCCGCTAGCTTTTCCGGCACGGGCAATTTATCGTCAAAATAATTTTGTAACCAGTTATAAGATATTTTCATAGGATTCTGTTTAATCGCTTGACAGTGTGACACTGTCGCGATATACTTTGTACATCACGACGAAAAGGGTTCTCTAAGGGGTCAGTCCCGACGAGAGCCCTTTTCATTTCTATATTCTAATTTCCCCTTAAGGGAACTAACAAAATCAAAAATATTTCGTAAGGGGGAACTTAGTCGTTTCAAAAGTGCCGAATATTTTTTCTGATTTGGAACCAATACCTTTTCAAGTTTATCTACCTTCAACAGATGCTCTATCAAACAGTAGAAGTCGCCATCGCCAGAGACGATCACTGCACGGTTGTAATTGTCAATTTCAAGAATTTCATGCAGCACCAGCTCCGCGTCTACGTTTCCCTTGACTCGTCCACCTGACAACTCCAACGTTGGTTTAAAGATGCATAAATAATCTGCCTTTTGCAGAAAGGTATAAAGTGCCTCATTTCCCGGTTTGTAGCCGATAAAAAGATAGGCCTTTGAGATACCGTACTTGTCGCGCAAATATATTCTGAACTTTTGCCAGTCCAAACGCCACCCCTGCTCCCGAATCGCAAGGTTTAGATTCTGACTATCTATGAAGGCAAAATTATTTTGGGAATCTTTCATAATTAAAAATCAAAACTGATTAACAAACCTAAGATCGCCGCTGTAGAACATTCTAATGTCCGGAATGCCATATTTCACCATAAGCAAACGGTCTATACCAACGCCAAATGCAAACCCTGTAAATTCTTTTAGGTTAACCGCCTTTAATACGTTGGGATGGACAAGCCCTGCCCCTCCCATCTCGAGCCACTTGCCGCCAAATTTCATGTCTACCTCCACCGACGGTTCAGTAAAAGGAAAGTAACTTGGGCGGAAACGAATCTCAACATCGTCGCCAAAAAATTTCCTGAAAAAAAATGAGAGTGTTCCTTTCAAATCTGCCAGTGAAACGTGCGTGTCAACATACAGCCCCTCAACCTGATAAAATTGCGCTTCATGTGTCGCGTCCGTAGCCTCGTTTCGAAAAACTTTTCCCGGGACAATGACTTTGTACGGCGGTTTAATACTCTCCCTTAGTTTCTCCTCCATGTAACGAATTTGCACCGGCGAAGTATGTGTTCTGAGAAGCTTTTTTTTGTTTTCTGTTTCGGATTTCGTGTTTCGGATTTCGTGCTTACTTTCTGGATGTTTAATCCAGAAGGTATCTTGCATATCCCTTGCCGGATGATCCTTGGGAAAGTTAAGAGATTCAAAATTGTGCCATTCATCTTCCAGCTCAGGACCTAACGCGACTTCATAACCCACGTCAAAAAAAATCTTGTGTATGTTCCAAATAGCTGTGCTTAAAGGATGAATGTGGCCTGTTAATCTGTTTTGTCCTTCAGAATTATTTAATCTGTGTTCAGTCATAATGTATTATGAATTATAATGAAAAAAACTCTTTTTTGGAAGCATTTGGGCAAAAGTTTATCATTGCAATAAAAGATCAAATCAACTAAACTGTTATTAATCCTATGGACATTCTTAACGGCCTTCCTATTCATCTGTTTATTTTCATATCCTTGTATTTCGAGGTTTTTTTGATGATTACGTACATGGAGAGAAGGAAGCTGATCAAAAGCGAGGAGAACCAACTATCCGTCGGTAATCTGCCCTCATGCACGATCATCGTGCCCTGTTTCAATGAAGAATCAACAATAGCCAACACTCTGCAGTCCCTCTTGGAGCTTGATTATCCAAAGAACAAACTATGTATTGTCGCGGTAAACGACGGAAGTACTGACGAAACCCCTCTGATTCTAAAATCCTATGAAAAGTTCGAGAACATAACAATCTATCACAAAGAAAACGGCGGCAAGCACACAGCGTTAAATCTAGGACTAGACAAGACTCAAACGGAGCTTGTCGGCTGTCTGGATGCGGACTCCTACGTACACAAAGACGCTCTTAAGAAAATCGCCGTCTATTTTGACGACTCCGACACAATGGCCGTAACACCATCCATAAGAGTGCACAATCCGAAAAATATATTTGAAAAAATACAAAATATTGAATACAACTACGGCAGTTTCGTTAGAAAAATATTCAGTCACATGAATTGTTTATACGTGACTCCAGGACCTTTCTCAATATTCAGAAGATCCGTATTCACCGACATAGGATTCTACAAACCCGCGCACAATACGGAGGACATAGAAATTGCCCTGCGCATGCAAAGCCATAAATTTAAAATAAAAAATTGCCATAAAGCCTTTGTAGACACCACAACACCGAGGACTTTTGTCACTCTTTACAAACAGCGCCTGAGATGGACTTATGGATTCATTCGCAACGCCTTGGATTATAAGCATATGTTCTTCAGACGAGAGCACGGCAACCTTGGTTTGTTCGCTCTGCCGCTTGCTCCGATATACATAATATCTGCTTTGTACATAATGTTTACCCTTCTATTTAATGTTCTAGAGTACGCTCTGGAATACATAGCCAGAGTCAGGGTTACTGGAATTCAGGCGGGGTGGCCGCAATTCAATTTGGATTGGTATTTTGTTAATACAGACACGAAAACTTTCTTGTGGGGAGTTTCACTTCTATTGCTCGTCACCATAATCATTCTCGGTCACAGATTCGCGGACAAAAAAGTAAAACTCATGGATTTTGTCTACACCTTCATACTTTACGGCATTATCTCGCCGAGCTGGCTTTTTATATCTATATATAAAACGCTTTTCCGCAAAAAGACTACATGGAGGTGAGTGGTCCGCGGTGTAATGTTCAGCACGCTGGCGGATTGATATACCTGTATGTTAATATGTTCCCATTATGCCTTACAAAGCGGATTGGAATAAATACGTCATCTCATTTGTTATCACCTCGTTTATATTCTTTACGGCCATAGTTTTGAGCTGGCATTTCAACAATAGAAGACTGGTGAATGTACGCGCCATTGAGGATAAAATTTCCATTGATATTTTGTCTTCAGAAACCCAGTTTTCACTGTTGGCTGAATCTTCATGCAAAGATGTCAACACTACTTTTTTATTCCAGGAGCTTAATTCTCTGGCAGAAAAAATAGAGTACAGTGAACAAAATTTAAGAGGCAGCGAAGAGATAATCAGCTTGAAAAAATACTACTCACTGCTTCAGATCAAGGACTATCTCCTCATGAAGAAGGTCAGTGAGAGATGCCAGCTTGACCCTATATTCATAATTTATTTTTATTCCAACAAGGACAATTGTCCGGACTGCGCTAGACAAGGATACGTTCTCACATCACTTAGAGATAAGCATCCGGAACTCAGAGTGTACTCATTTGATTACTTATTGGACTTATCCGCGCTCAGAGCTCTCATATCCATTTACAAAGTGCCTGATACTCTGCCGGCTTTGGTCCTTGATGAAAAAACTTACACCGGATTCAAATCAATTGAGGAGATAGAGAAAATAATCCCTGAATTGGCCGAGAAGGCCACATCGACGCCCGCCGTATCCGAGAATGAAAAACCAGCCACCAAAGGAAGAAGATGATGCCGAACTATTTTACGAACAAACAAAATATCCGCGAAATTGGCGTCTTTGTGATTATTGGCGTCCTCAACACAGCCATAGATTTCACAGTGCTCAATCTTCTAATAATTTTCTTTGGCATAAGCAGTCCCGTTATATACTTTCTGTTTAAGACATTTTCTTTTCTGGCGGCGGTGATGAACAGTTACGTTATGAATAAGCGGTACACTTTCTCCCACAGAGGGGAGAATTTAAAGACCTTTCCCAAGTTCATTTCCGTCACAGCGTTGAATTTTTTTATAAACGTAGGAATATCTTCGCTCGTCTTCGCAACGTTATCCGCGTCCTTTACCTTTAATCCTTTCTTGGTGGCAAACGCTAGCGCCGTCCTCGGTATATCGTTTGGAATGATATTGAATTTCTTGAGCTATAAATTCATAGTTTTTAAAAAAGACTAACTCTCGGCAATACTACAATGCGATTGATTCAATTGAGACGATACGATACAAAAAAAATATTCATTGCCGTCTTGGCGGTTTCTTTTATCCTTCGCGTGGCGTACATCTTCCTACCCTCGCCGATTTGGTGGGATGAATCAATATACATTGGCATGGCTAAATGGATTTTTTCCGGCCATGAATTCGGCTATTTTGAGCCATTTAGGCCCCTGGTTTGGCCACTGGTAAACGGTATTATCTGGCTCTTGGGTCTGAATAACTTATTTTGGGGCAAGGTGCTACAAGTTGTTTTCAGTATGGCTTGCATCGGCCTCATTTATCTAATTGGCGAAAGAATGAGAAAGGGCGCCGGGCTGTTGTCGACAACGTTACTGGCGTTTACACCTGTCTTTTTTCTCTTCACCAATGTATCTTTGACGGGAATTCCGTCAATGTTTTTTATTTTACTATCCGTGTATTTACTAATGCGCGGGCGGCCCTTCTTTGCCGGTCTAGCCGGCGGTGTTTCATTCTTGACTCGTTATCCTCACGCCCTTTATCTCGTTTCAGTAATGATTTTTTTCGCAGTAATGACGGCTATCGGACGACAACACAGAGAGCAGATAAAAGAGGCGGCAGTCTTTGGAGCCGGCGCCGGAATTTTGATTTTACCTTTTTTTATTTTGAATTTTTATTTATACGGAAATATATTCTACCCTCTTACTGCAGGCGCCTCTTTGGTTTCATCTGATCCTGTTTTGGCCAGCCAATATTTTTATTATATCCGTCATCTGGTCTTTCAAAATCCCTTCATCCTGTTCGCGGTGACAACTGTAGCGACTTTGTTTTTTAGGCCAGTAAGAAAAAATCTGGTTGAAAAAAGATATCACCTGCTTGCCATTTTTGCCGCGCTCGTTTATATATCTTATTTTACATGGACGGCTCACAAGGAAGTGAGGTACATTATCGCGTTTCTGCCTTTTTTTATACTGATCTCTTCCACTGGGATTTTGGAATTGAATTTCAAAAATAAATTTCTAGTCCCATTTCTTACAGTCGGCATCTTTATTCTTTTAGCGGCGAACATTTTTATTATTGCCGGCACGAGACCCCTTGAGCGAGAACGAGAACAATTCTATGGATACTTTTCTGACAAGAAAGGCGCGAGGGTCATTACCTCAACCCCGATGATAATGTCAGTCTCGGACGTCAAATTAATCGGAGTCTTTGACACTTGGAGCAATACACTCAGTTTCTATTCCAGAGAAAAAGAAAATTTGGACTACGCCGCTCTTGACACATGTGGCCTTGCTTGCGAGAACGGCAACTGCGAAGCCAAAACCAATCTGCTTTCAGAGCTGAACAAAGAAACTCTCCTCGTGCACAAAGGCGAGGTTGGTAACTGCGAGCTGTTTATCTACAAAATACCTTAACCGCAATTTACGATATTTAGCCATAGTAAATTTTAAGTGCGGCACCGCAGGGCATTAAACCCTGCGGGCCATCCGACTCTACCCTGCCAAAGCCCAGGATGTTCCCCATTCGTATCTATCCCCGACGCTTCGGTCGGGGCTCCGACCGAAGCGTCGGAGTCGTTAAGCGGTATCTACTATAAACGGCTCACACACGTGTGTGAGCCATTCAGTTTAATTTATCTACTCGTCAACCCTCCCACGGTTCAAGTCCTTGAGGAGTTCACTCATCCGATTCGTGAGCCACCTCTCGGAATTTCACGTCGCTTTGCTCCTTGAAAACCCAAGGTTTTCAACGCTCGAAGACTCGCTCTTTCCTACACGGGGAACTCCCGTTCCCCGACCCCCTCCCACGGTTCAAGTCCTTGAGGAGTTCACTCATCCGATTCGTGAGCCACCTCTCGGACTTGAACCGAGGACCCACGCTTTACAAAAGCGTTGCTCTACCAACTGAGCTAAGGTGGCGTAATTAACGTCAAGAATTTATTTTTTGGATATATCACTGTGAACATCATCCCATGCTTCCGTTTTTGCTTCCTTATTTTTATACTCTTCCATTCTTTTTAGAAAAAATGAAACTTCGTTTTTTTTGTAAGACATCCCTTTTCCTTTTATTTTTATAATGACTCCACTTAGTCGATCGTGAAGATAATGCGCGACTGTCAGTATGATGCGCCTTGTCCCATCTTTCAACATTATGAGCAAGATTTTGAACCCCCTTTTTCCCCCTTTAAAAAACAAGCGGGAATGAAATTCCATTTGTTTCTTTATGACAATATCGCTGCTATTTAGAACGTCTCGAGAAATTAGCGACCTACCTCTTTTGATCTCCCATATTTTATGCAATATCAGAAGTGAAAATATGAGACATGAAGTGACAAGCGCCACAAAAGCGAAAAACATATTTATTTATTAAGAATTGAGAATCTAACAAATCTTGTTATTTCCATCTTTTCTCCGAATTTCTGTATGGCACTCTCCACCAATGAACCGATGGTCGCGTCAGGATTTTTTATAAATGGCTGGTTGATCAAGACCCGCTCGCTGAAGTACGACTTCAGTTTTCCTTCCATTATTTTTTCTCGCATGGACTCCGGCTTACCAGCCAGCTCTTTCTCAAAAACTTCCTTGGCTTTTTCCATGGCATTCGCGCCGATATCATCATACTTAAGAAACTCCGGATTTGTCGCCGCTACGTGCATCGCTATATCGTAAGCCAGAGCTTTAAACTCATCGTTATTAGCCACAAAATCAGTTTCGCAAGACAGCTCCACCATAGCGCCGATGGTTCCCTTACCATGAATATATGATGATATAACGCCGGCTCCGAGAGCGCGATCAGACTTCTTCATGGCCGCTTCTCCGCTTTTCTTACGCAAGATTATTAGAGCCTTTTCTTTATCACCTCCAGCTTCTTCCAATGCCTTCTTGCATTGCATCACAGAAATGCCGGTTTCATCCCTTAATTCTTTTATTTGTAGAGTAGTGATCATGTATTTGATGTGTCCCTGTGCCCGTTTAAGAGTAAAAGCGGCTGAATACGCTACGTTACCATCAACCGACTCTTGGTTGATTATTAAACAGTTTTAACTTCCTCTTTATCTTTTTTCATTCTTTTTTCTGCACCTCTCCTGTAAGCTTCAGCAATTTCATTTACAAAAAAATTAATGCTAGACATTGAGCTGTCATTGCCGGGAATAGCGTAATCCACATCCTTATAATTTGAATCCGAGCCGGAAAGCCCTATTATGGGTATCTTCAGACGTCTGGCTTCCTCAACCGCGCCTTTTTCTCTCTTCTGATCTATGACGAAAATAGCCGCGGGCTTATCTTTCATGTTTCTTATGCCATAAAAAAATTTCTGAAGTTTATCAATGTCTCTATCGATAAGCAGTCTTTCTTTCTTCGTATATTTAGCGAGCTCGCCTTTTTCTTTTTCAACCATCAGGCGTTCCATTTTTTCTATTCTTTTTTTAATCTCAACAAAGTTGGTAAAGGTTCCCCCTATCCAACGTCCGGCAACATAAGGCATTCCCAAAGAAATGGCCGCATTCTTGACCGCCTCCTGCGATTCTTGTTTGCCGCCGATAAACAAAAGTTGCTTGCCTTCTTCCGCGATTTTCTCCACAAAGTTAAGCGCGGACAAAAGATTCTCGCTTGTCTTTTCCAGATCAAATATCTCAACATTATTCTTTGAGCCGTAGATGAAAGGCGCCGCTTG
Source organism: Candidatus Taylorbacteria bacterium RIFCSPLOWO2_12_FULL_43_20 (assembly GCA_001821295.1). GTDB lineage: Bacteria > Patescibacteriota > Minisyncoccia > Phycocordibacterales > HO2-43-120 > HO2-43-120. The sequence continues at coordinate 60,810 of MHSK01000006.1, forward strand.
AGGATGTCTTTTCGATCGGCGAAAAGCAAAATGCGCCCCTGCTTTGAACATTGAATCTATAAGCTGTTTATTAACATTCGCACCTGTTTCCATAGTAGGCAAGTTTAACAAAACGGGACTTAAAATGCAAATTTGTGGGATAACTTATAGCTAATAGCTATTAGCTACTAGCTCTTAGCTTTCAGATTAAAGATTGAAGTAGAAGAAGCTTATATCTATTAACTGCCAGCTTTAGCATATAACTCCAGCTATCCTGTTTAGGAAGAGACTTCTTGGAGTTTTTCTATAATCGGATCAATCTCTCCTCTGAATATAGCTTCAATATTGTGCCAGGATTCCTTGATGCGATGATCAGTAACCCTGTCTTGTAAAATATTATACGTGCGAATTTTTTCCGAACGATCACCGGTACCAACTTGACTTTTTCTGTTATCCGCGTATTTTTTTCTTTCCTCCTCTTCTTTAAGAGCCGACAGCTTCGCTGACAATATACTCATGGCTTTTTCGCGGTTTTTGAGCTGGCTACGCTCTGACGTACAGCGCACATCAATGCCTGTCGGTTTGTGTATAAGCCGTACGGCGGTTTCAACCTTATTTACATTTTGCCCCCCCGCTCCTCCGGATCTGGAAAATTCTATCTCAATGTCCGCCGGATTTATTTCGGCATTAATTTTTTTACGTAAAGGCAAGATAGCCACTGAAGCGGTAGACGTATGAACTCTTCCCATCTTCTCCGTAGCCGGAACGCGCTGTATCCTGTGGACACCTGTTTCAAAACGCAATGAACGGTAAATATCTTTGCCGTGAATCTCATACACGACTTCCTTATAACCGCCCAAATCACTTTCAGATTCATGGACTTTGGAAACATCAAAGCCCTTTGCTTCTGCGTAACTCGTATACATAGCGGCAAGATTGGCAGCAAAGATCGCCGCTTCTTCTCCCCCCGCACCAGCGCGTATTTCCAAAACTATTTCATTCGGAAACCGCTCTTCTTCTTTTTCTTTATTTAATATATCGTCTATTTGCTTCAGGACCGCATCCTTTTGCATTTTTAAATTTGACATCTCTTCACTCGCCAAATTCGCCATACTCGGATCACTCTCAAGCATATCGTTGAGTTCTTTCTCTTGCCTCTCTATATCCTCAAGATTTGCGGCTAAAAAACTCGTTTTATGGTTCTCTTTTAAACTCTTGATGTCTATCATAATTGTAGCTTTCAACTGTCACCCTGACGCATAAATTTTAAAGCGGCCCCACATAAAGTTCTCTACTCTCATGCGCTATCCGTTAAGCATATCTACATAAAGAACGCTGTCGTAGAGCTATGGAGCATTCCTTATTCGTGTGCACTTTTCGTCATGTGGTATCTACTATAAACAAAACCGGCCGCTTTGAGCGGACGATCTTTCACTGAAAGTTATTTTTCCTCTGAAGCCGCTTCTTTGGGTTTTTTTACAGTCTTCTTAACTGGAGATTTTTTCGCCTGTCTGACTTTGAATTTCTCCACTCTTCCGGCGCTATCTATCACTTTCTCATTTCCAGTATAAAACGGATGGCATTGACTGCAGATTTCAACTTCAATTTTTTCTTTAGTGGAACCAATATTAAAAACCGCGCCGCAGGCGCATTTTGCCGTCGCATTGGGAAAATATTTTGGGTGTATATCAGTTTTCATAAATATTAATACGAAATTAAAACCCGTATTTAAAAGCCAGTGTACCAGTAAACACAATAAATAGCAACTGGTATTGTCTAATTCGTGAGAATATGCCGCTAGAGGACAGTGTCTAATTGCTAGTCCTTGTCAATTTTCAGAGCAACACCGCAGAACATTATTCATCCTTAACGCTTCGGTTGGGGCTCCAACCAAAGCGTCAAAGTCGCACATTTGTATCTTTTATTACTAACAACTATTGACTATCAACTCCCCCATGTGCGCTACTCGTTAAGCAGTATTTACAATGAAAAGGACTTGAAAAATTCCATGAAATTTAAAATCCTTGCAAAGGATCAATCATGTTTTCCTGAATATTTCTCGCTTTTGCCATAACCTGATCACCGTAAAAAGCGTTCTTTGGCAAGCTCCAATTCCCACCCGCGTAGTATCGGAGAGCCGCTTCCCTTTCAGCGCTATAACCTCCGCGAGATGCTCCCAGATCGGAAACAAACAAAGCGGTGGCCGTTATTGCATCTTTCGGTTCCCACGGATTAGGAATTTTCTTACCTACCACATTACCTATCCTTGTCTTATAGGACTCCCACGTGGAGGGTATGAACTGCGATGGGCCCATCGCGCCTCCCCAACCTCCCGCCATCGGGCAGGATAACGGCATCGTGTCAGGGTTCAAGCCGAGCTCGGATGTAATCCTTAAGTACGGTTCCTGGTCGCGCTCTGGCTTCATTATGACCTTCCATCCTTTTTCCGGAGGGTCACCTGGCCTGTTGCAAGTGCCCACATTTTTTCCAAGATTGGATTCCTGAGTCAATATCGCGAGAATGAATGCCGGCCTAACGCCTGTCTTTGCCGCCGCGGCATTGGCAAATTCCAAAGCTTGTCCAAAAGGAATGGCGGCCGTGTCACGTAGGGCGAACAAAGCGCTTCTTATCTCGGCCGCTTTTTTTTGTCTGTCGGCAATAACCAGCTCATAGCTTCTTTGTTCTTGTTGGCTCAAGTTTAAGAGCCGTTTCTTCTCCGCTTCCGCTTTTTCTATTTTTCTCTTTTCAGCTTCCACCGACACCTTGGCGTCTATTTCTTGTAAGCGTTTTTTGTTCAAAGATTCCTTTTCAATTTCCGTATTGCTTTTGTTTTGCCTTATCTCATGAACAGAGACTTGTAGAGATTGCTGGATTGAATTGAACGAATCAATATCTTCAAAAAATTCGGATAAATCTGAATTGGCCAGAACAACCTCCACCAGTGAATATGAATCCAGTTCATTGGTTTTCCTTACAAGCTCAGACAACGAGTCTTTATTGCGGGTTATTCTCGCGTTTAGCTCTTCTATGGTTTCATTTTTCTTGACTATGTCTTTCCCCAGCGCCTCTATGGCAATGTTTCTTGCTTTAATGTTCAATTGCGCCTTGGCTATCTCCGCATTCAAAATCGCGACATCCCTTTGAAGAGAAGCTCCTTTTTGCCTTTCAGTGTTTAAAATTTTTGACTGAACGTCGATTTCCAACAAAATTTTATCCAGCTCCGCCTCCAACTGTTGTTGCCTGCGAGATATTGACTCCTCGTCACTTTGCGCGTTTATTACACCGTAGCCGAAAAAAACAGTAAATAAGAAAATCGAAACGATCGCCACAGGCGCCTTTATAACATTTTGGTTGAAATTACCCATACATACATATTAAACCAGCCTCCGCTTGATTGCCAGAGGCATAGTATTATAGAACTTACACAGTTGGATGCAGTTCGAGGCATGCCCGCAGGTCTCTCTAGTTCGTGTACTCTATTCGTTAAGCGGTATCTGCTTATTTTTTGTCGGAGGATACTTGTTCAGCGTCTGATCCCGGTTCTCCCTCTTTCTCTTCTTTACCTTTCTTTTCAGATATCTCTATTTGGGACAAATCTACGGGAGCTTCTTCAACCTTCTCTTCAACGGGTTTAGAAATAAGCGCGACAACTTCATCCGGACCGGTGACCAGCTCGACACCTTGAGGCAACTTCACATCTTTGGCCAAAATTTGATCGTCAAAATTCGTAAGAACAGATATATCCAAATCTATATTGTGCGGCAAATCTTTCGGCTCCGCCTCTATTTTGAGCTCGTGCATAACCTTTATCAATATACCTCCCAAATCCTTAACCGCCGGAGATATACCAAGATAATTTATAGGTATGTCAACTTCCAATTTTTTGCCTTTTTCAATGACATAGAAATCCGCGTGCCGAGCGACACCGGTCACCGGATCCACATCCACGTCCTTGATAAGCGAATCATGCGTTTCCGGCCCGTCACTTAACGACACAATGGAACTTTCGCCGGCTTTTTTCCAGATCTTAATAAACTCGGTTCTGGATACCGAAATAGGTGTGGTTTTCTCTTTTCGACCGTAATAAACAGCCGGGATCTCCCCTCGATCTCTCAGTGCCGAAGAACTCTCCACTCCTCTTTTTTTTATATCAAGTTTAAACATGTCTCGGTATTATACAAAAAAAGCGCCATTGTGCAACTTTTTTTACTGAACAGGATTAATGGGGGGATTGCCGTTCAGAACCTCTATGATGTTATTAGATGCTGTTTCCGCCATCTCTCTGCGTGATTTTTCTGTTGCTGACGCTATGTGAGGAGTCATGACAACATTGGAAAGCCCCGCAAGACCTTTCGCGAGTTTCGGTTCAAACTCAAACACGTCCAAACCCGCGCCCTTTATTGTTCCGTTTCTTAAAGCGTCCGCTAGGGCAGTTTCATCAACAACAGGACCCCGCGACGTATTCACGAGATACGCTGTCTTTTTCATCAAGGCCATTTTTTCTTTGTTGATGAGATGCCTGGTTTTTTCATTAAGAGGAACGTGCAAAGAAACAATGTCTGAGACTTTGAGCACCTCATCCGCATTGGAGTAATAAACAGCTCCCAATTCTTCTTCCAAAGGCGTATTCTTGACAATATCGTAATACACTATATTCATACCGAATCCTTTTTTACCTTTCCTTGCTACATCCGCGCCAATCTTACCTGTCCCTATTATTCCAAGCGTTTTACCCACAAGCTCGGTGCCTGGGAGCAAGTTAGGATCCCAACCCTTGTATTTTCCACTCCTCATTAACTCATCCCCTTCCACCACTCTGCATGTCAAAGCCAAAATAAGCGCCCACGTATGTTCAGATACTCTCCACGCTCCGCCACCAGGTGTATTTGTCATAAATATTCCTCTCTTTTTTGCTTCACCAATATCAAAATTGTTAAACCCGATCGCAAAATTGGCGAAGATTTTAACTGTTGGACAAGCATTCATAACCTCGGCGTCAATTTGATCGGTAAGCAGTGTAAGTACCGCGTCATAAGGTTTCTTTTTTAAAAATTTTATCAGCTCTTTTTTTAAGAGAGGCCTGTCTTTAGGACTCACATCGACTTCAAATTTTTGGTCCCGTAAAGCTTGTATTCCTACTTCTGGTATTTTTCTTGTAATGAATATTTTCTTCATAAGAATTGTGTAAACTAAAATAATCTTATTTTTTCTTCTACCAATTTTTCAACAGCCATAACTGATCCTTTTAGATATTTATAAGGCGCGACCTCATCGGGGTTTTCCTGCAAAGACAAGGCTAGCGCTTTACGATAAGCGACGCGTATTTCCGTACTCACGTGAACTATGCTTATGCCCTCTTTTATAGCGTTTTGAATGTCAGCATCGCTATTGCCAGACGCGCCATGCAAGACCAGGGGCGCGTTGATTGTTTGCTTTATCTCGCTGATTCTTTCAGTGTTTAAATTCGGATCCCTGCCACCTCTCAACATTCCGTGGAAATTCCCCACTGCCGGAGCAAAGAGGTCCACCCCGGTCTCTTCTACAAACTGTTTGGCAACAAGAGGTAAGGTCAACCCACTGTCCAGATCCACGCCATCCGGAATAGAATCCAATACTTTTGAAGATTGGCCGATGAATCCTAACTCCCCCTCCACCAACACATCCCTTCCGCTTTTCTTTGCATAATCAACGCACTGCTTGGTCACCTCAACATTCTCTTCAAAGGAAAGTTTGGCACCATCAAATATAACCGAGTCAAAGCCGGCATCTATCGCCTCACAGACTCTGTCCAGTGAATAGGTATGGTCAGCATTAATAAAGACGGGAAAATCAAACTTATCCCGCAAGCTTCGGACCAACGCCACAGATTGATGAACTCCCACAAAATCCCTCTCACCCTCGGAAAGTCCGATTATCACAGCAGTGTTTAATTTTTTCGCAGCATTAAACACTCCCGAAATCATCTCTGTGTTAGAAACATTAAAATGGCCTATCGCCCTCTTCGCTTCGCGAGCTTCCAGAATATATTGCCTTAACGACTTCATGGGAATATTGTAGCACAACCGAGAATTAGTATATAATGTAAAAATGTCATTTGATTTCATAGCAATTGGCGATGTTACTGCCGACGCATTCATAAGATTAAAAGAGGCAAGCGTAAACACGGACATAAGGCGCCACGAAAAAAAACTTTGCGTTAATTTCGCCGATAAAATTCCATATGAATCCGTCTATGAATTGTACGGCGTAGGCAACAGTCCGAATGCCTCGGTATGCGCTTCTAGACTGGGAATAGGTTCGGCGCTAGTCTCCAACATAGGCAAAGACGAGAACGGCAAAAAATGCGTCGCTTCTTTGGAAAAGAACGGTGTAAACTGCAAGTATGTCTCAGAAGAAAAGGGCAAAAAGACCAACTATCATTACGCGCTTTGGTTTGAAGATGAGAGAACAATTCTTGTAAATCATGAAATTTTCAACTATAAGCTTCCTAATATAAAAACTCCGAAATGGGCATATATAAGTTCTTTGGCTTCCAATTCATACGACTACCACTTACAAATTATCTCATATTTACGGGATCATCCCGAAATCAAGACAGTTTTCCAGCCGGGCACGTTTCAAATAATGCTGGGAGTTGAAAAATTAAAAGATTTATACGCTCGGACTGACATTTTTTTCTGCAATGTTGAAGAATCTCAAAGAATCCTTGATATGCCAAATGGAGAAATCAAGACATTGCTCCAAAAAATGCATGGGCTTGGCCCGAAAATAGTATGCATAACCAACGGGCCGAAAGGGGCTTACTGTCATGACGGGACGACTTCATGGTTTATGCCGATCTACCCCGATCCAAAACCGCCTCTGGAGAGAACAGGGTGCGGCGACTCTTTTGCCGCTACGTTCACAGCCGCTATCGCCCTCGGCAAAAGCGTGGAGGAGGCGCTCATGTGGGCGCCTGTAAATCCTATGTCGGTCGTCCAATATGTGGGAGCGCAACAAGGATTATTAACGAAAGAAAAACTTGAACAATTGCTCAAAGAAGCTCCCGCCGACTACAAACCTGTAATTATTCACTAACTCTCTACCAGTTGGAATCTCTTCTGTCTTTTACCATCAAATTCAACTTCCTCATCAAACATAAGCGCCGGCCTTACCCATATTTTGTTTTCCGATTCATACTGCGGCTCGTACACCACCATATCTTCCATCGTCTCGGAGTGTTTGGCAAGACAAATGATTTTGTACAATTTATGATTTTTGAAATGTTTATATATCCCCCCTATTTTTATCATGATTTATCGTGTATTACGAAACTCTTTTCTCGGCGAGTTTCGTAATTCAAATTGATTTAAAAACATCAAGTTTACTAATGAGATCTTCTCTGATTTCCTCGGGAGGAAGATCATTGGGATATTGTTTCTTTATCTCTTCAAACTTATCTCGCAAAATCTGAAGTCGATCAAATACTTCTGAGTATTGCTCCACCACTTCAGAATCTTTCATTTTGGCTACTTCCAAGCCCAAAATAACAGCCGCCAAAACGTTCCCGTATTTAGCTGTCCATGGCTCTTTAGCGGCATCCAATACCTCTTGAGAGAATTTTGGAGGCGCTTCGCTTATAACTCTTTTCACTCGGAGTATAGACTCCGGCTCATGTTCCCTCTCTTCACTGTTTTGTTCGGCGACCATATTTTCAGACATAATGTTTGGATTTATTATTTCGTCTGTTTATAATTTTCCTTACCGCTCCCGTTATGTCCTTTTCACCCAGACCATAATGTTCAATGAGCTCTTCAGGGGTTCCCGACTGGCCGAATCGATCACGCACGCCCACGTATTCAATCGGCGTCGGTAAATTTTCCGATAAAAATTCAGCGATCGCTGAACCCATTCCTCCGAATATCTGATGCTCCTCCACCGTCACTATTCCACCCGCCTCCAGAGCGAGCCGTAAAACAGCCTTGCCATCCAAGGGTTTGATAGTTGAGAGATTCATGACTGTGACAGCTATCTTCTCCTTCTCCAGCTCTCTCGCAACGCTTAGCGCTTTGTGAATCAGGGCTCCCGTAGCAATAATTCCCACGTCGGGCTTTCCAACAATCGGCGCAAAAAGAATTTGCGCCTTTCCTATCTGAAAAGATGTGTTTTCTGAAGTAATGATAGGCGTTTTTTCCCTCGCGAGACGAATATATGTTGGATCGTGCGTCTTCGCCGCCTCCACCGTGGCCTTCTTGGCTTCTATGGCGTCGCATGGGGAAATAACAACCATTCTCGGAATAATTCTTGTTAATGCCAAATCTTCAATCGCTTGATGCGTACCCCCGTCAGGCCCAACTGAAATTCCAGCGTGGGATCCGGCGATTTTTACCGGCTGGTCATTATAACAAATAGTTGTCCTGATTTGCTCCCAATTTCGTCCTGGGCTGAACATCGCATATGATGTTATAAACGGAATTTTGCCCATTGCCGCCATGCCGGACGCCACCGACGCCAGATTTTGTTCCGCCACGCCCAACTCCACGAATCTATCCGGAAATTTTTTTTTGAAAAGATGCATCTGCGTGGACTCGGTAAGATCGGCACAGAGCCCGACGACATTCTCATCATTCTCGCCCGCGAAGAGCAGACCTTCGCCAAATCCTTTTCGTATCGGAATTTCCTCCACATCACGATCAAATATCTTTGGATTTAATTTTTGACTTGAAATTATCATTCGATTTTAACTAAAAACTAATGACTAATGACTGTTGACTAATCTACTGATGTTCACTTTTTATCTTTCCTCCCAGTGTTCTTAAAGAATTCAGGGCGATTTTTTGCTCCGCCGGCGTCGTCGGCGGTTTACCATGCCACTCAAACTTCCTTTCAAAGTCTGGAATGCCTTTGGAAGGTATAGTGTACGCGATTATTACGGACGATTTGTCAAAAACCGCCTGCGCCTGCCCAATAGCATCATCAATATCTGTGAAGCTGTGACCGTCGATTTCCTGCACATGCCAACCGAATGCCTGCCATTTTTCTTTCAGCGGAGACAAGGGCATTATATCTTCCGTAAATCCGTCAATCTGAATATTGTTTCTGTCTACAATCGCAGTCAAATTTTGAATTTTTTCCTTTCCCGCGAGCTGTATCGCTTCCCAATTCTGTCCTTCGTCAAGTTCGCCGTCTCCGGTTAAGCAATAAAACTGAATCTTGGACGTCCGCCCCTTATCAATTCTGTTCGCGAGAGCCATGCCGACCGCCTGCGATAAACCGGAGCCCAGAGGACCGGAGCTGGTCTCTAAAGCGGGAAGCCATTCCCTATGAGGATGACCCTGCAAATGCGATCCAAACTTTCTTAATGTTTTAAGTTCCGATAATGGGAAATATCCGGCGTGCGCCATGGTAGCGTAAAGAACGGGACAAATGTGTCCGTTGGAAAGCACGACACGGTCTCTTTCTTCCCATGCGGGATTTTTCGGATCATGATTGAGTCCGAAAAAATACAAATAAGTAAAAATGTCTGCCATACCGAGAGGTCCGGCGGTATGCCCTGACCCAGCTTCAATAAGCATCTTAATGACATCAGAACGAATATCATTGGCTTTTTTCTCCAGTTCGTGAATCTTTGATTCTGTAAGAGACATATATATATTTTATGGAAAATGTTGATACGCGACCTGCGTTTTTTTAAACACCCTCGAAATGCCTCACGGTCTCAATAATGTTGGCGCTTTTGAGTATGGCGGAACCGGACACTAAACGATCCGCGCCTTCTTCCTTTAACCGCTTGGCGTTATCCAAGGTTACTCCTCCGTCAATACTAATTGTAACTTCTGGATGGTTATTACGCAATTGACGCACTTTGCCAAAAACCCTTTCATCTAGCTCCTCGCCCTGATGGCCAACGTTCGCGATACCCATAAACTGAACGAAGTCCGCGTCCTCAAGATATGGCAATATGGCATCGTTGTCCGTGCTTAAATTCAAAGATATTCCCAACTCCGGAGAAAGGATCTCATCTTTAGAAAATTCGGCTCGGAAATTTTTAAAAATTTCCAGTACGTTTTCACTTTCAGCGTGAAAAATTATTCTTTTTGCTCCGGCAATTATAAAATCTCGGGCAATTTGCTCCGGTTGGCTTACAAAAAGATCAGCTTCATAATCAAAATCCTTCCAAAACGGCATCCCTTCCTCCTCTTTAATGATTCTGGCAAAATCGTCGCTATATCGTCCTCTGTAATAAGGCCAGCTCTGTACCATTACAAATTTTCCATCACAAACATCAAGCTGAATAACCTTGGCCAGACCAGCCATAAGCTCTAGCTTTTCTTTTATTTCAGGAAGAGTCTTCTCTAAAATTGCGGGAATGATTTGCATGGTGAAATTTTAAATTCTAAAATTATCAACCGATATCGTCCAGCATTTTGTTTCTTCTTTTATGTCTCTCATCGCCGGAAAATGGCGTTTCTAGCCACGTGTCTACTGCTTGTTTTGCTTCTTCTATCGTCATGAAATGAGCACCGAGAGAAAGCACATTGGCATCATTGTGTTCCCTACCTAGTTTAACCACTTCCAAATTTTCTCCGTCATAAACTATGGCCCGGACACCCGGAAAACGATTACAAACAATAGCTTCTCCTTGCCCGGATTTTCCGAGCACTATTCCTTTGTATTCAGTCGGGTTCTCAGAAATTTTAAAAGCAAGGGGAGTCAGAATCTCCGGATAATTATCATTGTCATCAAATTTTTTTGCCCCAAAATCTTCCACCTCAAAGCCTTTCGTCTCGAGATAATTTCTCAGCTGATTCTTATATTCAAACCCCGCGTGATCCGAGCCAATAAGTATTTTCATCTTTTAATTTTAGCATAATAACTCAAATTTTAGCATCATCATTGACAAACAAGTGATTTTCCAGATAATAGAAATCAGAAACAATTGACATTATGAAAACAGCAACTGATCAACCGTTTACCTTAAGGATAATGGGCAATAATAGGCGCAAGACTATAAAAGTCATGGTGCGTCCGGTGAGCATGAAAGAAGCGAGGACAATCTTCCCTTATCGGCCTCTCAATAAATACGCCGAATCTCGCTTCGGCGGAGATAACCTCCACGACGACATATGTCTTCTCCTAAACAAACGCGCGACAAGATGCCGCATGTGTCAAGCACCGACAAAAAATGAATACTTGCAACAAGGAGTGTGCCCTGACTGTGACGGTCGATCTGAATATAACGGAATCGATCCTCATTCCACTTCCACGCGCGTATAAAATACGCGCTTTTTTTCATCCAACCCCATTTATGCTTGTAGATCGCTTGAAAGATGAGTCCATTTTAGATTGTTTTGCTTTCCAACCGAACAAACAAAGCTCTATCTGTTATTTTTTTCCTCTATAATCTTTTCAACCTCTCTCACAGCTTCCTTAATAGCGCTTCGTCGCGCTAAAATTTCAGTCTCTTCAGCTGCCCTAGGATCAAAAGCGGGGCTATTTAGCATGTTCTTTTTTTCTTCGGCAGTAAGAGTGAAAAAACTTCTATCTTTAACCAACTCCCTTACATATCCCTCAATAGTCTGCTCTACAATATGCGGCTCAAGAGGCGCATCGCTTCTGCTGTAATCTTTAACCATTTGCGCCACGACTTCATTCTTCTCCCGAGCAAAACGCGCTTGATAATCTTCATGTCTTTGCTCATTTTCTTTTGCTGATTCAAATGCCATATGATTTATAAGTTTTAGTTAATAATTGACAATAATATCTCGGGGCTTGTCCCGAGAAACCTTTATTTATAGAAATCTTCTTCCTCATAATAGTAGGACTGCTCTACGCCCTTCATGAAGATTTCGCGGTCACTAATTTTGTCGGTCAACGCAGCACGCAAAAGTTCGCGAATTTCTAGGTCATTCACCGGACTTCTTTGCATAGCATTTAAATAATCTGCCTTGTCAATCTTCGCCCAATTAACGCATTGCTTGAGGTTCTTTTTCAAAACTAAGTCTAGCCAGATCCTCATACTGCGCCCATTTCCTTCCATAAACGGATGAGCTATATTCATTTCCACATATTTCGCGACAATTTGCTCAAAAGTACTTTCCGGCATTTCATCTATTTTTTCCAGACTTTCCTTCAAGTACAAGTGAGCGGCAAATCGAAAACCGCCCTTGCTTAAATCTTTTTTTCGTATCTGGCCGGAAAAGTCATAAAGTCCTCCAAATAAATATTCGTGGATCTGTTGCAAACCTCTGGTTGTACCAACTTCAAAACCTGTAATTTCTGAGCTACCAAACAATTTTTTGGCGCGTTCTTTGCTAGTTTGGTCAACATTAGACATAACCTCATTATACCATTTTTAGGGTATTTTCCTAGTTTTTGAATAACCCCACCAATTTTGCTCATCACATATGTTTTTAGTTCGAATATGTTAGAATTTAGAATATGAGAACGGGATATATTATATTGATTATTGTTGCTCTTTTTTTGTTCGTTGGCGGGTATATATTATTAGTAAGACCAAGCAGATACATGTCTAAAGAAAAAGCTTTTGAGATCATTCAACATAATCTAAATGCAAGCTCTATTTTTGACAATGGATCAAGAACATTTGACTTGTCGTTCTTGCGCGATTTACATAATTGGGATGACACAGCGGGCGATATGTTCCAAACTAATCGACCGCAATTGATTAGAGGAACAGACGTAGTGGCCTCATTTTCCGTAGTTGGTTTTGAAGAAGTTTATAGTTCACAAAAAGATATTTCTGCTGATGAAAAATATTGGAGCTTTTCTTGGATTAGGACCAGTGTTCTCGATGAAAGCTATTCTTTTTATGTAGATGCAACAAGTGGTGTTTTGTCTTTGGTTGGACACTATCAAATGAAATATATAAGCAAAGAAAATGCTTTTGAACATCTGCAGTCTTTTATACGTGAAAAGAGTACGGGCAAAGACCTTGGGTATTATAATTGGATCACGAAACTTAAGTCATATGATGATCAGGATGCAAAGATACAGATGTTTAATCTTGTGTATGCCGATATGTCTGATGGTAGGCATATCCTTTTCAATTCTGAGACCCCTAGTGTAGGTAATCGTATCGTTTACGGAAGTACTTCCAACATCGTGAGCGCGAATAAATACTGGATCTTTAGTTGGCATAGTCCGGGGGTAATCGATAAGACCATTTCCTTTTATCTCGATGCTTTGGATGGTCGTGTAGTAGAGGTTACAGAATATTCAAGTCCAGAATAAAATCTTGTATATAGATCGTTATATTATCCCTTTTGTCAAACACAGAATAACTTAGAGTGTAGCAAGGACTGTCCTTGCTACAGCTTTGCTACAGCTCAATCCGCTATACCTACTATAGCCGATTATAGCTAATTGTAGTTGATAATTTCAGAATTAGATCACCACCATCCGAGTTTGGAGACAACTGGATACTTTTTAATAATGTCTTTGTTATTATAATTCTGACATGAGGTACCTCGGATAAGATTAGCTGTTTTAGGGAAGTTATCATTCTTGAAAAAGTCATCAATATTTGTCTTCCATTTTGCCTTGAGGTCATCGGTTAATATAATAGAATATCTGAGTCCTCTCATGGAAAACCACTGGGGTGAATAATTGCTTTCTTTAAGAGGAAGTGGTGTGTCAATACCATCTAAACAAATAAGTAAAGGTTTATTGAAAAATAATTTCTTTACTGTCCAAAATGGAGAACTTGATAACGAGATAAATCCGATACCTGTTCCATTTTTCCAAGCTCTAATATAATCAAAACCGAATGGAATACTATCCTGTTGTCGAACCGCGCAATCTATTTTTACATGACCGTAGTCGTTTGGTGTGATTTGAATCTTCTCATACGCCTCTTCCCACGGATAAACATCTAATATCTGCTTACATGATCCAGCCTTGTATGAATTATCCGTCTTAGAAATCTTAATTCCAAAGGTTTTATTTGGTGCCTCATAACTTTCCACCAATGTTAAATTAAGCCAAAAACCATAGGAAAAATAACCGATAATTAAAATCAAGATAACAAATCCAATTATTCGTAAGAATTTTTTCATAAGTTTATATCAAACTCCCCGCCTCAATCACATGCCCCACCAACGTATGCGTATACCCCATTTCGTTGTCGTACCAGGCCATCATAGATCACCTGATATGTTTATCCAGAAATATATCACCCATCCAAGCCAATATAGTACTGCAAGGATTAGTGGTGCGAATCCGATCCAGAAACTTTTTCGAATCATTTTCTGTTTAAGAATTGGATCTGGTTCATTTGCGTACTTTTTTTTACGACTGGAGTAGAAGATTATTCCGAACGCTAGCAATATAATTACAATTAATATTGTCATGGTTTTGATTTAGATTAATCTACCGCCTTAATAACATGTTCAACCAGCGTATACGTATACCCGCCACACTTATTTAAATAATTAGATTTTATTATTTTTACATTTTTCATGTGATTATTAGATTTTCTCACCAACTTTAATTACATGTTGAATAAGTGTGTGGGTATACCCCATCTCGTTATCATACCATCCCATGACTTTCACGAGATTTCCGCCCACGACGCGGGTCATTTTAAGATCGGCGATAGAACCATACGGACTGCCTAGAATATCTGAAGAGACGAGATCTTCTTCGGTTACGCTAAAAATACCTTCCCATCTTTTTTCTTGCGCCGCTTTTTTGAGAATTTCATTCACTTCTTCTTTTGTGGTTTCTTTTTTGGAAATAAAAGTCACGTCAACGATCGATCCGGCCGACACGGGAACTCTGGTAGAAATCCCATCAAAAAGACCTGAAAGTTTGGGGAAAGCTTTTGTCACAGCTATCGCCGCGCCGGTAGAGGAAGGCACAATGTTTTGCGCCGCCGCCCGGCCTTCGCGAAAATCTTTCTTGTTCGGCCCGTCGACAATGCTCTGGCTCGCCGTATACCCGTGCACAGTATTCAAAAGCGCTTTTTCAATTCCTAAAGCTTCATCCAAAATCGCGATCAAAGGAGAAGCAGCGTTGGTTGTGCAGGAAGCGTTCGAGCTAACTTCACATATTTCAAGATCTTTTTCATTAATCCCCATGAGAACAGTTTTACCATTCGTCTCATCACCCTTCCCCGGCGCTGAAATGACTACGCGTTTTGCCCCCGCTGAAACATGCTCTTTAGCCTTCTCATAATCCGTAAATAGCCCTGTAGACTCTACGACTACATCAATATCCAAATCTTTCCAAGGAAGCTCGGAAATATTTTTTACAGCTAAAAATTTAACCAAATTGCCGTTCACTGACAAGGATTTTTTACCGTTTTCTACTTTTACATCCAAACCGCTTTTTCCATAAACCGAATCGTATTTCAAAAGATATGCCATATTTTCAATATCTCCAAGGTCATTCACAGCCACAATTTCTATCTCTTTTCTTTCTGATGCAATTTTAAAAAAAGCCCGTCCAATTCTTCCAAAACCATTTATAGCTACACGTATGTTTTTCATTATTAAATTATACTATGATATGCGGACATAGTAAAAAGAAGTAGCTGGATTCGAGGAGGCTCAACCTCCTTATGACTCCCTATAAAGCTGGAGCTGAGGAGGCTGAGCCTCCTCATTTTCTATAATTTATAGTTGAGATTGCTTCCGTTTCCTTATAAAATATCTACATGTCAAGAAAAATTTCCTTTGCAGTGGATGAATTTTATCATCTTTACAACAGAGGGGTGGACAAGCGTGTTGTTTTTGATAATGACTCAGACTATAGACGATTTTTAATTCTTTTATATTTATGTAATAGATCCAGACCCTTTCAAATAGATCGCCTCCCGGAGTGGAGAGGCTCAGCCTCCTCAGAATTTATCGAGGTTGTGTTTAATGAACCAAGCGATAGAAAAATAGTAGCTATTGGATCTTACTGTCTAATGCCGAACCATTTTCATATATTAGTACGCGAAATAAAGGAAGGTGGTATTAGCGAATTTATGCACAGACTATCTACAGCATATACAATGTACTTCAATACGAGTCGAGAGCGTACCGGCTCCTTATTCCAGGGCAGATTTAAGGCTGAACATGTAAATAACGACAGACACTTAAAATATTTATACTCATACATAAATTTAAACCCGGTCAAACTTATACAAACAGACTGGAAGGAAAAAGGAATTAAAAACTTAAAAAGGGTTAGGGAGCATTTAAATAGTTTTCCATACTCAAGTTATTTTGATTACACAGGTAAATCAAGAAAACTGTCGCAAATATTAAGCACGACGGCATTTCCTTTGTATTTCAGAAATCAATCTGACTTTATAGCTGAAGTCGAGACTTGGTTAAACTATGAAAATTAATAGCAAGGGTCAGAGGAGGCTCAACCTCCTCATCTTTTGAAAAGAGTTATTAAAGGCGAGATTTGAAGAGGTCTGATAGGATTTTGGGATTTGCGCTACCTTTTGTCGCTTTCATACCTTGACCAATAAGAAACTGAAGTGAGGCTTCTTTACCGCCTTTATAGTCCTCCACGACTTTAGGGTTTGAATTTATTATTTCTTCAACAATTTTTTTCAGCTCGCTCTCATCACTTTTCTGAAGTAAACCTTTGGCTTCAGCAATTTGCTCCGGCTTCCCTCCTTCGCGGTACATTATTGCTAAAATATCTTTTGCCGTTCTTGAAGTAATTTTCTCGTCACCAACCATTTTTATAAGCGCCGCAAAATCATCGGAACCTATCGGCTTTTTTGACCAAAACTCCCCTTCTTTGCCGACAAGACCCAAAAGATCCGAAATTATATAATTAGAAGCAAGAATCGTGAGTTTTTTGTCATTTTTCAAATGATCTGAAACCTCTTCAAAATATACGGACCATTCACTGTTCACAACAAAAACTTCCGCATCGGACTCCTTAAGTTCTATTACATTGATGTATCGTTCTCTTTTTTCCCACGGCAACTCTGGCATAACACTCTTAAGATTCTCTTCTGAAAATTCCGGGATTTCTTTTATGAAAAGTTTGGGTAAATCTGGCTCTGGAAAATATCTATAGTCGTGAGACTCCTCCTTTAATCTTTGACTGAATGTTATTTCTTTTTTTTCATCCCAACCACGCGTCTCCTGAGTAACCTTGTCCCCGTTTTCTATCGCTTCTATATGCCGGGCTACCTCGTACTCAATCGCCTTTTCCACTGATCTAAAAGAGTTGAGATTTTTCACTTCCACCTTTGTACCGAAACTCTCGTCAGAGCTAACCGAGATGTTAGCTTCCACACGCATTTCGCCTTTTTCCATATTTGCTTCGCCAGCTCCAAGACATTGAAGTAGTAACTGAAGCTCCTTCGCAAAAGAACTTGCCTCTTTTGCGGAATGAATTACAGGCTCTGTTACAAGCTCCATAAGAGGAAGGCACGCCCTGTTGTAGTCAACAAGACTGAAGTCTCCGGTATCATGACTTGACCTTGCCGTATCTTCTTCTAGATGAATTCTCGTCAATTGAACTCCGCGTAAAACACCACCTTTAATCAAAGGAAATTTATATTGGCTTATTTGATACCCTTTTGGAATGTCCGGATAAAAGTAATTTTTTCTGTCAAATTCTGTAAAATCGGCAATTTGCCCGCCTACGGCAATTCCCATCCTCAAAATGTGTTTTACAGCTTCTTTATTTATTACAGGCAATGTCCCCGGGTAACCCATGCACACCGGACAAATATTTATGTTAGGGTTCCTCTCATCCGGATCATTCTTCGAGTTGCAGAACATCTTGGTTTCTGTCTTGAGTTCAGCGTGTATTTCCAAGCCAATGGTAGTCAAATACTCTTTTTTCATAAATTCATATTATCACAACATAACAGAAATTATCCTATTATGTCTTTTTTAGAATCTTCACCAAAGCGTCGGCTAATTTCTTGACTGCTTTATCATCATAAACCGTGGCAGTCAAAATATTGCCGTTAAATTTCTTCATCTCTTTTATTCCTCTATCCAAAGTAGTTTTATCCACCAGATCTGACTTGGTTAGTATTATGATTTCCTCTTTTTTTGCCAGTTCGTCATCGTATGACTCCAGCTCTTTTCTTATTATATTATAAGTATCTGTTAAGCTATTATTCTCAAGAGAAATGCAATGTACTATGAGCTTCGTTCTCTTTATGTGGCGCAAAAACTTATAACCTAGGCCTTTGCCTTGTGAGGCACCTTCTATAAGCCCCGGAATATCCGCGATCGTATAACCATAAAAACTTCCCAGGTTAGGCTCGAGTGTAGTGAATTCATAGCCGCCGACCTTTGCTGATGAGTTCGTTATAGAATTTAGCAGGCTGGATTTGCCAGCATTAGGCAAGCCGACCAGCCCAGCATCCACTATGAGTCGAAGTTCAATATAAAAATCCGCATCTTCTCCGGGCTTACCTTCTGTAAATTCTCTCGGGCTTCTGTTGACAGATGACTTGAACTCCTTGTTACCCAAGCCACCTCGCCCACCTTTTAATAAAAGTATGGGCTGATCCTCTTTAAGAATTTCATAGGTTGATCCGTCTGTCAGATTAGTTATTACAGTACCAACCGGAAAATCTACAATCAAATCCGGGGCATTCTTGCCATACATATTTTTTTTCATCCCATCCTGGCCGCTTGCCGCCACAAACTCTTTCTTGTGTCGGTAGCGAAAAAGGAGTCCGGGATCGCGAACGCCACGAGCGTAGACGCTTCCGCCATTCCCGCCGTTTCCTCCGGCCGGTCCCATTTTATCTTTGCCTTTTTCCTGAAGCCAGCGTACCACTCCATCGCCGCCATCTCCAGCTTTCAAATAAAGTTTAAGCTCGTCTACAAACATATATTTAACGCCTGTTAAGAGCCCGTTTTGCAAGCTCGACCGCCCCTTCCTGTGTTTTTGCAACAGCCATAAATCTGCTGTTGTGGCAAAAAACCGCGTCACTCACTCCCGATGCTTCTTGCAGCTCGCGATCGCGTTTCCCGGCCCAATCCGCGGGAAGATTTTTTCTGTTCTTAAAATCCAAAACGGAGTCCAGAACTGCTTTTATTCCAAAGGTTCCATCGTCCCTCGGATAAACGGCATATAGCGGTTCCTTAAGGGATGAAAGAATTGCCTGCCACGGATAGTCTTTATTTAAAACAATCAGTCTTTTATCTTCCGCCGATCGATAACTTTCCATGATTTCTTCACGAGCGCGGTATTTGGCGGTTGAAAAAACAACCTCTCTCTCGACGACTCTTTTGAAAATTCCGACGACTTCCCGAAAATTATCTTCGGCGCTTTCTTTCTTTTCAATCCAAGAAGGGTTTGAAGCCAGAGCAAAACGATCAAAAACGTATGGAAAAACATCGCCTATAACGGGCTTGACCAAATCCATCCCATTGTCAAAAGCGTCGACGGTAGCGACCAAGGTCTCATCAACGCTGTCCGCCACTTCTTTCAAGCCTCCGCATATTTCCGGCCCATACTTCTTCCACACGAGTCCGAACGAAGCATACGGTATGCCATTGGTTCTTGCGCCGGCTCCGCCCTCCTGGTGATGGTCAAACCTGTTATTTACTTCATCATAAACGTTCCCCACATCAACCAAAAAATCCGCCCTGTCCCAATCTTTTTTGTCCCGGCTTCTTGTGACTTCCACATCCGACAGTTCTTTTTTTAAGTAACATAAAATCGCCGAGACCGAAAAACAATCGTCGGCATGAAATTTTCCATCATGAGTGGCAATTTTAATTTTTGAATCGTTATTTTTATTCATATATTTTTTCCTTCACGACCTTTTCCTAAGGGGTCGTTCATAAATAACTTCCTCCTCCTTCGCTAAGAAGCTTCGGCGGGACACGGTCGGATTGCGTTCAATGCGCGCCGGATATGGTCGCTACGATTGAACAAAATCTCGAGGCGTACTACGTACTATAAGTACGATGAGAGATTTTGTGATTGAGTAGCGGCCATAGCCGGTGATGCAGTGGATGCAAGACGGGGGAGTTATTTATGAACGAGCCCTAACCTCTTTCTTATCCTGTGGACCACATACAGTTTAATACCTATCAGCACCACATCATACACCATGACAAGCCGGCGTCCAAAGCCGACGATAAATCCATATTTTTTCTCTTTGATCGTCTGGCTTAATCCGCGTATTATCTCAAACCCCATCTTTTTACCCATTCTTTTGGTAAAGTAATTTAACGCTATTTCAATTTGAAATCCTCTCTTATACTCAGACGGCAAATGATCCCATATTTCCTTCGCAAGGATTCTTTCTCCGCCCAAAACAGGAAACAGACGAAGCATTTTATTCAAAAAATACGCCTTACGAGCGCGAATACCTACAAACATGTCAAATTCTCCTCGCACAACCGGACTAACTATCCGATCTATTACTTCCGTATTTAAACCTGTTATATCGGCATCCAGAAAAAAAATAAATTTGCCCGTTGACGCTTTGACCCCGACATCCATAGCCCTGCCTTTGCCCAGATTTTTTGGAAGAGTTATCAGACGAGCGCCGGTTTTCCTTACCATATTTGACGTCGCGTCTCTGGAACCGTCATCAACAACAATAATCTCTTTCAATAACGCGTAATCTTCAAGAGTATTGATAACATTCCTTATGTTTTTTTCCTCGTCAAACGCCGGAATGATAGCTGATATGGAATATCTTTCGCTCATTCTAGGCGATCCGTTTGTGGCGCCTACTTTTTCTTCAATAATCTTTTTATCCATATGTGGATTAATATTAGCAAAGCCGCCGGTATCGTAATTATAATTTGAATTTTATGGACATTGGATCCCAATGCTTCGGCTCCCTCACCGGCAAGGTAAACCAATGCCGCAATTACCATCAAATAAATGATAATACCGATAAGATTCATATACGCATAATACTGATATGAAATTTTTTTTACACCCGAAATAATCTGGACCGCCGTTCTCGTGCCATAAAAAAATTTTGATAAAATCAAAAAATACGCCACATTGCTTTCAAACATCCGAGATATTTTATCAATGAGTTCTTTTCTCCTGAAATATCTCTTCTTCAGCCAATCATTGGGCGGAACCATTCTCCCCACAAAATACCAAAACGAATCTGAGATAAACGAACCCAAGACAGAAATTCCGAATGTTGGTATTAAATCGAGCTTACCAATGTAAGCAAGATACACCGCGGGCAAAAAAATCGTCTCTCCGCCTATGAGCATGCCAATGAACAAAAAAAGATATTTATTCTGTTCCAAGAGTTCAATCATGCTCCGGATTTTTCACGAGAAATCAGGGGGTAAATGTGCACTAAAGCAAACAGAAAACTTAACGCGATTGGCCCCGCCAAAAAACCAATGGGGCCAAAGAGCGATAATCCTCCAAGAACAGAGAGTAGTATCAAAAAAGGATGGATTTTTATCCCTCTCTCCAAGACATAAGGCGCGAGCATATTGTCCACAAGTCCCACAATTACAATGCCCCATATTAAGAGACCGACCGCCGAGCCGACTCCTTTAGCAAAAAATAAGAAAATCACAGCAGGGATAAGCACAATGGAAGTCCCAATGCTGGGAATTATTGCCGCAAAAACAGCTACGGTTCCCCACAATATGGCGGAAGGTACGCCAAATATTGTAAATCCGATAGTAGCCAGCACACCCTGTACCAAAGCTATGAAAAGATTGCCTTTTATGACGGAGTTAACAGCTTGCTTGACCTTATCTATTATACCTCGATCATAGGCATCTTTCAGAGGACTCAAGTGGATTATGCTAGTTTTGAGCTTATGCCCATCTCTGAGAAAGAAAAATAACGAAAGTACCATGAGGAAGGCATTGATGGCCAAGCTGAGAACACTGGAGAAAAAAGACCTGAAGTGATCGAAAAACCATTCATATATAGTACCGATATATTCCTCTATATTTGCGAGAGAAATATCCGGAACTAAAGTAACCGGCGAAATTTCATTTATATAGTCTGCCGCATAGACTACGAATGAGATTAGTTTGTTGCTATCTGCATCTGCTATTATGCTCCAATACACATCGCTTGCTTCTTGAAAAATAAGTATGCTTATGCCCGTAAACGGCACCAGAATTGCCGCGAGAACGATGAGTACAGTAATCAACGCCGACAAACTATTACCTCCTCTGAACACCATTTTTCTTCGCAATTTATGATGAAGGGGGTAAAAAACCACCGCTAAAACAGCGGCTAAAAAAAGTACGCTTAAAAAAGGTAAAAAAATAAAAAAAATCAATAGTATGCTTCCTAAAAGCAAAATATAAAAAAAAGTTGTTTCTATTCGGCCGCTATACATGATTACTTATTATTTTTAACTATTGTTTTAATCTCATCTATCTCCTCCTTTATTTCCTTTAACGTAATGGAGTCCGCCTTTACCTCTGTCTCGGTTTTTTCAATGATTTTTTTTTCATTTTTCAGGCCGGAAAGAATGATCACGTCGCCTACAAAGAAAGATACAAAAAGTCCGGTCAACAGAAGAACGAGAACGCTTATCAAAATCGAAACGGGACCTGTTAGAATTGGAAACTCATCTGCCGTTATCCATACCCCTCTCCAAAATAAAACTATTGCGACACCGCCGATAAATGTATATAAAATAGGCATGCGGCTCAGCCGAGCCCTAATTCCATCTTCCAGCTTATCAAAATAATGTAATGTTTTTTTCATCATATTTTATGTATTTCTTAATGAATATGTGAAAAATTATCCTTTTAATGACATACGCGACATTGTAACACAATTCCGCAAAAATCTTAATGTCCAGCTTCGTTACAAAAAACGCACAAACGGGACAAGGATGAACTCGAGAATCTTATCCACCATACTGCGCTTCTTCCAATCTTCAATGGTTAACTCGCGCGCATTGGCTATATCTTTCTGAAATTGATTGATCAAATCACGAGCAAAGTTTTCATTTGTTGAAACAATATTCGCCTCATAATTAAAGAACATGCTGTAATTATCCATGTTGGTGCTTCCCATGGTTGACCATACATTATCCACCACTATTGATTTTGTATGCAACATGGAACTGTATTGCCAGATTTTAATGCCTGAACGCAGCGTTTTGTGAAAAAATGATCTTGATCCCCAGTCTACGTAGGGATGATCCGAACGGCTCGGCAAAAGCAAGAACACGTCAACCTTTCTTTTGGCCGCCCTTGTTAAAGCGTGGAACAATCTGATATCCGGTAAGAAGTACGGTGTCGTAACATAAATACTTTTTTCCGCTGATTTTATCATGCTCAGTATTTTGCCATAAATAAACCTTTGTCTTGCTCTCGGGGCACTCGTATACAAAGAAAAATTGCCGATGCCAGAATCTCTGGGCCGTGGAAACGGAATAAATTTTTCCGATGAGGCGATCTTCATCATTATATCAAACGAACGGGACATCTCGGACACTATCTCTCCAGTAAGCATGGCATGAGTGTCTCTCCATCCTGAAAGAAGGTCTCCAACTCCGACTCCGCCAATAAAACATACTTTGCCGTCAATAATAAGGATTTTCCTATGGTCTCGAAAAAACCATATCCTAAAGTTATGAATGCGCCCGGGACTGATTTTATTAAAACAAACCAATTCAACGCCTGCGGATCTGATCCGGCGGGCCAATGCGGAATTAAAAAAAGCGAAGCTCCCACCGGCATCAATAAGAAGACGTACCTTAACTCCCATACTCGCTTTTCTAGCGAACAAATCCGCGAATTTTGTTCCTATTTGATCCGGTAAAAAAATAAACTGTTCAAAATCAATACTGACCTCCGCCTTCTCACACGCTTCAAACATTCCATCCCAGGCTTCTTCGGAAGAAATATAAAAACGCCAGCTCCGCGGCGGATATTTAAACGCGTTTTTTGTATTTTCGTCGTCCATTTGAAAATTGTAGCATAAGACTTACGCTTGTGATGTCATTCCCGCGAAAGCGGGAATCCAGAGCATGCAGATAACACCGGGATTCCCGCTTTCGCGGGAATGACAAACCGAGAATGGTTGGAAAAAGCTGGGATGGGTAAGTTCAATCAAAGATATTTGATATACAGACGCGTCGTCTTCATCAATCAAGCTTCATCAGGCGCCCTCTGACCTTAACCGAGGAAAACATGCGATAAAAAAACCAAACCACAAGCAAAAGGTAAAATATATTAGTAGCAAAAGCCAAGACAAGATGCCATACCGGTAAGACTCCGGAAGACGTCACCGCCCTCATGCCCTCAAACACGTAAGTTGAAGGGATCAAGTAAGAGACATATTGAATGTATTGAGGTAAAGATGATACCGGATAAAACACCGCGCTAAAAGGCTGAATAAGAACAATAAAACCGAAAGCTAATATCTGAGCGGCTGTGCCAAAACGCAAAATAATGGCCGTCGTGAAAATCCCAAGACTGAAGCCGAAAATCAATAGATTGGCCATAAACGGTATTAGATAAAATCCGAATTGAAAGATATTGAAATGATAAAATAGCCCGGCAAGAACGCCCAAAATAACCGCGACCAGTAAGATGCGAATAAGCGCAAGAAGAGCCGCCGCGGATAAAAATTCACTCAGCTTTAAAGGTGACACAAAAATATTTAAAAAGTTTTTTTCCCAGACATCTTCCAAAAAGGAAATTGAAACCGCCTTCTGCGACTGGTTGAGTATGTCCCAAAATATAATCGCTCCCAGGAGAAATGTTAAAACGCTTACGCTCGTTATATTCAGTTTTTCCAAATAAACGCTGAGAAAACCCCACACTAGGAGCTCAAGGACTGGCCAAAAAAGTATATCCATTATACGCGGCAGGCTTCTCTGAAAGAGATATATGTGGCGCATGAGCAGAGCATTGATACGATGAATTTTCATAATAGTGTAAATTCGAAATTCGAAGCACGAAACTCGAAAAAAATATTAGTTTAAAATTTGAATTTAATCATTTTTCGGATTTCGTATTTATAATTTCGTGCTTTCTCTGGCTATATGCAAAAACACTTCATTCAAATCTTTTCGACCATATTTCATAATGATGTCTTCGGGGGTGCCGTCATCTTTCAGCTTTCCATGCTGAATGAAAATCACCCTATCACATATCTCTTCCACTTCCGCCATATTGTGTGAAGTGTATAGAATTGATATCCCTTTTTCCCTTTGGATTTTCAAAAACATCTGTCTGGTCCTATCGGCAATATCGGGATCAAGAGAAGCTGTCGGCTCGTCCAATAGCAAAAGCTTGGGGTCGTTCAAAAGAGCTTTCGTCAGGTTGAGACGGGTAAGCTGACCGGTTGATAAACTGGAAGTCATCTTAGTCAGAAACGCCCTTATTTCAAAAAAATCCGCCAACTCTTCCACTTTTTCTCTGATGTTTTTGACTCCGTATAATCGAGCAAAAGTGTAAAGATTTTCTATCACTTTCAAACTATTAGGCAGAGCGACATATGGAGAAGAAAAATTAACCTTGCTCAATATTTCCTCTCTATGATGCTTCATATCCTCCCCAAAAACCAATATATCGCCGGAGGTGGGCGTAATCAAATCCAGTATCATCTGTATTGTAGTGGTTTTACCCGCCCCATTAGGCCCCAGCAATCCGGTAATCTTGCCTTCTTCAATGGAAAAACTAAGATCGTTCACCGCCCGAACTTTTCCAAATTCTTTGACTAAATTTTTAACTTCTATAATTGGCATATTATTGACAATTGATACAGTGAGTAGAATTTTACAGACTTACTATAAAATTGTCCACGCTCACAATGTTTCAAATTAAACTCATCCTATTCTCTTTTTTGGTTTATTGGCTGATTTTTGAAAAAATCCAGCAAAACCAACTTATCAATTTCCACAATTTTAAGTCCCGCTAGATCTTTTTCGCCAAAAAATTTACCGTATTCTCCTTCTAAAATATTTACTTTATTCTCGAAATTATCATCAACTTCCAGAGTAAATATGTGATTTACATCATCCCCGTAATCATAAGTTCCAAAAAAATTATAGCTTTCTATGTCTATATCCATCTCTTCCTTAATTTCCCTAACCAAAGCATTTTCCGGAGATTCACCTTCTTCCATCCCCCCGCCAAAAAAACCAAAATATCCGGGAAAACGTGGAGCATCGCCACCTCTTTTTTGTAAGAAGACTTGTGCACCGTTCATTAGCTTCTTAAACGGTATTAACCCTGCTGCTTGTCTTTTCTTTATCTTCATTTGCTAACTTTATATCTTATAGAACTTACGCGTTCGGCCTATTTAAACCATTTCCCGTTTGTCATTCCCGCGAAAGCGGGAATGACACCAAACGCGTAAGTCCTATCTTAGCGATTTTGGCTAAGATAAAATGCTTTGCTACGATAATTTTCTATCATTTTTGCGCTTGGAAAAAATAACGGTGAGGGAAGCGAGTTCAGCGAAAACCATCTCCACTCCACGATCTCATCCGGCTCCATCAAATAGACACTCTGCTCATATAGTTTGTTTAGCGTGTCTTCTCTTATATTTGTATGCTCGGCAATTAGTTTATTTATATTCCTAGAAGAAACCCTGCCCTTCATCCAATCCTTCGCTAATTTGCTGTCGCCAAAAATATTAATTTGAATCCAATTGTATATTTCGGAATAATTCGGGAGCAAAGTCTTTTCGTAGAATTTCCCCCTGCACAGTACCCCATCAAAATCGAACAAAATTGTTTGATACGGTCGCATATCTTTTTATTATATTTCAAGAACTGCACCCCATCGCTTCGAATATTTATCTGATAAATATTCGAAGCACTTCCCCTCTAAAGAGGGGAAGAGGAAGAGGGGGAGGAAATTCCTTTTCGCTCTAGACGCTGAGTAAAATAGGAGAAGATGATCAGGTTGTAGTTTTGACTTTTCCCCCTCTCCCCCTTTTTAAAGGGGGAGTACTCAGCACCTTTTTATCAGATAAAAAGGTGCTGAGGGAGGGGGTTTCCTGAATTATCTCATATAAAAGGTAAATTTTTAACACTTACTCCAACGCCTCTCTAATCTTCATAATCACACCGTTTATATTCGTGTTGATTTCATTATTCCAAAAACGCAAAACCTTCAATCCCCTATTTTCGAAAAAATCTGTCCTTGCATTATCATAATTTTCCTGGTCAGCGTGCTGTGAGCCGTCGATTTCCAAGACTAAGTTCTTTTCACTACAGTAAAAATCGACAATATATTTTCCCAGCGAATGCTGCCGTCTAAACTTAAACCCAAGCTGTTTATTTTTTATCCTTGACCATAGGATAATTTCTTGCGGGGTCATTTCTTTCCGCAAGACTTGCCTCTTATTTTTAAGTATTGCTATGTTGCTTATTTTTTCTTTCATATGAACACCCCATCGCCTCGCAGACTCAGCACTTCCCCTCTAAAGAGGGGAAGAGGGACTAGGCGCCATGGCACTTTTTATACTTTTTGCCGGATCCGCAAGGACAAGGATCGTTTCGGCCAACTTCTTCTTTGGCCACAACTGGCTTAGGCTTGTCATCACTTGTTTTGCTCGCGCCTATAAGACGCATATTCTCTTGTGTTTTCTTAAGCTCCTCCTCTTCTTTTTTAAAAGCTCCTGCGCCAATTTTAGGTAGCATTTCTCTTATTTGACCGTTGATAGACTCTTGCATATCTTTGAACATCTTCAAACCTTCTTTCTTATACTCCACCAGAGGATCACGCTGGCCGTACGCTCTTAAATTAACAGAACCCCTCATGTAATCCATCATTTCCAAATGATCCACCCAGTACATATCTATAGTCTGTAAGAACAATCGCCTTGCCGCATTGTAAAACTCTTCGTTTCCCACCACTTTTTCACGTTCATCAACTTGTCTTTTCAGATCCTCATCGCTCCCCAGCACATCCGCTATATATGTTTCCAAATCGGCCTTGTCTCCCATTAATATTTTTCTTCTCCTTTCATATATGGCTTTCCTCTGAATATTAAGCACGTCATCAAATTCAAGCACATGTTTTCGAGAATCAAAATGAAAGCCCTCTATTTTGGTCTGTGCCGTTTCCAATGATTTAGTTATCATGGAGTTTTCTATTGGCTCGTCTTCAGCCACCCCGAGCCGACCCATCATTTTTTTGATCATGTCCGATGCGAATACTCTCATCAAACTGTCTTCAAGCGAAACAAAAAACTGAGTTTCGCCCGGATCGCCTTGGCGGCCGGACCTGCCTCGGAGCTGATTGTCTATTCTTCTCGCTTCGTGTCTTTCCGTACCTAAAACAAATAACCCCCCCAGATCACGAACGCGCGCGTACTCCTCTTCAGTCGCGGGATTGCCCCCTAGTTTAATATCCACGCCTCTTCCCGCAATATTAGTAGCCACCGTTACCCCCTTATATCTCCCCGCTTGAGCAATGAGCTCCCCCTCTCTTTCATGATTCTTGGCATTAAGAAGCTCGTGCTTAATCCCCTCGTTGGATAGATATTGCGACAATAGCTCATTATTATCTATAGATACAGTTCCGATCAACACCGGCTGCCCCTGTTCATTCAATTGTCTGACTTTTCTGGCTATTGCCTTAAATTTTCCCTTTTCAGACTGAAAAATCAAATCATTGTGATCTCGGCGCGCGATGGGTTTGTTGGTCGGAACCGCCACCGTATCAAGACCGTAAACTTTGTAAAATTCTTCTTTTGAAGTCACGGCGGTGCCCGTCATACCCGCCAATTTACTGTATAGACGAAAATAATTTTGGAACGTTATAGACGCGTATGTGCGGGATTCTCTCTGAACCGCCACGCCTTCTTTTGCTTCTATCGCCTGATGCAATCCTTCGGACCATCTGCGGCCGGGCTGAAGCCGTCCTGTAAACTCATCTACGATAACAACCTCGCCATCTTTGACAACATATTCTTTGTTTTTTTCAAACAACGCTTTGGCTCTTACCGCTGTTTCCAGGTGATGCACATATTTGATGCCTTTTTCCGTATAGATATTATCAACTCCCAGTATTTTTTCGGCTTTCTCTATTCCAATATCCGTAAGCGTGATGGCTTTAAATTTCTCGTCCACAGTATAATCCTCATCCTTGTTCATTCGAGAAGCAATCCCTGCAAAAACGGCGTAAAGATTTTCAGAATCCTGCGCGGGAGCTGATATTATAAGCGGAGTTCTCGCTTCATCTATCAAGATGGAGTCAATCTCGTCAACTATAGCGTAATGATAATTCCTTTGCCTCAGAGTGCTCGTATCATATTCAATGTTGTCTCTTAGATAGTCAAAACCGTATTCATTATTTGTGCCGTAAGTAACATCCGCCAAATACGCCTCACGTCTCGTCACCGGCCTCAAAAATTCATGCACGACGTGAAAAGCCCCCGTCTCATCGCGTTCCATGTCTAATTTATCTTCTTCTTTTTCTTCGCCTTCATCATTTTTCGGATTTGGGATTTCGTGCTTCGAGTTTAAGCTAATGTGTTTCGTATCATACAAAAAACTGCTCTCATGATTCAGCACTCCCACACTCAATCCCAAATAATCATAAATCTGTCCCATCCACACGGCATCTCTTCTTGAAAGATAATCGTTCACTGTGACAATGTGCACGCCCTTGCCTTCCAGCGCATTTAGATATGCAGGCAGAGTCGCCACCAGCGTCTTACCCTCTCCGGTACGCATCTCGGCAATACCTCTATGGTGCAAAATCATCCCTCCCAAAAGCTGAACGTCAAAATGCCTCTGGCCTAATGTGCGAACAGACGCTTCTCTCACAAGAGCGAATGCTTCGGGCAAAATATCATCAAGCTTAGCCCCATTGGATATTCTTTTCTTTAATTCCGCTGTTTTCGCTTTGACCTGCTCGCCGCTCAAAACCTTCATTTCCGGCTCAAGAGAATTGATCTTGGCCACATTCGGCTCGAGGGCTTTTAAGGTTTTCGCGTTTTCATCCCCAAGTATTTTCTTTAAGAAATTCATCCGACTATAATAACACAAAAACCGCCCCATTGCAGGCGAGCTGCCTTTGTTAATTATCAATGAACTTAAAGGTGGAGACAATAGACTGATGCGTTAAAGTAGTAGGCCATTCACTTATCAATAAGTTCCTTGAGTAATAACCGTTATCTTCTGTAAAAACTGTCAATTTAAAAATGGAACCGTTTCCTCCTCTTATTTTATACAATGTGTGTTGCTTAAAAAGTTACCTACAGTGGAGTACTGTGATATAGTTTAAAGAATATTAGTCCCGAACAGCACAGATGCAATAGCCACAATCACAGCAAAAAGTAACATACCAAAAAAAATTCCAAACATAGTTCTGCCAACAGTATTGTTTTCTGAAATAATTTTTCTCGCAACAAGAATTGGTACGTAAAAAGATAATGTACATACAATAGCACCAACAAGAGTTGCTAGTATTGCTACTAGTACTGCTAGATTAAATTTAGTAACACCTTGAGCAATTAAACCCATCCCCAGAAAGAAGAATCCTAAAGTTGCTAGGAATATATATTTAAAATCATTTTTCCTTAAGAGAGAAGATTGATTTTCCATGTTCCAATTATAATATGTACTAATTTTAACATGAGTTGGGAGATTTTTACTGCAACCGCTTGGTATTTGGTACTTGGTGC
>MHSK01000007.1 GCA_001821295.1 Candidatus Taylorbacteria bacterium RIFCSPLOWO2_12_FULL_43_20
TCCGGGAGGAGCGGATGCAGGTCCAGTCCATGCGTATATGCTTGATACTCCTAGAACTAACGCGAGAGAAAGGATGGATATCTTAACCGCGGATATGATTTCTTTTTTGGTCATGAAATATGATTTTGGCTAGTAATTGTTAAATTTTATCGTTGTTTGATTCAGGGCGAGGAGGAGCAGACATTGATCGCAATATCTCTTCCGTTTCTTCCGGTGTAAGGTCGCTCTCGGCATCTGCAGGCGGGGTCAGATTGTCCAGAACTTCTTCCATTTCATTATCAGATATGTCGGTAACGGCGCCTTCCGGCGGTGTAAGCTTGAGGAGCGCTTGCTCTATTTCCTCACTTTCCGTCATCACCCCTTCCGTCTCCTCTCTTACATTCAAACCTTTGAGAGCAACGGTGATGAAATAGATAAGCAGGATAACCACCAGAGCCAGAAGAATGTAGAATAACGTTTTCTTTCTCTTGTTTGGCGATGGATACTGCTCGCCTGTTGGCTGTCCATAATTGTCCATGGTGTGATTATATCATCGCAAAAGAGGAGTACAACATGCTTATGCACAGGGGACTTTAGATGCGAATGGGGAGAAGAACATGGGGGCCGCTTTATCAAGGTTAAACCTTGATAGTTTAAACAAACACATGAACGGCTAAGCCGTTCAGGTTAGTCTAAAATATATACCACGACAGTGAATATAAGATATGTCAACGTTGAAACTCTTGCAGAAAACACTATAATTACAGCACTTTTAATGGAATGCGCATAAACTCCTTTAAGAAAAGATCAAAGGGAATCTTAGCGGTTCTCTTTTCTTAAATGATAGTTGCGCAATAATAAATTAATAACGTATGAAGAAAAAAAATGAATCCTCTTCCAAGATCTCGGTTCATCCCTTGGCGGACAGAGTTCTGCTGGAACCGTTGGACGTGGAGGAAAAAAACGCCTCAGGAATAATTATTCCGGACACGGTAAGTAAGGAAAAACCCGAACAGGGAAAGGTGGTGGCTGTGGGAGAAGGCAGAACAGATGAGAATGGCAAGATTATCCCTGTCAAAGTAAAGGTCGGCGATGTGGTATTGTTTTCCAAATATGGCTATGATGATGTGAAGATTGAAGGCGAGGAGTATTATATTTTGAAAGAGGAAAACATCTTGGCAATTATAAAATAATTGCAATTTCTAATTTCCAATATCTAATTTCTAAATTTGGAAATTCATATATTGGTGTTTTATTAGAAATTAGAAATTAATAATTAGAAATTTTACAATAGTTATGTCTAAACGAATCATTTATAACGAGGAGGCGCGAAAGGCCCTAAGGAAGGGAGTAGACGCGGTGGCCGACGCGGTGCGCATTACCATCGGCCCGAGAGGAAGAAACGTGGTGATGGACAAAGGATACGGGGCTCCTACAATTACAAACGACGGCGTAACAATCGCCAAGGAAATTACTTTGTCTGATAAATTTGAAAACATGGGAGCGGAGATCGTGAAGGAAGTCGCTTCCAAAACGAATGATATGGCGGGCGATGGTACCACGACGTCGGTAATATTGGCGCAGTCAATAATAAGCGAAGGTATGCGCCATGCCACTATGGGAGTTAACGCCATGGGCTTGAGAATAGGCATAGAGAAAGCGTCCGAAGAGGTGGTGAAAGCGTTGAAGGCCATAGCCAAGCCGATCAACAGCAAAGAAGAAATACGGCAAGTCGCGAGCATATCGTCTGAGTCAGAAGAGATCGGAAAAATCATCGGGGACACGATAGACAAAGTCGGCAAAGATGGCGTCGTTACCGTTGAGGAATCTCAGACGACGGGAGTGGAGTCTGAGGTTGTGGAAGGGTTGGAATTTGACAAGGGATATGTTTCTCCTTACATGATTACGAACGGTGAAAGGATGGAAGCGGAATATAGCGATGTCGGCATACTTATCACTGACAAGAAAATATCCGTTATCAAAGAGATTTTGCCTCTTTTGGAAAAACTGGCACAGACCGGTAAAAAAGAATTGGTAATAATTGCCGATGACGTGGACGGCGAAGCTCTAACGACTTTTGTTCTGAACAAAATTCGCGGCGCTTTCAACATTCTTGCCGTTAAAGCTCCGGGTTATGGCGATAGAAAAGAGGATATGCTGGAAGACATAGCTGTCACATGCGGGGCAAAAGTAATTTCAGAAAAGACCGGTGTCAAATTGGAAAACGCGGATTTGGGAATGCTGGGAAGGATGAACAGGGTGGTATCAACAAAAGAAAAGACGGTCATTGTCGGAGGTAAAGGAAAAAAGCAGGAAATTGAAAAAAGAATATCTCAATTGAAAGTTCAATTGGAAGCCACTGATTCAAAATACGACAAAGAAAAATTGGAAGAGAGAATAGCCAAGCTTTCCGGTGGCGTCGCGGTAATCAGAGTCGGCGCGGCTACGGAAACCGAGATGAAATACTTGAAACTGAAGATTGAAGACGCTGTAAACGCGACCAAAGCGGCTATTGAAGAAGGCATAGTGGCCGGAGGGGGAAGCGCGTTGGTCAAAGCCGCGGACAAAGTAAAAGATTCTTCAAAAAGAGATACGGATGGGGGGATGAAGAATGAAATCGCCGTTGGTTTTGACATTGTGCTCAGGGCGTTGGAAGCGCCGCTCCGACAGATAGCGATGAACGCGGGTAAGGAAGACGGGGCTGTTATTGTGGACAAAGTCAGAAAGATCAAGGGTAACGGCGGATATAACGCTCTTACGGATGAGATAGTATCTGATATGCTTGCCGCCGGCATTATTGATCCGGTAAAAGTTACAAGAAGCGGAATCCAAAACGCCGCGTCCGCGGCCGCCATATTGCTTACCACCGAAGCGGCAATAGCAGAAGAGCCGAAAAAAGAAGAGAAAGGAGGAGCGAATGGTGGAATGCCACCGATGGATTACTAAATAGAGCTGTTTGAAAATAACGGGAGCCCTGCTCCCGTTATTTTTTAATGCTTTTTTTTCGCATGTGTTGTATAATTATAGTATGTGCGCAACAGGTCTCTCCTCATTAAGTAGTAGGTATAGCCGGAGGATTTATTTCTCAAAAATGTATTATCAATAATTCAAAATAACATGAATTTAATTTATATTTTAATAGGTATTGCCGTAATTATTGTCTTATGGTTAGTGTTCTCGTACAACAGTTTTATCACTTTAATCAATAGGACGAAGGAAGCCTGGGCTGATATTGATGTGCAGTTGAAAAGACGATACGATCTTATTCCCAACCTTGTAAATACGGTCAAGGGTTACGCCACTCATGAGAGAGAAGCGTTTGAAAATGTCACTCGCGCCAGGTCGGCGGCTATGGGAGCTCAGTCTGTTGACGATAAGGCGAAAAACGAGAATATGCTGACAGGGGCATTGAAGTCTCTGTTCGCAGTCGCGGAGGCCTATCCTGATCTTAAAGCCAATCAGAATTTCATGGAGCTTCAGAGGGAGCTTTCAGATACGGAAAATAAAATCCAAGCCGCACGCAGATTTTACAATGGAAATGTCAGGGATCTCAATACCAAAATTGAAGTGTTTCCCGCGAATATTATTGCTAACATTTTCAAATTTCAAAAAAGAGAATTCTTTGAACTTGAGGAAGGAGAGCAGGCGGCAAAACAGCCCGTCAATGTCAATTTTTAATTGATTGAGATTTTTGACTCATCATGTAAATTTTATGAGCGGCGTCGCAGGACTTTCTCCCTCTGTCCCTCCCTTGCTCCGCCGAAGCTCTTCTTAGAGCGAAGGGGAGTTAGAGGGGAAGTGCCGACCGTGTCCCGCCGTAGCTCTTCTTGACCCGCGTAGCTTTACTTGTCCTTCCGTAGCCTTTGGCGAAGGAGGAGCGGAGTGGGTAGCGAAGGGGGAGGTTTCCGAGGCGATGGGGTGTCTTTCTTTGGAATTTTTTCATCCACGGTTTACTTAGTAGTACAATAATAATTCATGGCAACTTTATACACCCAACAATCAAAAAATGTGACAAAAACATGGCTTTTAATGACTGTCTTTTTTGTCGTGGTGATCGGACTTGGGTGGACTGCCAGTTATGTTTACAACATGCCTGAGATACTGTTTATAGCGGTGGTTTTCAGCATAGCAATGAATATTATCGGTTATTGGTATTCGGATAAAATAGTGCTCAAGATTTCGGGAGCCAAGCCGGCGACCAGAGAAGAGAATTTTGACCTTTATACCATAGTTGAGAATCTCTCAATTACCGCGGGTTTGCCCAAGCCGAGAGTTTATATCATCAACGATCCCGTACCGAACGCTTTTGCCACCGGACGGAACAAAGAGCATGCCGTTGTTGCGGTTACGACTGGACTTTTGTCCATCCTGGATAGGAGCGAGCTTGAAGGAGTAATAGCTCATGAATTGTCTCATATAGGCAATAAAGACATACTTCTTGGCACGATCGCGGTAGTGCTTGTCGGATTCATAACACTACTCTCGGATTTTATGTTCAGAAGCACCATGTTCGGCAGAAGACAAAGAGGCGACTCAAACGTGCATCCCATATTGCTAGTCGCGAGCATCGCCCTTATGATCTTGGCGCCTATAGTGGCGACACTGCTTCAGCTTGCAATATCTCGAAAAAGAGAATTTCTCGCGGATGCGTCTGGAGCTTTGATGACACGCTATCCTGAAGGTTTGGCCAACGCTCTGAGAAAAATAAATGAATATTCCGGCTTAATGAAAAGAGCCAACCACGCAACTGCTCATCTTTATATTTCCAATCCGTTCGGGTCCAGAAAGAAATTGAGCACGTGGTCAAAGATGTTCAGCACTCATCCACCGGCCGAAGAGCGCATTAACGCTTTGCTTGGCAATAAACAGGCGTAAAGCATCAATCATTTTTATGTATACATTACGGAATTTGATTTCCGATGTTTGGTCCTATGTCGGACCTTACAAAAAATCTTTTTGGGCGGCGACTTTGTTCAGAGTCGCCGCTGATTTGGTCTGGCTTTATCCGCCTTATGCTCTTGCAGTAATAGTAAATTTTTTTGCTGATTATTCTCCGGGTAAATCATTACTTCCAATATACATAGTTTTCGTCTTGACCTTTATGGCCGTGATTGTGCGGTATGTTGGAACCTATTATGCCAAGTCAGCCATGTTTAAAGTCGGAGAAAAAGCGGATCTTGATTCTCAGCTCAAATCCTTGAAGCATCTCATGCTTCTTGATATGACATGGCATGAGAAAGAAAGCGCAGGCAGTAAGTACAAGCGTATAGACAGAGGGTCTACCAGCATAGATCGGATCCTCAGAATTTGGATAAACAATATTATTGAAATTGTTATCAATCTCATCGGCGTGATAATCATTATCCTGAGCTTTGACTTGGGTATGGGCATAGCCGTCGGTGTTTTTCTTATTACTTATTATTTCTTGGCGCATTACTACAGGAAGAGGGGCGTGATTATGTCGGATATAGTAAATGAAAAAGAGGAGCGCCGTAGCGGAATGTTCTTTGAGGCCATAAATAATATACGAAGCGTCAAAGTGATGTCTATGTCGGGAAAAATCCTGAAGACACTCTCCGATAATGCCGTAGATTTGTTCAAATCCATCAGACAGCGCATATTTTGGTTTCAAGCTGGCAATGCAATAAGAAATATGTACGCTCATATCTTTCGGGTCGGTGCAATGATATATATTATTTACGGTGTAACTCGGGGAAAGTATGAAATTGGATTTCTGGTGCTGTTTGTGGGATATTTCCAAACGGTGTGGCAATCCATGAGCGAGCTCGCTGACGTATCTGAGGATTTCGCTGTCGCAAAGAATGGAGTCGCGAGAATGCAGGCAATTCACGACGCTCCAATAACAATAGACAAGGAAGACGGGAAAGTGAAGTTTCCGGACGATTGGGGTGTCATCTCGGTAAAAAATGTTTCGTTTTCTTATAACGAAAAAAGAGTTTTGGATAACGTGTCTTTCGAAATAAAAAGGGGAGAGAAAGTGGGGATTGTTGGCTTATCCGGCGCCGGTAAGTCTACTTTGTTTAAACTATTGCTTAAGGAGCATGAGACGTACGACGGAGATATCTTCGTCGGAGATTTGCCGCTGAAGGCCATAAGTAAAAAGGATTATTTCAATCATTTGGCGGTCGTATTGCAAGACACTGAGCTTTTCAACGCGTCTCTTGGGGAAAACATAACCATTACCAACCAAAAAGAGGAAAATAATCAGGAATTGCTGAAAAGATCTGTAGAGATAGCCCATGTTCAGGATTTCATCGGCAAACTGCCTAAAGGCATGGATACTCTTATTGGAGAGAAGGGGATTAAGCTTTCCGGAGGCGAGAGGCAAAGGGTTGGGATAGCGAGAGCTATATTCAAAACGCCGCAAATATTACTTCTTGATGAAGCGACATCGCATTTGGATATCGAATCAGAAAAGAAGATCAAGGATTCTTTGCATAGATTTTTTGAAAATGTAACGGCTGTGGTTATAGCTCATCGTCTGACGACGCTGAAAGAAATGGATAAGATAATTGTTCTTGAAAGAGGGAAGATCGTGGAGTTTGGACGATTCACAGAGTTATTTAAATCCAAAGGACGATTCCATGAACTTTGGGAAAAACAGAAACTCTAAAACAATATTGGCGGGAGCCGATAGAAATCCCAAAACGAGTCCTTAACCATTTTGGCTATTCTTGGTAGGATTAAATTTGCAACGGAGAACGGTTCCCGAGGGAGGTAATGTTTTGAAGAGACTTGTGGAAAAAATAGACAATATATAATCTGAAAAAAATCAAGACCATTGCGGAGGAGTGCCAGAGCGGTCGAATGGGCCACCCTGGCCACCGCCACAGCGGGGTCCCGCCAAGAGGCGGGAAAAAGGTGGTATTGTCAAATGGTGTTATCAATATGTACACTACATATATAATTCAAAACAATAAAGATCATCATTATTATATTGGTTCAACTTCTGATATAAACAAGAGAATTGAACAACATAATTCTAATAGTAATCGATCGACTAAGGGACGTGGTCAGTGGCAGTTAGTGTACAGTGAGGAATTTGATAACAAAAAATCGGCGTGGTTACGGGAGAGACAAATTAAAAGTTATAAGGGTGGAAATGCGTTTAAAAGACTTGTGGAAAAAATAGACAATATATAATCTGAAAAAAATCAAGACCATTGCGGAGGAGTGCCAGAGCGGTCGAATGGGCCACCCTGGAAAGGTGGTATATCGGAAACGGTATCGGGAGTTCGAATCTCCCCTCCTCCGCAATGGTCTTGATATTGAGCCACCCTGGCCGAGCACGACGGATGACACGAGTGTGGTCAGGCGGAATGATAAGCGACGGAGACGAATGAGCGCTTGATCGAATCTTCCTAACTTAACCAGATAGTGCAATAGTAGACTACTATGTTGTTTAGTATTAGATGTCTATTTTGATTGCACATACAACTAAAAGCACGCGAATGGGGAATGTCTTGTGGTTATGTTCCTAAAATTTACAAACTTGAAGGAGAGAAATTTTTTTTATCTACTTTTATCAAAATTGCCAATTTATCTACACCTCTGTGAATTTGGACAACGACGGTATTGTTTGATTGTTGCGTTGCCTCGGCAATTTCTTTTATGGTCATTTCTTCCTGGAAGCGCATAGAGACAACTTTTTCGTATTTATCTCCAAGGAGGGGAATCAGCAGCATTGCCGCCTTCCCGTCAATTTGATCAAACAATTTTTCTGAATCGTCTAGCGCAATCTGGAATCCGGTTTCCAACAGCGAGTCTAATGAATCCTGTTTTTCTTTTCTATATTCATCAATGATAAGACGATTGAGTACATGGAAAAGGAATCCTCTTATTGAATCAATCTGTTTATGCCTCAATAGGTATTCCCATGTCTTTAAAAAAGTGGTTTGTACTAAATCATCGGCCAGATCTCGATTGCTTATTTTATAAAATGATCGCTTTAGAAGAGCTTGCTCATGCTCTCTATATGCTTTAGCCAAGACCTCTTTTTTGTCACCTGTTTCACTCATATATTCACTCTAGCATAATGTTGTCATAATTTCTCTACCCGGACGGCTCCAATATATAGAAGGAGGATTGACCGGTCTGTCTTCTACGGCTTATTAGTAACATTAAATAATATGAAAACAAAAAATATATTCATCGGATTTATGGCCATGGCTATGGCTCTGTTGGCTCTTCCGGCAGTATCTTTGGCAAATACATATCAATTCGTCGATACCAGTGGAAACTTGCAAAGTGTTGAGGCAAACATCCCCGCAACAGCTCTTGCTACGGCGTACCAACTCGGTATTCATAGTGGTGTGATATTAGTGGGAAATGAAGATTCAAACTTGTCTGTCCCTACGAATATTTCCGGATATGATAATTATTATCAGTTCATAGACACAAGTGGTATTCGTCAAGGATTGTGGGCCATAAATTCTTCAATGGCGCTTGACACGTCGTACCAACTTGCTATGCATAGTGGCGTGATATTGGTAAATTAATCACCGGTATATAACAGTACATACTCAAAGAATGACACACCAAACATAAATTTGTATTTATGTTTGGTGTGTTTCGTGCCAACACAAGGCGCTTCGAATCACTTACCCTCTGGTCTTAACAATCAGAAGGAGATTTGCTCGCTCTTTACAAATACCATTTTGTTGTTAATGTAATTAGCGGAACTTAAACAATCAACCAAAGAAAGGGGATTCTCGTGATATTCGCTAAAAAATTTAAAATAGACAAGGTCGGAGCCAACGCAATCAGAAATAAACCTTTCGTAATCGTTCTTGAAGGCGACCCATACAAGCGTTATGGAGAATCGTCTTTAATAATTGACGCAGAAACTTGCAAGCGTTTCGGGATTCCAATGTCGTTTGATTTGGTCGGGTGTACGCTCATCTGCTGGTTTGAGAGTCGCGAGCTTCCTTTAAAATTTACTGGGTCATCAAAGAAGGGTTGTGTGGACACGGATACCCTCACCGACGATGACCTGGCAATTTGCTCTCTGCGTAAGATCGAGCGCGTGTCTACGGAATATCGCATGATGCCACCAGCGAAGCATATTGATATATGGCATACGCTAGAGTTGTCATCTGGTGGCGAGTTGTACCCTGTAACAATTCGTGGTTTGGAAGAGACATCTTGTCCTTTCTACCATATCACTCTTGAGCTTACGGAAAAAGAGTATCAAACGTGTAAGGCGTTGCCACCGACATCGGTCATCCGAGTAGGCTTTAGCATCGCATGATCTTTGTCAGGAATTACAAAAGGTGTCAGCTATTGAGCTGGCACCTTTTTTTATAGTAGATACCGCATAACGAAAAGCTATACACGATGCCAATATACGAATGGTACTAATGATACGACTTTGACGCTTCGGTCGGAGCTCCGACCGAAGCGTCGGGGATAGATACGAATACGAAAAAGAGAAGAAGACACCCCATCGCCTCGCAGACTCGGCACTTCCCCTCTAAAGAGGGGAAGAGGAAGGGGGAGAAATCCTCTGGCCAAAGGCCACCTCCTTTGCCCCTTCGCTCGAAGCGAGCTTCGGCGGCACAAAGTATGAAAGAAGGAATAAGGGAGAGGGAAGAAGTTGAGCCGATTGAAAAGTGTATAATAAATACAAAATAAATATCCATGACGCATATTTATAAAACAAACAACAAAGAGATAATTGAACTGCTGAAGAGTGGCAAAACGGCAGTTGTGCCCACTGATACTATTTATGGACTTGTCGGCAGTGCGCTAAATAGGCAAACAGTGGAAAGAATTTATGAAATAAAAGACAGAAATTCGTTAAAGCCGTTTATAATATTAGCAGGATCATACGAAATTCTGGACGATTTTGGCATAGTCATTGATAAGTACACGAGATCCATTTTGGACAAGATTTGGCCGGGAAAGGTCAGTGTAATTTTCCACGGTGTATCACAGGAGTTTGATTATTTGACTAGGGGAGGTGATTCTCTTGCCATAAGAATACCCGATAATTCCCAATTGCGGCAAGTTATAACGGAAACAGGACCGCTTGTCGCTCCGAGCGCTAATCCGGAAGGAAAGCCGCCAGCTGTAAACATCAAGGAAGCGGAGATTTATTTTGGGGAGAGTGTTGACTTTTATGTTGACGGAGGAGAGTTACGGGGAGAACCGTCCAGAATCATAGAGATAG
The DNA here is from genome assembly GCA_001821295.1 of Candidatus Taylorbacteria bacterium RIFCSPLOWO2_12_FULL_43_20. GTDB lineage: Bacteria > Patescibacteriota > Minisyncoccia > Phycocordibacterales > HO2-43-120 > HO2-43-120. The sequence continues at coordinate 10,172 of MHSK01000007.1, forward strand.
AAAACGGTAAAATTAAAGAGATAAGAGGAAGGATTAACAAGTAAATTACTAATTTCTAATTCCTAATTCCTAATTTCTAATGTAGTGATGAAGGGTTTGTTTAATATAAAATTTGTATTTGGGATACTCTTTTTTGCTTTAGCAGTTTTTTACTTCGTGTTCGGATATTACGCGGAAAGAGCTAGAGTTGAACCGAAAGGGGATAATGCATATGAGGAGAAAGGAGATTTAATTTCCGCCACAATAAACGATGCTGGAATTTTATTGGAAATTGCTGATTCTCAAGAAGAAAGAGTTTTAGGCCTGTCAGGAAGGTCCGGCTTACCTCCGGGTCGGGGGCTTTTGTTCATTTATGATAAAGCTGGCTATCACGGGATATGGATGAAAGATATGAATTTCGCTATTGATATCATATGGCTTGATGAGGACAGGGAAGTCGTTCATATAAAGGAAAATGCGCTGCCTGAGAATTTCCCAGAAGCGTATTATCCGAACGCGCCGGCTGTTTACGTACTAGAGGTTAATACCGAATATGTTGAGAAAACAGGGCTTGAGATTGGAAACCGTTTGGATTTTTCCACTGAGGACTAATAATCGGGTTGTCATTCCCGCGAAGGCGGGAATCTAGCAGGTTTTTTTGATCTGGCTTCCCGCCTTCGCGGTAATGACATAAGAAAAAATGAGTTACAGTTATCAGATTGCTAAGCGTTACCAGTATTTTGCAAAAATAGATTATGATGTTATAATATGTTGAGCTTTATATCGGATAGTTGCGCCCAAGCTATTTTCAAATGGTGTTGGGTGAGGAAAGTCCGAACACAGCGATGCATCATTTATGGTGCGGGGATGGGTAGTGGGTAATACCCACAGCCATTGCGGGGCAATGAAAGCACGAAATAACAAAGTTTTAAATTCTTTCGAATTTCGAATTTGTGATTTCGAATTTTCACTGCTCTGCAGTGGTATAGGTGCGAACAGAGACGCTCAATTCCGAAAGGATAGAGTATCCCGAGAGAAATCAAGGGATAAGTTCCCATAGTAATGTGGGAATTGCAACGGCTAAATCCTTACCTCTGTGCAAGGCCGTGTCATTGCAGGGCAATGAAAGCACGAAATTCTAAGCACGAAGCTCGAAAAATTAAAAATCCAAAACCAAGATTTATAATTCTTTCGGATTTCGAATTTGTGATTTCGAATTTTCACTGCTCTGCAGTGGAGTGCTGCTTGAGGTTAGTGGTAACACTAATCCCAGATAAATAACGATCGCCAGTTGCTTTACGGCAACTGGTACAGAATTCGGCTTATAGGTATAAAGCTATATGACAAAACCCGCCTGTCCGGCGGGTTTTGCTATAAAATTCAACAAGAATGTCGACGCTTAGCGTTGACATTCTTCAGATGAAATCATGAAAGTAATTTTGTAATTTCGGAAATTTTGTCTTCAAGGATTTTTTTGTCGCGCGACTCAATATTCAGGCGGATCAAGGGTTCGTTAGCGGCGCCACGGATATTGAACCGCCAGTCATCAAACTCAAAGGAAACACCGTCAACGTCGAGCACCACACCACCTTGATTGCGATAAAAATCTGTCACTTTCTTGACAAGGTTTTTCACATCGGTTGTTTCAAAATTTATTTCTCCTGAAATGAAGCTGCCGGCTTTAAAAGGCGCGATAAGCTCGCTCGGTTTTTTATCTGTGATGGACATTTCCTCGAGCATGAGAAGGAAAGGGATCATTCCGTTATCTGAGTAATAGTTTTCTCGGAAAAAATAATGACCGCTTGTTTCTGATCCGAACACTATTTCTTCCTTCCTCATTCTTTCTTTTATGAAGGTATATCCGGCTTTGCTCATGATCGGAATCCCGCCATTTTTTTTCACGGTATCTTCAATTACCCATGTTAAGCGTGTATCATGAAGTATTTTTTTGTTGTTTCCCGGCTTCGATCCACTAAGAAAAATTTCCGAAAAAAGAGCGCTCATGTAATAGGGGGGAATGAATTCACCGTTCTCATCAAAAAAGAAACACCTGTCTGCGTCCCCATCCCATGCAACTCCGAGATTCGCTTTCAGATTTCTAACAAGCTGGCTTGTTTCCCCTTGGTTTTCAGGAAGCAGAGGGTTAGGCGGGCCTTTGGGAAATTCCCCGTTTGGTATTTCGTTTAAGAAATGAAAAATAATGGGAGCTCCTTTTAAAACTTCTTGTACCACCACTCCTGCCATTCCGAAACTGGGGTTGGCGACGATGTTAAAAGATTTGAGGCTAGAAAAATCAATAAAATTTCTGACGTGAGAGACATAAGCGGGAATAATATTCAGGAATTCAGTTTTTCCGGGAGGAAGGCCGGTTTCCAGATCGTTTCCATCAATGAGCATGTCCCGAAGTTCAAAAAGTTTGTTTACGCTCGATACCGGCATAGCGCCTTTCAAGACTATTTTCATTCCGTTGTATTCTCGGGGATTATGCGAGGCGGAAATAATGATACCTCCATCGGTTTCAAGATGTCCCACGGAAAAAAGCATCATGTCGGTGGTTACAATTCCAATATCTATGACGGACGCTCCCGCTTCAAGAAGTCCTTTTGTCATTGAGGATTTGAGTGATGGGGTGCTTGTTCTGACATCACCAGCTACGACTACCTTTTTTACGTTAAAGCGCTTTACGTAGGCTTTTGCAATAAGAAAGACTGTTTCCTCGTTGATATCGGTTGGGTAAATTCCTCTCACATCGTAAGAGCGAAAAATATCAGGATTAATTTTCATCATATTACTTTACCTTTTCGGTGGGTATAATTCAACAGTATCTTGAGTAAGCACGAAGCACCAAATAACAAATTCGAAAAAATAATACCAATCAACGAATAAAGACGAATGCCACGAATAGGAATGCAATGCTATGCGGGTCAAAAAAAGCTTCGGCGGAGCAAGGGAGGGCAGAGGTGGTACGCCCTGCGGCGCCGCTAATAAAAATTACGTCATTCCCGCGAAAGCGGGAATCTAGGTCATATTTGAATCTAGATTCCCGCCTTCGCGGGAATGACAGAAGTAAAAAGTGTTACAGTTAGCAGGACACTCAACTTTATGAGTAGATACAGAAAAATATTTGATTGTCATTTATAGCTCTGGTATAATTTTTTCATGATATCGTTAAATTTTCCTGAGCTGACTTCATATAATCTTTGGTTAATTTTCGGATTTGTCACACTGTTTTTGCTTTTTGTGTCGTCGGTTCTGATTTACCATTGGAGACAGTACGGTATGAAAAACAAAAATATCATTATTGCCGAATCCATTTACCTGGCTGGGTTTTTCGCTCTATTGGTTTTGGCGTTTGTTTCCCTAATATTATATTGACGTGTTGAAACTCAACGACAATGAAATAGTAATTTTGGAAATAAGAAAACACTGGTTTATTATTTTTGCCAAGGGATTTTTTCTTTTCGTAGCGGCTCTGCTTCCGCTTGTTATTTATTCTTCTTATTCAGATTTTTCAAGTTTGAAAACTGTACATGCCTCCGGAAACTTTGCTTCTTTGTCTCTTTTTCTGTATTCTTGCTGGCTTATGGTATTATGGGCGGTCTTCTTTATTGAATGGACCGACTATTATTTGGATGTATGGTATGTAACAAACAAAAGAGTTATAGACGTAGATCAAAAAGGTATATTTTATCGCGAGATTGCGACTCTTTATTATAATAATCTCCAGGATGTTACCACGAAAACAAAAGGATTTGTTGAAACGGTGTTCAACTTTGGTGACATTTATATGCAGACAGCCGGAGAGAAAAGAGAATTCATAATTAGGAGCGCGGCAAATCCCGAAGAGGCAAAACATATTATATTGAATGAATATCAAAAAAATCTTTCTGCCGCTGATAAGGATAGTTATGTCGCGAACAATGCCGTTATTTAAACGCTTTTTTTAATGAGAAAATATTTTAATTTGCTGAAAAGATCCTACGTTGAGGCGAAGAGGGATCGTATACAGGACCTGTCCGCCAGCTTGTCTTATTACGTAATCTTCACTATCGCTCCCTTGCTGTACATTGCACTGGTTATAGGCGGTTTAATATACGAGGAGGGGGAGATAGAAACCGCGGTGCATGGATATTTGCTCGGCACTGTGGGATCGCAATCTGCTGATTTCGTGCGCGGAATTCTAGAGCAAATTAGGAACCTGAACGAGGGTGTTTGGCTGACGCTGTTTGTGGCTGTTTTCCTTATATTTGGCGCCTCTAATTTTTATGGTTTTCTTCGTCGCTCTTTTGATCAGATACAAAGTCGCCGAGTTCGCCGTGAGAAGCCAGATATTCGCTTGTTTATTAGAAAAAGAGTTTTGTCGGTAGTATTTCTTATTGTGATAAGCATGATATTTGCGGTGCTTGTTCTGGTGAATCTATCGCTTTCCGTATTTCGAGATATAGTCCTACTTCTCCCCTTTGGAAGTCTGTCGGGTCTTGTTGTTCAGGCACTTAATTTCGCCTTTACTTTTTTTGGCATATTTCTCATATTTTCTGCGATGTACAGAATTCTGTCTGGATTTGTCATCCCGTGGCGAAATGCGGCAATTGGCGCTTCAGTGAGCGCGGTTTTATTTATCGTGGTGAACACGATCTTAGGGTTATATTTTAAAAACAGTCATATTGCCACTTTTTATGGAGTCGGAGGGTCAGTAATTTTGACTTTGATATGGCTATATTATTCTTCTCAAATTTTTTTCTTTGGCGCGGAGGTTATGAGTGTGAGCGAGGAGGAAATTTGACATTGAAGGGCGGCTCAAAATTAGAAATCTTTCCACCAGCGCATCACAGGCGCTTTCTTGATCATGTTTATAATCTCATCATGATCATCTGTAATTTTGTACAATTGCGTGTCAAATTTATCTATAAAGCTGTTTCTTTTTCCTATTTCTACCGTGATAAAATCATGCAATGGAGTCCAAAAAGATTTATTAAACAAAATGATGGGCACGGCGGGAATTTTGCGTGTTTGTATCAGTGTTAGCGTATCAAAAAATTCGTCAAGCGTGCCGAAACCTCCCGGAAAAAAGATGTACGCCTCAGCGGCGTAAGTCAATATGGTTTTACGGGTAAAGAAGTAGTGAAAAGGAAGATGATCGGTAACATAAGGGTTAGGGAGCTGTTCTCTCGGCAGGTCTATTGTAAGTCCGAGGGAGTCTCCGCCTGCCTCAAATGCTCCTTTATTGGCCGCTTCCATCACGCCGGGACCTCCGCCTGTTATGATTGCGTATCCTAATTCCAAAACTATTTTTCTGGCTATGTTATAAGCGTCGTCCTCTGAATAATCATTGGCTGTGTCAAATCGAGAGGATCCAAAAAATGTTACGCTTTTCTCGTATTTTTTTATGAATTCAAATCCCTGTTTAAACTCTTCATTTATTCTTGACAGTGTTGCGAGTGGATGCTCCGCGATGCCTTCATTGTTCATAGGAATTGCGCTCGCGGATTTTTGATCATCTGAAGCAGTAAGTACGCTTTTAGTTTCGTCTTCAATATTTTGCATTTATATATTGTAATACATGAGTATTGTTTTTCAAAGCTAATAAACATTGCCCGATTAATATTGAGATATGACAAGAATCTTACTGCTTTAACTTTCGAAAATATTGAAGGCATGCGTCGCTTCGACGCATGCCTCTTCCCTAAAGAACTAACGAAGCTAATGAAGCTACTGAAGCCGACGAAGCTCCTTAAAAAAGGTTTCGTAATTCACTAAAGCATAATGTATAATGGGCGATTATGAGCGCGGCTTTCAGTTTTAGCATAGAAAATAGGATTAAGAATGGGCAGGGCAGGGCCGGTACATTTCTTACCCCTCACGGTCATATACAGACTCCGTGTTTTGCGGTGGTTGGCACCAAGGCGACGGTAAAGTCGCTGACCGTTGAACAAGTAAAAGACATAGGCGCTAGCGTGGTTCTTGCCAATACTTATCACCTTTATCTTGAGCCGGGAACTCAGATTGTAAAAAAAGGAGGAGGTTTGGGACAGTTCATGAACTGGACAGGGCCTACGATCACAGACTCAGGAGGATTTCAGGTATTTTCATTGGGTGCGGCATATAAACAATCCGTATCAAAAATCGCCGAGCTTAGACTGGGAGACGGCGCGGATAGGTCAAGCGATGATATCTTAATCAATGATTCGACAATGGCAAAGGTGACTGACGATGGCGTGGAATTCAAGTCGTATATTGATGGAAGCGCGCATTTTTTTACTCCCGAAAGATCCATTCAATTGCAAAAGGATATAGGCGCTGATGTTATTTTCGCATTTGATGAATGTACTTCACCGCACGCTTCGTACGAGTATCAAAAGGAAGCGTTGGATCGTACCCATCTTTGGGCGGCTCGATCGCTCGCGGAGCATAAGAAAGGAATGGAAATATCCCAGGCATTGTTCGGCATCGTCCAAGGCGGGCGTTATAATGATTTGAGAGAGAAGAGCGCGAGATATATCGGCGGAATGGATTTTGACGGCTTTGGTATAGGCGGATCTTTTGATAAAAAAGATATTGAAGCGACTGTGTCTAGAATAAATGAGATTTTGCCAGACGACAAGCCGAGGCATCTTTTGGGTATTGGGGATCCTTTGGACCTTATAAACGCGGTTGAGATGGGCTGTGATCTGTTTGACTGCGTAGCTCCCACCAGAATTGCGCGCAATGGTACACTGTATACGGAACGCGGGAAAATTAATATTTTGAACGCAAAATTTAAAAACTTATTCCGGCCGATCGACCCTCACTGTGGATGCTACACTTGTCGGCATTACACAGCGGCTTACATTGGACATCTTTTCAGAGCCAAAGAGATACTGGCCAACACGTTAGCCAGCATCCACAATCTTTATTTTATAATCAGCCATGTGAAAAGAATGCGCGCGGCGATTATAAACGGCGACTTTGCCGACTTTAAGAATGCATTCATGGAAAAATATGTCGCGTGATGATGCGTGGTTCAAAAAGTGATGACAGATGGGGATCATGACGCGCAAGTATTGAATATTTTGATGTGATATACTTTAAAATGGTTAGGTTGCTTACTGTCTAAGGAGGGTAGAATAGGGCTTGAAGCCCTCTCGCCAATATAAGCCGTTCCGACATATGGGTCGGGACGGCTTCCTCTTTCAGGATCATTTAAAAAAATCGCACGGCTTAGAGCCCATCCACGATCTCCTTCGAGTTCCTCAGGATGGTGAAGCAATTGAACCATAATGGCAGGCAAGCCCCAGCTCGCTTTGCGAGATCACACCAATGAATATTGGTGTGGGGGCAAGCCATGTCTTGCTTTATATCTGGCGGTTAGATGGTGGATGGGCTCTTAGGCACAAGCTTATTGATATTTCGCGCCAAGAGAATATAATTTATGTATGTCTAAAATACATGTGGGTGTGTTGAGGGGCGGTCCCTCTTCAGAGTATGAAGTTTCCTTAAAGACTGGAGGGAGTATCTTGAACAACTTGTCGCCGGACAAATATCATCCCCACGACATTCTAATCACCAAGGATGGACTATGGCACATGATGGGGGTTGCCATGGAGCCGTCCAATATTTTGCGTCAGATAGACGTCGCGGTAAACGCGATGCATGGCGAATACGGTGAGGACGGCAAAGTTCAACAGCTTTTGGAGGCGCACGGTACACCTTTCACTGGATCCAAATCATTTCCTTCAGCTATGGCAATGAACAAGGGAATTTCCAAAAAGTTTTTTTTAAAGCATGGTCTGAAAACTCCCATACATGTGTTCGTACATAAAAAAGACGACATAGAGGAGAGGGCGATTCAAATCTTCAAGACTTTTCCTCAGCCGTCAATTGTTAAGCCGGCTACAGGCGGTTCCTCGGTAGGTGTGAGAGTGGCCCGCACATTGCGAGAGTTAAAGGAAGCTCTTTATGAAGCCCTGGGGTATTCCAGTATGGCGCTTGTTGAAGAGTTTATTAACGGAAGGGAGGCCACCTGCGGCGTTATTGATAATTTCCGCGGAAAGAAACATTACCCGCTTCTGCCGGTTGAAATTATCAAACCGGCTAAATCTGATTTTTTTGATTTTGACGCGAAGTATAGCGGACAATCAGATGAAGTTTGTCCTGGAAACTTTACTCAGGAAGAAAGTGAACAATTGCAGAGACTCGCTATGATCGCGCATGAATGTTTGGGACTTAGGCATTATTCTCGATCTGATTTTTTGCTGACCCCGAGAAGGGGAATATATATTTTGGAAGTCAACACTTTGCCGGGACTTACGGAAGAGTCGCTCTTTCCAAAATCATTGTATGCTGTCGGAAGTAGTCTGAGTAACTTTCTTGACCATTTGATTTCCCTGGCTCTGGAAAAACCTGGAAACTAATCTCATTTCTCCTCCTCTTTTCACAAATTAATTCTCCCAAGAATGTCAACGCTTAGTGTTGACATTCTTGGGGAGGCGAATGCCTTATAGTTACTATACAATAATAAAAAAAGCCCCGGCAAATTAATTGCCAGGGCGGGGTTAAGGTTTTGTGATTTTAACCAACTAATTTCCACGGAAGCTCCGTGCCTCCTTTGAAAACTTGAACACCCCCGATTTTTTGCGGAACGACAAGCGTCCCGCGTTCGATCGTCATCGTCTCCGAGCTCACTTCCATGCCGTAAAGCGCGAGGAAATTTTCGGAAAGAAAAGGACCGAGATGTTGAAGTGCATTGTCTTCGTCGAAGGTCATCGTGTAGAGCTCGACGGCCGTCGGCGACGTGAAGATGCCAGCCGCACAACCATAGCAGCGAGACTTTACACTTTCATCGTGAGGAGCGGAATCTGTTCCTGCTCCAAAGCGACGATTCCCCGAGGTCACATACTGCCGGACCTTTGCGCGATGCGTTTCGCGCTTCGGCACAGGTTTGCAGTAGTGGCCGGGGTTCATGCCACCCCAGAACATCGTGTTGCGATTGATCATCAGGTGATGAGCAGTCACAGTCGCGTAGATGTCGTGATCGACTTCTGCAACGAAATCTGCAGCACGTCCGTCTGTAAGATGTTCAAAGACCACCGGCAGTTCCGGAAAGGACTCGAGGATAGGCTTGAGGTCACGGTAAACGGAAACGATCTCACGATCGAATTCGTCAACATCCTCCTCGACTGCTTCAAAGTGTCCGAGCAACGGGATTTTGTGTTTTTCCATCGCCTCAAATACCGGATAGCGGCCGAGAAGGTTTTTTACACCATGTGCCGAGCCGGTAGTTCCTCCTTGGCCTTTTTGATTGGCCATGTAGAGCTTCACCGCCCTCCAGACACCTTCTTTGAATCCGCGCACGACTTCTTCAGGACTAATGTCGTCCGTCAGATACAGCGTCATGCACAGCTTAAACTTTTGGCCCAGACCAAAAAGTTCGCCCGATGGCAAGTCCTGCAATTCATTCAGGATTCGCTTCCGATAACTCAGTGTATTTTGAATGGTTGACGTTTCATCGGGATGCTTAAGGTTGCCCATTATAACAGCCCCGGTTGCACGTTGTTTGAGCGTGCATGACAGAACAGTCCGCATCATCCCGCCATCGCGGATGTGGAGGTGGCGATCAAACCACCGAGGGATCGTTACTAAGTTTTCTTTCATGACTTTTCCTTTTTGATGAACGATGTGGGTTTCCACGGAGTCCGCAGATGGATAGCTCCGAAGCCGATTGCTTTCGCACCGAGCCTCCTGAGCTTTTCCATATCATCAAATTCCATGATGCTTGGACCGATCACAGGGAGCGATCCTTGTTTGGCGAGAGCCTCAACAGCTTGCCAATTGTGTTTCTGTGCCGGCTTGCCGGAGACGCCTCCGCCTCCACCGCCGACTTGCTTCTCCAGTTTCCATAAAGGCGTTTGCTCGCCATTCGTGAAAACTGTCCTCCACGGCACGCTGTTGAGAGAAACCGCTTCCGCTGTTCTCTCCAGTCCGCGTGCAATGGCGATATAGTCCTGATCAGCCGAGACTTTGACGATTACAGGATGACGCGAAGCGCGTTTGACCACCTTCACGCTGTCGATTACCATCTGAGCCTGTTCCATTGCGTGGCCGGTGTTCGGACACGAGACATTGACTTCAAGTGCGACGAGATCAAAGCGATTGAGCATCTCTGTCATTTCCACCAGTTCCTTTTCATCACCGAAGATTGATCCGGCTGTTGGGAACTTCTGGAAATTGATCTTTGGGCCGATTTCTCTGCACCACCATTCGACGCCGGGGTTTGTAAGCCCTACTTTGTTGACCGAGCCGCCGGGAATCAGGCGAACGCATGTCCACGGCTTCCACCATCGCAGGTTTCCGACATGCGGGTTGCGGGTCAGAGACTTGATGACGACAGTGAAGAGTTCCGGCTTGATGAGTCCGAGCCATACGAGAGGCCTTTCCCAAAGCCATCCTTTGCCATCAAAGGCGAGAGCGCCACTTGCGACCATATATCTGAAAGTGTGGCCGTTTGAAAGAGTTATCATGCGATCCTTCGTTTTGTTGGTTATTTCAATTTTAAAAGAGCACATTAAGCCGTGCTTTTGGCCTGCTGATAAAATCAGCCCTGACAAAATTTAACCCAAGCATTGGCCAAAGTAAAGATACCCCAAGAATGTCAACGCTTAGCGTTGACATTCTTGGGGAGGTGAATACCGCAATGAGAAAGGTGTTCGGGTGTTCGGCTTACATGGGGGAATCTGCGGCAAGTTGCAAAATTAGAATAATTCTAATATTATCTTATTCAGACAGAATGCTCTTTAATTCTTATTATGAATAATCAACAGCCGGTACCCTGCCGTTGCGGCAGGATTCCTGAACGAAACACACATCTGAAAGGGTATGAATATTCGTTTGTCTGTAAGTGCGGCGGAAGCGAGATAAATTTTGCATCATGGTCAGACAATCCTCAAAAGTTATTTGACAACTGGGAGTCTTTAATCAAAAGGACTTCTTACAAGCACCACGTCCAGCATCTATCAAATCCTGATGACGTGCCGGCGGCGATTAATACTGGTACATATTATGACAATTGCCCGCTACGTCGACATGTTCGCGCTATGGGCGGTCACTGTTCGGGTGGTGGGGGAGCGTGTTGACTAATACTTTCCATGATCAGTTTTTAACCACTTCGTTTCCAATGTTTTGAGGTGGTTTTTTATCGCAAGAATGTCAACGCTAAGCGTTGACATTCTCGGCGGATAAGCGTTGACATTCTCGGCGGAGCCGACACTTCTGCAACAAAGTTTTCCCCGATGCCTCGCCGAGGCTTTGCGAGGGGAAGGCTTGCCGCGGGGATAGGACGAGGCAAAACTTTATTTTAGCGCGAAAATAGCAAAGAAAAAGGCCGATCAGTTGTTAAACTAATCGGCCGCCTCGTGTTAGAGGATTTTGTGAAGAACCTCCGCGTAGCGCGTTTCATTCATCGGTAACCCGACGACTTTTCGGCCGAGGTCTTGGCAAAGAACTGGTCTGCCGGAGTGCCGTTCAACTTCATCAAACAAAGTTTTTGTTTGATGAAGACAGAATCGCGAGAAATCCGTTGCGTATTCGGACGGAATAGACGCCCAACTCTCCGGCTTACCGAACGGAAGAAGATATGGAACACCGATGTTGTCGTCTCCGACAAGGAGACGGCCCGAGAGCGGTACGCCGGCGTAAAAATCGCGTTCGCACACCTCGTCAATTACTTCCTCGTAAGTGCAAGCACAGCGGATTTCTCGCTTCGTACCGTTGATGCGATTGATGCCCTCGGCTATGCCGACACCAGCACAGATGAGTGGCACACGAATGTGTATTCTTGAGAGCAAGTCAACGATTCTCTCAAGAAGTGCGCCCGAGAAGACCACATCATCTACAACTACGACTTCGCGTAAGCCGCTCATCTGTAACCGTTTGATTTGTTGAACAATTGGCGGCGTTCCAGCACGATGACCTAGACCACAATCCTTTCCGTTTTTGTCCACTAGCCGAGCAATTTCGAGGTTGAGTTCGCTCTTACAATAGACACGGTCCAGTGAGATAGCGGGTAGGCCGCTCTCGGCTACCAATTTAGCAAGACCATAAGAGATTTCATCCTCCGAGACAAGCTCGAAGTTTGAGAAAATCCCGCTCATGTAGTTTGAAAATTCTTTCCTCAACCGGCAAAAGAATTCTCTCGAGGGCAATACAAAATCATTTTGGATCGCCCAGCCCTTCATCAGCAAGTAGATGTCCGCTGACACGACATATGGCTTATTCATGCGCATTCCTCTTTTTTTGTTGTTAACGAACTATCCTTTCCCAGAAAAAATATAAATCCCTTCTGGGAAGGGATTGAATGCGGAGGAGTGCTTATAAATCAAACACGATTAACCACAACCAATCTCTTCCAGGAAGAGCCGATTGTGATGATGAACGTTTATAGAAACTTTATTTTTTAGATTCATATTTTTTCTTTGCTAATTTAAGCGCTAACTCAACTGCTGACTTTGGATTTTCGGAAACCTCTATTTTCATTCTATTTCTAGCATCAAGAAACTGCCCTCCAAGTTTTTCGCTCCAGCCGCCAGTATTTTTCAAAGTTATAATGGGGATGTTTGCTTGATACGCAATAGCAATTTCCGTGAGTGTTCCTGAGCCGCCATTGAGTGCGATAATGGCATCGCAACTCAAAACAAGCGTAAACTCTCGGCCGCCGCCACGTTCAAGCCCGCTCGCGATAACAACATCGACATTCTTTTTTTCAAAAATATCAAAGCCCTTCCCATAAGTTACGCCAACAGTAAGACCGCGAGCTTTCTTTGCTCCTCGGCAGGCGACCGTTGAAAGAGAGTCATAATCTTTTTCCGCGCCAAAAATCAGAGTTGCTCCTTTTTTCGCAATCCAATAACCGATTTCTTCCGCCAGTTTCTCAAATTTTTTTAAGTATTTAAGATCAGCGGCAGAACCCATCACTCCGATTTGTATTTTTTTTGATGATTTTTCCATAAAATTACTTTATCTTAATAAAGCGTTCTAGATAAAAAAATTTAGTGATTTTCTTTCATCCTTTCCAAAACAAGCTTATATCCGCCCATGCCCTTTTTGAGCCATTTGTGAACACGGGCAATGGTTGTAGAACTCATGCCGGTTTCCTGCTCAATTTTGGAATAGCGAATTCGCTTTGCCAACATTTTGGCAACTTTCCACCTTTGCCCCAACTCTACAAGCTCGCTCTCGGTAAGCAAATCTCTAAAAAAGCGGCGTATCTCGTCAGAATTTTTCAGGTTCAGAACAGCCTCAAACAAGGCGTCCGTATCAGGGTTTATCCACTTATTTTGTTTTGAGTTGGCCTTGTTCATACGCTTTACTATGATAAAGTGTAGCAAAGTATGGTTTTCGTGTCAATACTTTTCAAGCCGGTCGGTGGATAAAGGTCTTGTTTTCATTATGAGGCCTTGAACCACCCGAAGGGCGCACTGCTTAAGTTTCAGTCATGTGCTACACTATGCGCATGGCCAGAGTCATAACGGGCGTTGTCATTATTGTTTTATCTGTTTGTTTTGTCATTTTGAATGGCCTGTACGGCGATTATACGGCCTCTGTCTTCGGCGTCGCCGGCATTGTTTTGGGAATGATCATCATCTTCAACGAGAAAGAAGACGACATTGAGCAAATTAATAATAAAAAGTCCTGAATCGCCGAACGCGGCGATCCGGGTACAGAAAACATATGGAAAAAATTATTGTTACAACGACTGATAATATCCCTGGAAAAGAGATAACCGAAATACTCGGCGTCGTGCGCGGGAGCACGGTGCGGGCGCGCAACATCGGCCGCGACATCGGCGCGGGTTTGAAGAGCATTATCGGCGGAGAGGTCAAAACTTATACGGAAATGACCAAGAACGCCCGCGATGAGGCGTACAATAGAATGGTAAACGAGGGAATCTCGCTCGGCGCGGACGCGATCCTGAACGTGAGGTTTGCGACTTCCATGGTCATGGCCGGAGCGGCCGAAATGCTTGCATACGGCACGGCCATAAAATTCCGATAAGACTGTGTCCAGCCGACGGCTTGTTCAAAGTCAAACAAATGTCAAACAAGGTTCCACGGCCTTACACGCGGAGCTTCTGACAACATGTGTTATTTCGGCTCTTTCCAAAATTTATGCCTGGCATTCTGCTCTTTGACTAAATTTTCCATCTCGTCCCAATTTTGTTTTTCATTGCCTTCATCGGTCATCCGATTGACGTCACTACCGGACAAACCGGCATAGAGCGCGGCAATTTCATAACGAGCGCCTTGATTGTCGTTTGGATTAAGCCGAAGTAAAAGCCGGAACAATTCCGCCGCTTTTTCTTTTTGGCCGTTGTCCCAGTGCCAATCGGCCATATATTGGATCGCTCGCATCGGCGCGCGATTTTCCAATATTCCCCACTCCAGACGTCTTGGCCATTTTGGAAACATTTTTAACGTTTTTTCGTAAGCTGTCTTGATCGCTTCTTCCATCTTCTTCTTGTTGCCGGCGGCGCTATGGGCGGAAACAAGGCCGACATATGTCTGAATATAATCTTTATCCATTTCCAAAGCGCGATTTAAAAGCTGGAGAGCTCTCCTCGCTCCCGCTTTGCCCATGCCACACATATCCATCGCGTCGTAATACAAGTCATTTTTGTTCGGTTGTATGTTTTTCGGTGAAAACGGGTCATCTGTCCCAAACCATCCGTCAGTAAACGGCGAAGGTATCCCTCCCTTTTTCGCTTTTTTCTTGCTTTTCGGCTTCTTCATGCTTTTTATACTATCAATTTCCCATCTATTTATAAAGTGCAATGTTGTAATCACATTAAATTTATTACAACTGAATCGTCCGAGCAGATGTTTGAAAAGTATTCACATCAAATCAACCAAAACTGAATTATTATAAATTATCAAAGATTATTGTTCTACTTCTTTTGTGATGTTTTTTTTGAAAAAGTCGGAACCCATTTTGTGGAGAACCCTGATTGACCGCCTCTCGCTTCGCCAGCTCCAGCTCGGGCCAGTGCTGTCCCACTAAACTTCCAACAGCCGTAATTGTGCGACATCCGGTTCTATGATTTTAGACACAGTTGTTGGACGAAGGGATAGA
>MHSK01000008.1 GCA_001821295.1 Candidatus Taylorbacteria bacterium RIFCSPLOWO2_12_FULL_43_20
TGACGCCAAATTAAAAGACAAAAAATCCACAATTCAAAGGTCGAAATTACAACTAATTAACTGTCAACTATGTTCCATAGCTTGAACATCCGACGTTTTGGAAAAAGTCCCAGAGGAAGCGCGAGTAGCGATAACGAGAGCGATTGAAGCGAGCAAGCGCGGACAAGAAGAAGCAACACGACAAGTTATCGAGCTGAAAGGTGAAATTGAGCAATTACGGCAAGAAGTGGCTGATTTGCGCGCAAAGGAAGAGGAGCGCAAAAATGGAGCCGAAGAATCAAATAAGCAACCAACTCCCACCCAAACATCAAAATCTGTAGAGGTTAGAGAGCAAGCGCCCAAAATTTACACCGCAACTTTATCCAACTCTCAAATAATCAAAAAAATAAAGCCTGCCGTCGTATATATTGAGTCAGACGCGGGGACTGGTAGCGGAATGATCATTAGTTCTGATGGTTTTGTCTTAACTAACGCTCATGTTGTGCAAAATTCAGCGACTGCGCAAATTACACTTTCAAACGGCGGCATTTATTTAGCATCTGTGGTTGGTAGAGATGAGAATGTGGACCTTGCTGTATTGAAAGTTAATGCGCAAAATCTGGCAAAGGTTGAGTTCGGAGACTCCAATGGCACAGAGCAGGGGGATGAAGTATTTACTCTTGGATATCCTTTCGGAATAAAGGGTGATGTGAGTTTTAAGGAAGGAACTATTTCTAGGAAAATTGTAGATGGGACAAATACATACCTTGAGACATCTGCTGAAATACACCCGGGGAATAGCGGCGGCCCGCTGGTTGATGCCGCAGGAAACGTGATTGGAGTGAACAGTTCTTCTTTTGGACAAAGCATTAGGGGTATAGCGGTTGGGGAAACAATAAAATTTGCAATACCAATCAACATTGCCAAAAATTTAATCCCGGAACTAAAAGCAGGAAGGCAGATTATTGTACCTAGAACCGAAACGCCATTGGCGGGTGATCCTTTTCAAACAGACAATGCGGCTCTAAAAATAGAGAAGTGCAAGGCGGTGCGAGACTCCAAGCGAATTAAAATGTTGGAAGAAAGCAGACTATTGGTTGAGGAGGGACTAAAAAAGTTTCAAGACCAACTACTTCAACAAGCCTATAGCTCTTTACCACCCGGTACAGTAACGGCTTCGGAAATAATGACTACTCTCGTAGTACCGCAAGTTAAAGCGAAACGAGAGAAAGATATGCATGCTATGACAGCGGGGGTAGATGCGTATTTGAATAATGAATACGCAAAATGTTTGAACCAATAAGGTTATGTTCGGTCTATTCGGAATCAAAGGGAGAATTAATAGCCATGGAAAATAATCTCAACATCACGCCAGATATTATTGAAGCAATAAAATTTGTAGTGGCAGTGGTTGCTCCTTTTCTGGCTGGCTGGTTCGGACTTAAATACGGCTTGATTCAAATAAAAGAGGAAAGACGACTTACTTTTGTCGAAAAACAACTTTCCGAATTTTACTCACCACTTCTTGGGCTACATAAAGAAATTCGAGCAAAGAGTGAGTTGCGAGTCAAAATAGAGGAGGCCGGAGGAAAATTGTGGAATGAGGGTGTCGCGGCAGGACTACCGCCCTCTATAGAACCCACAGAGAAAGAAATCGCATATAACAACAAGCAACTGCGTGATGAGTTTCTACCAATGTATCGAGAGATGCTGGCAATCTTTCGGAAAGGATACTGGCTCGCTGAACCAGAAACAAGAAATTTTTATGCAGACTTGGTTGAATATGTCGAGGGATGGACTAGATGGGAGGCTGGCGGCGTACCTCCTGCAGTTATGCAGAAGATTGGCCATACTGAAGAAAAATTGAGACCTTTTTACAATGAACTAACGGAACGGACGGACGTATTACGGAAAGAGCTGGCACAAAAGAACTGACAGGGAGACAACCCCCGCCGTTTTGCAATTTTTCTTCAAAACGGCGGGGGTTGTTGTGCGCGGACTGGGTGGGTGGGCCAGGCACATACAGATTTGATTGCGCCCTAGCGCAAACCGCATTGTATTGCGCCTCGGGCCGCCGCGAGGAATGGAGAAAAGAGCAACCATTAGTGATAAACTAAAAGTGCTCTTTTCGGAGTTCTGAAGCGGCGGAGCAAACTAAAAATTTCCTTTCCTTCATTTTTCGCCTTTCGGCGGGGGGTGAGGGGGGAGCCGACAAAAAATAGAAAGGAAATTTTTGTGGTTTGCCGCGCGAGGTACGAGCGCGTCCCGAGGCGCAGAATCACCACGCAATCGGAGCGTACGATTTAGTTCCGAGCTACCACGCGCTCCGCGCGTGCGAAGTGGGTTCGCGCAAAGGTTAATATGTCAGCACTAGAAATATTAAATGATTAAATTCCTGTATGGAAGCGGTAATGCCGATATAAGGTATAAGACGGGATTTGATGGCCATAATCCTGTTTTTTTTGTAGACAATGGAAAAAATAAATATCTTTTTCTTGATGACCTGGAATACGGCACATACGATAATGTTGGCAGGAAGGCATTCGGTGTTAGAGCAATGCGGCTTGATCCATATATTGATTCAGCAAAAGAAAATCACGATGACGCGGCGCTGAGGTGCAAAATAGCATTTGCTGTTTTGAAATCCTCAATCATAAGAAAAAATAAGGTGCTGATTTCAAAAGATTTGCCCGTGGATATGGCTGATTATTTGCGCCGGAAAAAAATAGATATACGCCACGTAGGTGAGATGTACCCCGACAGAGTGACAAAGTCTGCGCGCGAGATAAAAATTATAAAAGGAATCATTGGCAGGATAAAAATCGCGTTCAAGAAAATTGAATTTATACTAAATAATTCTACGATAAAAAAACATCAAATCTTTTACAAAGGTAAGATACTTACGTCAGAGGTTTTGAAAAAAGAAATTGATCAAATATTTATTGATCATGGATTAAAAAGAAAAACGGAAAGCATTGTCTCTTGTGGAGTTCATTCCGCCATTCCTCATCATTGCGGTAAGGGACCACTCAAGCCGGGCTTGCCGATTGTCGCGGATCTATTTCCCAGAGACGAAAGAACCGGCTATTTCGGCGATATGACCAGAACTTACGTCAAAGGCGAGCCGAGCGAAAAACTTAAAAAAATGTTTAAAGCGGTGTCTCAAGCGCGAGACAACGCGATGAAGAAAATAAAAGCCGGTGTGTCAGCCAAGGAGATACATGAGGAATGCGCTGATACTCTCCGATGTCATGGCTTTGATACAAAAGACGGACAAGGTTTCATTCACGCGGCGGGTCACGGCCTCGGTCTTGATTTGCATGAAAAACCGCATGTTGGCCCTTCCTCCGGACATTTGTTGGAGGAGGGCAATGTCGTGACAATCGAGCCGGGCCTGTACTACAGAGGAATAGGGGGAGTTAGGATTGAGGATGTTGTCCTTGTCACAAAAAGCGGGTGCGAAAATCTTACCAATTATCCATGCAAATTTATTCAGTAATAATTTTTAGTATCTCTCACCCTATATTTTTCTTAAAATAAAGGTTCCTCGGGACGAAGTCCCCGAGGTATTATCGGAACTCATCCGCCGTGGAGAGGAGACAGTCTTTACACTTTCTCTTTCAGCAACTTTCTGAATTTGTTTGCACACAGCCGCCCCAGGCTGTTTTTTCTTCCATTAGAAATTGCTTGTCCCGAGCTTTGTAGAGGGAGGTATTAGAAATTAGTAATTTTCAGACATACATATATTTACCCGATCGGATAAAATAAATGTATGTCCGGCAGTGCTGATAATGATTTTGCTTATATATTTAGTATCATATTGATATGTCGAGTGTAGACAAAAATGCTGTTTTAGTTGGAGTGTTGAAAAACAGGCGAGATCTCAACATTTTACTGACGGAAAAATGGTATAGGGTTCCCGTTAAATCTGCTCCAAAGCGTTCGTTCAAATACGTAGCTTTTTACCAGCCGGCGGTTTTCTCGAAAGAGGGCAAGAGGATATCATACTATGCGCGCGTTTCTGCTTATAAAAAAGAAAAGAGAATGGTCATGCTTCCATTGGAGCGCGCACACATAAACGCCAATGATGATTATTTCAAAATATCTTTTTCCAAAATTCACAAACTATCGAGACCGATAAGAAACAAAAAGCCGAGACGTGTTATTTTTGGTTTTACCTCAGTAAACCGTCTTCGAAAAGCGAAAAATATCCTGGAACTATATGATGTAAATCAGACAGAAGAAATAATAAAATCGAAGCTAGTAAAAATCGGAATAAAGCCGCTATGCCAATATTTCGTCAGAGTGAATAATAAAAAAAGACATTACCTGGATCTAGCGATACTTTGTCCCAAGGGTAAAATTGCAATTGAGTGTGACAACGTGAAATGTCATTCATCTTCGGCACAGCGCCTCAAAGATAACGAGAAGGATCATAACCTCAGAAATCTAGGTTGGACGGTTGTTCGTCTCGGGGAGCCGGAGATTATGGATAACGCAGACCGATGCGTGACAAAGATAAAAAAACTCGTCAAAAAGATGTCCTGATGCTCCTTCAAATCTTACATAATAAGTATTTGAGGTTTCTTCTTCCCCTCTTTTCACTCAGCCGAAGCGCTGCGTCGGAGTACAGGCTATCACCCCCGCGAATCTTTGTCATTCCCGCGTAGGCGGGAATCTAGACCCTTTTCCATTATTTTTAACTTTTTGAATTTACAATTTTTTGTAATTTGGTGCTTGTGATTTCGTGCTTTTACTTAGGGATTGGGTGTTCTCTCTTAGTTTGTACCCATTTGTATATTTGTATTATATTGTGTTGACAGAAATATTGTAGGTAATAATATATTATTTATGAATTTAATCACGAGAGTATTAAACATCCTAGGTTTGGCACTCCTCCTTACGAAGGGTGGAGGCCTTGCTCGTGTCCATATCTACTAGCTTTTTACTAAAGACGACTCACCAGATAAAGATACAAGCCAGCCCTTCACCCAAAGGACTGGGCTTTTTCTTTACGAGTGTGGAGAATAAGTTGGATTGGGATGAAAAGTTCCTTGGAGTATGTATGAAAAAAATGAATACTAGGGGAGGTAAAAAAAAATCCACTACGCTGGAACCTTCACCTCTGGCGGCCGTTATGCTTGGAAAAGGCCGGGGTTACTGTTCTGCTTTTCCCGATAGGCTTGATGTGAGGCAAATGAAAAAAGAAGAAAGGGAAGAGCGGAGAAAGTATGGTCGTTGATCGTCAGTGAGATTGCTCTCATGGTTTTCAAACCGCTGGTCCTTACCGGCGGTTTTTAATTTCATGGTAGATTATTTATTGTTACAGCGTTTTTTATAGTCCACATATATTTGATTGTAGTGATTTCTTTGCTACACGTATTCTACACACTTTTTATTGCTCACACGTTCGTGTGATCCTTTTATTTTTACCATTGCTTTTCTGTGCTAGTTTGGCTAATATCACTTTGGAAACTGAACGTCATCAAGAAAGGATCATAGTATGACAAATTCTCCTATTTTGACAGCTTTAGCCGCAACGCCTCTTTTGCATCCAACACGGCAGACAACGGGATATCGCCTTGATAAGGGTGGTACGAACTTTGGCCCGGACATACGGCCTTTTTACGATTTTGATCGCTGTGAATTGCTCGAGGGTCGTGCCCAGGCTCTTGGTTTCATCGAGCATTTTTCTGGTCCGAATAATGAAGAAGAGGCCGTCTGGCCGGAACAGCGCGTTACCGCATTACTCGCTTTCTCTAAGCAGCATTCGAGTCTTAGTTGTGAATTGGAATTCGCGAGGAGATTGATGGCATGGTACGTTGGTTGTTCTGGTCGCCCAGGCATCACATTGCGAGCGGTTCGTTTCGTTCTTTCCGCCATGAATTCGATGGGATACAGGCGAGCACTAGATGATGCTCTAATTGTCAGTGGGATTGGCCGAGGTATTCGACAACATCCGGAGGTCTATATGCAAATTCTCGCACTGTCTGATCTTTTCAAAAATTACTTGAGAAGATTGCTTGAAAAGTACCACGAAAAATATGAGTGGAAAATGGCTGCCGATATTCTCGAAGCCTGTTGCGCTGGCGGCGATGATTCAGTCGCTCAGACAATTGAGCATTTACTTGAGCGGTATCACAGCGGTAAAACCGGTCGTCATTCTGGGCGGCATCATGATCGTCTTGATGAGCAAAGACTTTGGACAGCCGCCGAGGTCGGTTATCTCAGCGAGGCTTTAAAGATTCTTAAGAAAGAGTGCGTTGTTATTTAGTGGGAACGGAATCACAAGATCTGGGATATTATCGCCCGGATCTTTTTTTACTACGGCATCCGACCGCGTGCCGCCGAAGCTCGCTTCGAGCGAAGGGGCATGAACCGGCGGATTTCCTTTTTCAACTTAAATCCTCTTCTCCTAAAAAGCTATAAGCCGAGAAGCTCCCCCTTAGTCAATTGTCAATTGTTTATGTCAAATGTTTTTTCTCTATTTCCCCATTTGTAGCATTCGTCTTCATCCCCGACGCTTCGGTCGGGGCTCCGACCGAAGCGTCGGAGTCGTTGATTTGTGTTATTTTATTTTGACAACCACATCGCCGTATGTATAATGAAGAGTATGAAAAACACGCGGTTCAATTTCTTTTTCTTTAGCTTTTATGGCTCAATTTCGAGAGCTCATCTTTGCGATTGTTAAAAGAAAACCGCTTTCTAACAATAACAAAAACGAGCTCTTGAAAGAGCTCGTTTTGTTTTTAAGAGCCCATCCACGATCTAATGGCAGGCAAGCCCCAGCTCGCTTTGCGAGATCACACCAATGAATATTGGTGTGAGGGTCTTGCTTTATATCTGGCGGTTAGATGGTGGATGGGCTCTAAGCAAAAATAGATCTTTGACACTTAGGACTCGTTCAGAAATAACTCCCCCGCCTTGCGTCCACTGCATCATAGACTACAATCTCCGCTCAATCGCAAAATCTTTCATCGTACTTAGAGTACGCCTCAAGATTTTTCAATCGCGAAGACCGTATTCTCTGCGCATTGAACACAATCCGAGGAATTTATTTCTGGACGAGTCCTTATGGGGTTATCAAAAGCATAATGCCCGGCATGCATCATTCACGCATGTTTGTTATTGTGCTTTTGATAACAATCAACCCAAAAATATGAACAAATTAACTAACATTAATGTTCGCGCAGAGCATCCGATTATGTCGGCTTTTGAAATAAAGAATAAAAATCCTTTGTCGGCGGAATCCATTGACGCTGTCTATTCCGGCAGGCGTGAAATCATTGACCTTCTTCGGGGAGATAGTCGCAAACTCCTTGTCATTCTCGGCCCTTGCTCAATTCACGACGAGGCGATAGCGCTGGAGTATGCGGAACGTCTGCAACTGTTGGTTCAGAGATATAAAGACCGCATCACATTAGTTATGCGTGCTTATTTTGAGAAACCGAGGACCACGGTCGGCTGGAAAGGTCTCGTATATGATCCGCGTATGGACGGTTCAAATAGGATGGAGGAGGGGTTACTTCTGGCCAGAAGCATCATGTGCCAGATAACGGCGAAAGGCATTCCTGTCGCTACTGAATTCCTTGATCCTATTGTGCCACAGTACATCGATGATCTTGTGAGCTGGGCCGCGATCGGAGCGAGGACTACCGAATCGCAAATTCATCGCCAGATGGCAAGCGGCTTGTCCATGCCCGTAGGATTCAAAAACGGCACGGACGGTTCCGTACAGATCGCTATCGATGCAATGAAGTCCGCTCAGTCACCCCATACATTTATAGGGATGAACTTAAACGGCCAGATCAGCTTGATCGATACTACCGGAAATCCTCACGGGCATATCGTCCTTCGTGGCGGCAACGGTCATACGAACTATGATCGCGAGACGTTGATCAGCGTCGTCGAGAAACTTACGCAGGCGAACTTGAGGCCGAATATTCTGGTTGACTGTTCTCATGCCAATTCTGGCAAGCAGTTTCAGAATCAGCAGAACGTTTGGAAGGCTGTGCTCGCAGAGTACAAGAGCGGCGACGCGGGTATTATGGGGATGATGCTCGAAAGTAATCTCAACGAGGGAAGCCAGAGCATCCCTACTGATCTGAAAGGTTTTGACAGATCCACCTTAAAACACGGGGTTTCTGTCACTGACCAGTGCATTAGCTTTGAGGAGACGGAGGATCTCCTTCGGATTGCTTATGATGCGCTATCATAGTTGGTTGATACAAGCCGGGAACAGATAATTCTGCCCCGGCTTTTTTAATTATCCCCGTTTCTTCTCTCCCTCTATATTTTTTCTTAAGAATAAAAAAAGTGAGTCCTCCGCACCTTTTTATAGATAAAAATCCCCACATTCTTCTTTATCTCTTTAGAGGGGAAGTGCATCGTTTCGAGTCGAAGGGGTGTCCTCTCTT
Source organism: Candidatus Taylorbacteria bacterium RIFCSPLOWO2_12_FULL_43_20 (assembly GCA_001821295.1). GTDB lineage: Bacteria > Patescibacteriota > Minisyncoccia > Phycocordibacterales > HO2-43-120 > HO2-43-120. The sequence goes on from MHSK01000008.1 coordinate 8,397, forward strand.
CTTCCTCCTTTTCTAAAGGAGGTGGTCGTAGACCAGAGGATTTTCCTTTTTTTCTTCCTTTTTGAATTTGCAATTTTTTCGAATTTCGGATTTCGTACTTAGTGCTTATCTAAAAATTTGACAACGACCCCCCAATCTATATAATAGTCCATACCCTTTATTTCTGGCTGTTTCATTACATTTGTAATGGAGAGTGTTTTGTTTAGTATCGATTTTTTCAATTTCAATATAGGGTGATGGACTTTGACATTGATCTCCGGCGAAAGCCGGAGTGAAATAGACTCATCACTATATAAATGGGATGAGTCAGAGAACGTACATCAATGCTGATGATCCGGCATTGATGATGTGCAAGTTAAATCTTCCTTTGAGGAAGAAATGACTCTCTTGCCGTAGAAATATATGGCAGGAAAAATAAAATAATTCAAGAGCGAAATCAACTCTTAAAGAATCAAATTAATGAAGTGTATCGTAAAGATATTTTTCTTTATTTTGTTCCGTTCGCGCCGATTTGATTTATCAAATCGAGCGTCCTGTTAAGTGGAAATCGTTCTGCGATTTCCTTTCGCCGTAAGGCGAAATACTTAACGGGACTTAAAAAAATGTAAAGAAATTTCTTTTTAGAAATTTCTAACATTTATATTAAGAGTTTGATCCTAGCTCAGGATGAACGCTGGCGGCGTGGATAAGGCATGCAAGTCAAGGGGGGTGCATCACATGGAATGTGATGGTGAAAATCCCAAATCACAAACTACAAATCACAAACAAATCACAATGACCAAAATACTAAACTCCAAACGGGCAATTTCCGTTTTGAATTTTGAAATTGGGATTTAGAATTTGTCTGGAATTTGGAGCTTGGAATTTGGAGTTTTGTATCATCGCGCTTCGCGTGATGCATCAACCGGCAGACGAGGTAGTAATACATAGATACGTACCCCAAAGTCGAGCATAGCTAGTCGAAAGATTAGGTAATTCTCGATAGCACCAGTATTTCGTACTGGAAATTCGAAATTCTAAGCACGAAATTCGAAAAATATTCAAATTTTAAATTTAAAATTCTAAACTATTTTTTATTTTTGGATTTGTAATTTTTTCGGATTTCGAATTTGCGATTTCGTGCTTCTAGTACGGAGTACTGGTTAAAGATTTATCGCTTTGGGAGCGGTCTGTGCAGTATCAGCTAGTTGGTAGGGTAATGGCCTACCAAGGCTATGACGCTTAGGGGGAGTGAGAGCTCGATCCCCACCGATGGAACTGAGAAACGGTCCATACACCTACGGGTGGCCGCAGTCAAGAACCTTCCGCAATGGGCGAAAGCCTGACGGAGCGACGCCGCGTGATTGACGAAGTCCTTCGGGACGTAAAAATCTTTTGGGAGGGAGAAAACCAGTGCAAGGCACTGGGAATATCTAATTCCTAATATCTAATTCCTAATATGAATTCAAATTTTTAAATTGATTCTTGTCATTCCCGTGTAAACGGGAATCCAGACTTATCGTTTTTTTGGATCCCCGCATTTGCGAGGATGACATTAAGAAATATCAATTTAGACATTGGAAATTCATTAGAAATTAGTAATTAGAAATTGGTAATTCCAATGTCTTGCATTGGCTGATGTTACCTCCAGAATAAGGGGTTGCTAAACTCGTGCCAGCAGCAGCGGTAATACGAGTGCCCCAAGCGTTATCCGGAATTATTGGGCGTAAAGGGTGTGTAGGCGGTCGAGTTAGTCTCTTGTGAAATTCTTCGGCTTAACCGGGGACCCGCGGGGGAAACGGCTCGACTTGAGGGTGCGAGAGGTGAATGGAACTCATAGTGTAGGGGTGAAATCCGTTGATATTATGGGGAACACCAAAAGCGAAGGCAATTCACTGGCGCATTTCTGACGCTGAAACACGAAAGCGTAGGTAGCGAATGGGATTAGATAAACGTTCAACTCTATTGGGAGCGAACAAATGTCTCTTTCCGTAGTGATGCGGAATTGAAAACTTAGCTATATGCTGGAAAACCCGAGTATCCGAAAGTACTCCATGAGTGTGGAGTGAAAATCTTTTCGGTGCGGGCAATCAGCAGGGAAGATCTAAAAAAGAAAAGGAGTGTATGTATCAAAAAGAAAGAGAGTACCTTTCATTACTGTTGAAAGAATCACAGGAATGGAAAAGAAATCGACCTGAAGGCTGGGAAGATGAATCAAAGTGTCCCGGTTGGCAGGAAGAATTGTTTCGACGAACGGAAATTCATCGGATTACACATCCACCACCTCAGCCAGTAGGTACACTGGCAGATTTGGGCCGCTTTTGTGGCCATTAGATTCCCTCAGAGACTATACGCTAAGCCCAGTTCTCTGAAGCAAGGATGTCGGCTTTTAGCTGACGTCCCTTTTTCAGAGAACTGGTGAAGATATAGTCCGTTCTACATAGCGATATGTAGAGGCAAGCAGAAATGACTTGTCCGAGTAATGTATTTTAGTTTAACTTTGAAACTTTATAACTTTCAACTTTAAACTAAAAATGTTACTTAGTAACATTTAAGACCCCAGTAGTCTACGCCCTAAACGATGATCTCTAGCTTTTCGGAGTATCGACCCTCTGAGAGGCGAAGCTAACGCGTTAAGAGATCCGCCTGGGTAGTACGGCCGCAAGGCTAAAACTCAAAGGAATAGACGGGGACTTGCACAAGCAGTGGATCATGTGGTTTAATTCGACGACAAACGAAGAACCTTACCAGGATTTGAAACCTAGATGAAGACACGTAGAAACATGTGTCGTCCGCAAGGACATTTAGGCAGGTGATGCATGGCCGTCGTCAGTTCGTGATCTGAATTGTTCCCTTAAGTGGGGTAACGAACGCAACCCTCGTCGGCTGTTACAAGTGTCAGCCGAGACTGCCCAGCTTTTTGAGCGTAAGCTCAAAAAGACAATTGACCATTGACCTTTACAATTGACTTCAAATGCGAGAATCCGCTTTTTAGTTAAATGTTAATTGTCAGGTGTCAAATGTGCTTTTTGTTCTTGTGAACAAAAAGCTGGGAGGAAGGCGAGGATGACGCCAGGTCAGCATGTCCCTCTGATATCCTGGGCTACACACGTGATACAATCGCCGCTACAACGCGTTGCAATGAGGAAACTCAAAGCTAATCGTAATAAAGGCGGCGCCAGTTCGGATAGAGGTCTGCAACCCGACCTCTTGAAGCCGGAATTGCTAGTAATCGCGGGTCAGCATACCGCGGTGAATACGTTCTCAAGTCTTGTACTCACCGCCCGTCAACTCAAGGGAGTTGGGAATACCCGAAGTTCTCTGCAAGGAGACCTAAGGTAAGCTCAATAACAGGGAGTAAGTCGTAACAAGGCACGGGTAGCGGAAGCTGCTCGTGGAATATTTCAATTTGAACTTCTCAGCATTTCTTCGGAGATGTTGGGTTATGGTGTCGATCATGGTGTACCGCAAACGCGCACACTATGGGTTTGCCGATCCTTAAACGGCATGACAGTTGGGAAAGACCGGCAAAAAAGAACGGAACAAAATAAAGGAAAATACCAAAAAACCGCCCATTTGGGCGGTTTTTCGGACTATTCCAAACTGATCATTAAGAACAGTTGCCAGTGCTGTCCCACTAAACTTCCAACAGCCGTAATTGTGCGACATCCGGTTCTATGATTTTAGACACAGTTGTTGGACGAAGGG
>MHSK01000009.1 GCA_001821295.1 Candidatus Taylorbacteria bacterium RIFCSPLOWO2_12_FULL_43_20
TGACCTTCTATCCCTTCGTCCAACAACTGTGTCTAAAATCATAGAACCGGATGTCGCACAATTACGGCTGTTGGAAGTTTAGTGGGACAGCACTGACATTTTAGAGGTGACTTTGACAATATCATAAAAATCTGTTAGTTTCCATTACAGAGCTTCGCGGCAAAACGCACGAAGCAACAACAAACGAAAGATCTTTTTTATGGAAATTTCTCAAGGTTCTTCTTGTGGAATCAAACGTGGCAGTATCGCGGGCATAGCGTATTATGAATGCTCGGATTACGGCACGGGTGTTCCCATACTTTTTGTGCACGGCCTATGCGGCGACAAAGAACTCTTCACCCGATGGCTCACCTCGGCAAGGGACATGAAAATAAATTCATACGCCCTTGATCTCAGAGGACATGGAGAAAGCGGCGGAAAAGAGACTCTCGGTAGACTATCTCTTGAAGAGTACTGCGGAAATGTACTGCTTATGATAAATCATGTGATACAACGGCCGGTTATTCTGGTGGGGCATTCTATGGGAGCAGTATGCTGTCAAAAAATCGCGGCTGAACATCCTAAGAATGTGTCCGTACTTGTGTCACTCATGAGTTCAGCGCCACGAGGTGTCCGCCCCCGCGGAGCGCTTGTACGGCGCGCTCTCCATCCTTACTATCTGAAAGCGCTATGGAAGGAACAGCCATTTGTCTTTCGCACAGCCGAAGAATACTTCTTCCTCAATCGTATTCCCCGTGACATCGGCAAAGGACTATTCAAGCAGGAATCGGGACGCGCGACAAAACAGCTCATACTCGGAAAATTGAGGGTAGACAAGCCCATTAAGCCGCCGCACATCGTGGTCTCCGGCAAGTACGATCTCGCGGCCCCTCCGAGTCAGCAGAGGGCGATTCAATTGAAGTTTCGCACGCTCTGGCACTTGGAACTTAACACAGGCCATATGCCGATGCTTGAACCAAACGCGGAGGAAAACCTTAAGCAAATTCTCATATATACCACCTAACTCAAGTTCTCATTAGCGCTCGGCACACACGTCGGCGCTTTTTTATAAAATCCAAACCCTCCCTTTGGCTGAAAAAAGGCAGAAAATTTACTCCAATCCTTTGCAGTTACCTGCGGGGGTATAGCCAGCGGCTCTCGCTTCTTCAGCGGATTTGAACCAGATCTTATTCTCTTCTTTCATGCGTAGAGCTCCAGAACACCACGGATAATGATATTTATCACTCGTTTTTGAACCGACCAAAAGTCCCGCCTTGTCGTTATTCAGCGCTTTGATCACTGTTGCCTCATTAGATTTCGGTAATGTTTGGACTGTCTTCGCATCGCTGGGAATATCCGCAGAAGGAGCAGGTATGATTCTTACCGGCTCTCTCACATCATCCATCACCGAAAGCCGGCCAATACCAAACGAGGCGCCGGCCGCGAGAATAACTATTGCCGCAGTAATCCAGTCCTTCTTGTCCATTTGCCATCCGGAGACTCCCTCGGTAACTTCATCTTCGTTTGAGTCTTTTCCTTCTTTGTAAATCAGAGCGTCTATCTTATCCAAATCAAAATCCTCAAAGTCAGGTTCGGGCTTGATTTTATCCCCTTCTTCATGTATCCTCATATAATTGGATTATATAACACAATCGCCAGGCATTCATTAAAAGCTTGCGGCTGACCGTTAACAACCTGAGTGCTATCATTCCCACGAAAGCGGAGACCTAGGTAGTGTTTGGATCTGGATTCCCGCTTTCGCGGGAATGACAGAAAAAAAGTTATGATTGGCAATCACTTGGTTTGTAAGCGGTTACGTTTGAGGTTAGAGCTAAAAAATAGAAAACATTTATGGCATCAAAAAAAGCGGGAGGATCAGCAAAAAACTTAACAGATTCAAAGCCGAAATATCTGGGTGTTAAGCTCTATGGAGGCGAAATGGCCCGTGTCGGTTCTATAATAGTGCGCCAAAGGGGCACTAGAATAATGGCTGGAGAAAATGTCGGCATTGGCAAAGATCATACTCTTTTCGCTCTTAAGGACGGAAAGGTCAACTTCGGCAACAAACGAAAGAAAGGGTTCAATAGAAAAACAGAAGTGAAGAAAATTGTTCACGTAAAAACTTTTTCCTAAGTTACAAACAGCATCAAAACAGTAATCTATTTGATATGACTTACGCAGTTGGATGCAGTTCGAGGCGCAAGCGAGGATTGCGACCAGAATGTATGGCTTATACACTGCGGGGAGCAAACGGAGCTTGCAGAGAAGAAATGCGCCGACTGCGTATGTCCTATTTGAGAAGAATTTTCACGTTTACCTGCTTGTCAGACGCTTTTATTCCCAACTCATGCTCTCCAAGTTCTTTTATAGGTTTGTCATAGTCAATATGACTTGGGTCGAGGTCTAAGCCCGTCCTTTCCTTAATAAGCGCGACGATTTCGTCCACATGAACCGACGCGAAAAGATGACCTTTGTCATTGGCTTTTTTTGTCATTTCCAGCGTCATCCCCTTTATTGAATCAAGCCCGCGCGCCAAAATTTCATCCTCTTTTTTCTTTTTTTCGTCTCTTGTTGCTTTATCGTGCTCAAGTTTTTTGACAGAGCCCGCGTCTGCCTGCTTTGCCATTCCCCGTGGAATTAGAAAATTAAGAGCGTATCCTGACGATACGTCCCTCACTTCGTTTCTTCTACCGACTTTGGGAACATCGTTTAAAAGTATGACTTTCACAGTGGTTTTGTTTTAAAGTGAATTATTAAGAATTATTAAGAATCTCTACGGCTTTTTCCATCTGAGAATCGCGCAGTTTTTCCACATCCTCTTCAGTAATCTCAACCTCATAGTCTGGTATAAGTCCTCCATCCGAAATGGATTTGCCGTTCGGCGTAAGCCATTTGGCAATAGTGACCTTCAAGCTTGTGTCATCCGTAATCTTTACCAATTCCTGCACTGATCCCTTTCCGAATGTTTTCGTTCCAACGAGGGTCGCCACCCCGTGCTCTGACAGCGCTCCGGCCAATATTTCGGACGCGGACGCCGATCCCCCATCCACAAGCACAACCATTTTTAAATTATCTTTTATAATATTGTTGCCTCGGCTCCTGTAAACGTTTTCTTCTCTCTTGCCTCCGAAATCCTCCCTTACTACCACCTTACCTTTCGGTAAAAACCAACTCGCTATGTCCACTGAGGCTTCCAAATATCCTCCCGGATTACCCCTAAGGTCAAATATCAGTTTGTTGCTACCCGACTTTAAAAAATCATTCAACGCCTCCCTGAATAATCCTGTGGAAACAGCAGAGAAATTATAAAGCCGTATTACATAGACACCGTCATCTCTCAGTTCATTATCTATTGTCGGGATTGTGATGACGTCTCTAGTCAATGTAAATTCCAGCAAGGAGTCTCGAGATTCCCTTCTAATCGTCAACTTTACATCAGAGCCCTTAGGTCCTCTTATAAGCTTCACCGCCTCATCCACGCTTAAATCCGCGGATATTTTTTCATCAATTTTGATTATTTGATCGCCGGATTTGATACCGGCTTTTTCAGCTGGATTGCCTTTTATCGGAGCGATGACGGTCAAAATATCATCTCTTATCCCCACTTCCATTCCCACTCCTTCAAAATTGCCGCTAATTTCTTCTTCAAACGCCTTGTTTTCAACGGGCGGCAAAAAAACTGTATACGGATCGCCGAGAGATTTGGCCAGCCCTTCTATCGCGCCCCAGACTTTGGCCTGATCAGCCACCTTATCCGGTTCAATGTATTTGTCCTCAATAACACTCCACGCTTTCCAAAATGGAGAGAAGTCAAAAGCATTTGTGGAGGTAGCCTGCGAATCACCCTTATTCAGCAAAAAAAAGCCGCTGGCATTAGTCTTTGACTCATAGCCAATGTAAACACCTCCAAAAAAAGCCGCTCCTACCAATATTATTGATGATATAACCGCGGCAAAACGATACTTAAACGAATTCATGTGTTTGATTGTATCATAAGATTAATTATTTTCGTAAATCGTGTCCATTGTACGCCAGTATTATATATTGTTAATATACATGTATGAAATTAATATTACGCAACACACTTAGCGGAAGAAAAGAGGAGTTCAAGCCGATCACCGCGGGTAAAGCCACAATGTACAATTGCGGTCCGACCGTATATTTTTACGCGCATATAGGTAATTTACGCGCTTATTTGTTTGTGGATATTTTGAAAAAAGTTCTCCAATGGAACAGGTACGAGGTCAAACAAGGAATGAACATTACGGATGTCGGACATCTCTCCAGCGACTCGGATGAAGGTGAGGATAAAATGACAAAAGCGCTGAAGCGAGAGGGTAAACCTCTGACAATGGAGGCAATGAAAGAAGTGGCTACGTTTTATGAAAAAGCTTTTATCGCGGATATCCAAGCTATGAATATAGAAAAGCCGGAACTTCTGCCTCGTGCCAGCGATAATATCGCCGCGGATATCGCTCTCATAAAAAAGTTGGAAGAAAATGGATACACATATATTATTTCCAGCGGAGTTTATTTTGACACATCCAAATTTCCGGAATATGGCAAACTTGGCGGAATTAATTTGGAAGGCCTGAAAGAGGGAGCTAGAGTAAACATCAATCCGGAGAAAAAAAATCCAGCTGATTTCAATCTTTGGAAGCTTGACGATAAACTCGGATGGGAAAGCCCGTGGGGAAAAGGTTTCCCGGGCTGGCATATTGAATGCTCCGCTATGTCGGCAAAATATTTGGGCCAGCCATTTGATATTCACACGGGCGGAGTGGACCACATCGGCACGCATCACAACAATGAAATAGCCCAGTCAGAATCGGCATTCGGCATGCCTCTCGCCCATTATTGGCTCCACAACGAGCACCTCAACTTGTCGGGCGTAAAGATGGCAAAATCCGATAAAGATAATTTCATAACTCTTCACACTGTCGTGGATAAAGGATTTTCCCCTTTGGATTACCGCTACTACCTATTGGGAGCTCACTACCGTTCACCTATGACTTTTTCTTGGGAAGCGCTCGAGAGCGCGAGGAATGCCAGAAGACGCTTGCTTGATCTGCTTTCCGGCAAAAACGACGCGGGAAAAATCAATGCCGATTATTTAGAACATTTCACATCAGCCGTTAACGACGACCTTAACACACCTGAAGCTCTCGCGGTATTATGGAATCTCCTACGGGACGAAAGGATTGAAATAGATGACAAGAAAACCACGGCTTTTGAATTTGACAAAATTCTAGGATTAAAACTGGAAGAAAGTATACGCGCAATATCTGAGGAAGTGATGCCGGCCTCGATTACAGGTCTGGTAATAAAACGCGAGGAGGCCAGAGAACAAAATAATTGGATTGAATCGGACAGACTTCGCGATGAAATAAATAAGCTTGGCTACGAGATCAAGGATACCAACTCAGGACCTAAGCTGAAGAAAATTATGTGATAATAAGCACCAATTACAAATTACAAATAAATGGCTCACACGGACGTGTGAGCCATTTATTATGGCTGATTATCGACATGCATTTATAAGAGCCCATCCACTATCTAATGGCTATAAACTAAAGACTAATTATTAGAAATTAGATTCTCAGCGATTCGCGACTCGACCATTTCAACATCTTCTGGGGAAGTAAGCTGGTGCCACCGAGTCGCTTCCACAATGTTTATTTCATGATCCTTTGAGGCCAGAACAATACTCTGCGGCAAACCATATTCGCCTTTTCCAATCGCAACCAGAGGATAGTTAAATATTTCTTTTTGCAAAACATACATGCCTGTATTGTAAAGATCTCCGGGTTTCAATTCCACCTTCTCAATGATATCCGCTATTGCTCCATTTGGACCAACGACAATACGAGCTCCTTTTGACTCTCTGACCGCGTGTGCAGTCAGCATGGACCAGTCGTATTTCAGGCATTCCTCCATATCTTGAGTGTCATAGATATTGTCCCCCATCATAACCATAAACCGATCATCCAATATCGGCTTGGCTAACCACAAAGCTGAAGCCGTTCCGGAAAGCTCCCCTTGCTCTACGTATTTGATTTTTTTATTTTTATAAGAATGACCGAAATAATCCTTGATCTTGTCTCCAAGATAACCGATAACAATAATTACCTCACCCACGTTATCAGGCAGGGCATCTAATTTGTGTTCTATTAAATTTTTTCCGGCAACACGAATCATCGGCTTTGGAACTTCATTCGTTAAATGATTCATACGGGTCCCCCTGCCGGCCGCTAATATTACTGTTTGCATGGATGATATGTTAACAAAATAAATCCTAAAAACAAGCATACTGTTATAGTATGGGACTTACGCAGTTGGATGCAGTTCGAGGCACAAGCGAGGATTGCGACCAAAATGTATGGGCTTATACATTGCGGGAGCAAACGGAGCTTGCAGAGAAGAAATGCGCCGACTGTGTATGTCCTATAAATTTTGTTTGACCGGCTCGTTACAGCATGGCTGGCCAACTGACTATCCCCAGCTTAACCACATATTATTAACTTAATGTGTATTGACCTCGTGCCGAGTATGCTAAAATGCGGAAATGACCACACTAGCGTACAAATCACACCTGCGTATTCCGCCTCAAAATATTGATTCAGAAAAAGCTCTTCTGGGCTCGATAATGCTCCGCCCCGACTCCATTAATGAGGTTATAGATACCATATCCGAATTGCAATTCTACGCCGAGAAACACCGCATAATTTTCAGAACAATGTTCGAGCTCTACGGTAAAAATATACCGATAGACCTTCTTTCCATGTCATCGCGGCTTCGGGAGACAAACCAGCTGGACCCCATCGGCGGGGCAAGCTACCTTGCCGAGTTGGTGAATTTCGTGCCGTCATCCGCCAATATCAAACATTACGCCGATATCGTCCGGGCAAAGTTTATGCTGAGAAATTTGATAGAAGCGTCCGATTACATCGCGCAGCTCGGTTACGACGAAGCGGGAGACCTTGAAGAGTTGCTGGACAAAGCGCAGAAAAAAATTTTTGACGTGACAAATTTCAGCGGATCCAATAAGTATATTGTTCTTAAAGACGCTCTCGGTGAAGCATGGGAACGATTGGATCATTTACACAAGTCCAAAGAAGAGATGAGAGGAATACCTACAGGGTTTAAGGAGATTGATAACAAGCTTGCCGGCTTGCAAAAATCTGATCTTATAATTCTGGCCGCCCGTCCTTCAATGGGAAAAACCTCTTTGGCTTTGGATATCGCGCGGCAAACCGCCATAAGTCACAGCGTGCCAGTCTGCATTTTTTCTCTAGAAATGAGCTCCCAGCAGCTGGTTGACAGAATGCTTGCTGCGGAATCGCGAGTGGACGCTTGGAAACTGCGCACGGGCAAACTGAACGTAGAGAATGAATTTGATAAAATTAGAGACTCTTTGGATAAATTATCCAAAGCGCCTATATATATTGACGATCTCCCCGGCAATAACATTTTGAAGATGAGATCGGTGGCCAGACGGCTCAAGCATGAGAAAGGGCTTGGGCTTATAGTGGTTGATTATCTCCAGCTTATGGTGCCTACGCAGTCTCACAACTCCGACAATCTGGTCCAGCAAGTAACTGAGATTTCCAGATCGCTAAAACACATGGCGCGCGAGATGGAAGTGCCCGTGCTGGCTCTGTCCCAGCTTTCGCGCGCCGTTGAACAGCGCGGCGGCACTGGACGTCCACGACTCTCCGACCTTCGTGATTCCGGCAGTATCGAGCAGGATGCCGACGTCGTCATGTTTATTCACCGCGAAGACAAATACAATGACTCAAGCGACAAACCGAATATAGCCCAAATACATATTGAAAAGCACCGTAACGGCCCCACAGGAACGGTAGAACTTTATTTCGACGAAAAAAAGGCGACATTCCTCAGCATTGAGAAGTCGGACTTTGGCGCATTCTCATCCAACGACAGCTTTTAATATCGAAGACTTTAGTACATTTGACCATTAACCATTGACCTTTGACACTCTTATTTACAAGTTAATTGTCAAGTGTTAATTGTTAAATGTCTCTCTAAAATATGGATTCTATAAATAAGTTAATCGAACTATTCAGGCAATTTCCTGGAATCGGGCCGCGGCAGGCAAAGCGCTTTGTCTATTTTCTGCTTTCACAAACAAACGCTTATCGTGATTTGCTTGCTGAAAATATTAAAAATCTTAAAGAAACAATCGACATTTGCAAATCTTGCTACAGGTACTTTCCAAAAGATAAAATTAAGTCCGATAAATGCGTAATATGCAGAGATCCCCGACGTGATGACTCATGCCTTCTCATAGTTTCGAGAGATGTAGATTACGAAAACGTAGAGAAAAGTCACGCATATGACGGAAAATATTTCGTGTTGGGGGGAAATATCCCAATACTTGAAAAAGATCCCTTGTCGAAAATAAGGGCCAAAGAACTTTTTAATTTAGTGGGGCACAGAGCCAAAGAATCCGGGCTTAAGGAAATAATATTGGCGCTTAATCTGACAGTTGAAGGTGAGAATACTGAAGATTTTCTAAAAAAATATTTGGGAGAAATTTCAGCCGAATACGGCATAAAGATTTCCGAGCTTGGACGAGGACTTTCTACCGGTCTCGAACTGGAGTATTCTGATTCAGAAACTATCAAAAACGCCCTTAAAAACAGAGGTTAGATCCGAGGAGGCTCAACCTCCTCATTGAGGAGGTTGAGCCTCCACAGATGGTTTGAGGACACAAGCGAAACAACACACGAGCTCTATATATCCGCAAATACAAGCTATATTAATATCTTTACAATTCCCAGTATTCTATTCATAGGTGTGTTGAACTAAGACGTTCTTAACGTTCTGCGCTATCTCTTTCAATTCTTCTTCCGTACTTTCCTTTCGGCTTCCCGGACGGTATAAAAATTTCCGTGGGTCGTACTCCGTTATGCCGGTGTCTCCCTTTTTTCTAGGCAAAAGATGCAAGTGGAAATGTGGCACTGACTGTCCAGCCACTTCTCCTTCGTTCCAAGCGCAATTAAAACCTTCCGCGCCGAACAATTTTTCATAAACCTTTTTTAATTTATTTACAAGATCAAAGATCGCCTGATATTCTTCGGAGGTCAGATCATCAATTTTCTTGACGCATCTTACCGGCGAAACAAGAGTATGGCCCGATACTATAGGTATATTAGTAAGAAATGCGAAAGCCAAACGGTTTTTTACGATCGCTCTCTCCATAATCTCCGGCTTTTCACAAAACACACATTTCATTCTTACCTTAATATATATCCTCCGTCGACGACCAGTACTTGACCCGTTATGTAATCCGCTCTGGAGGAAGCCAGAAAAGCAACCGCCTCCGCTATATCTTCCGGTTCGCCCTGCCTTCCCCATGGAATAGCCGCTACGGTCTGCTTTACCGCTTCTTCATTTGACACCACGCTAGATCCCGGTGTGCTGATCGCGCCCGGCGCAACGGCGTTTACATTTATTTTAGATGTGGCAAGTTCCAACGCTAAAGCTCGAGTTAAGCCGTTTATTCCTCCTTTGGAAGCACAGTAGTGAGTGAGTCCGGAAAAACCGACAAAGGACGCTATTGACGAAATACTGACAATTTTTCCGCCGCTTTTCATAACTCTTGCCGCCGCCTGCGAGCATAGAAAAATACTTTTTAGATTTATATCCAGAACCTTATCCCAATCTTCCTCTGTCATGTCGGCAAATGAAACAAAGGGATACACTCCGGCATTGTTGACTAAAATATCAAGCGAGCCGAATTTTTCCAAAGACTGATTTATAAGACTATCCACAGAGTCTTTTTTGGATACATCGCAGGGAATCGCCAATGCTTTACCTCCGCTTTCCTCGATCTCGCCGGCGACCTTTATTGCATCGTCCTCAATAATATCAGACACGACAACAGCCGCGCCTTCTCTTGCTAAAACGAGAGCTATACCTCTCCCAATGCCTTTTCCAGCTCCTGTTACAACCGCAATTTTATCTTTTAACATATATTTTTGTTAATTATTAATTTTTCCATCAAGGTTAAACCTTGATGGAAATTCTTGATAGTAAATTTTAAGATCTGTACCAATTTGGACCGCAAGACGTTCTCTATCCTGTGTGCTATTCGTTAGCGATACCTACTAAAGACGTGTCCTGAATATATTCAAATACAGGGCCATTATCACAAGATTTTTTATTATGTACTGCCCTTCCATTGTGGGCACCCACGGCTTAACCCAAGTGACGGCTGGCAATAAAAGAAGAGGAAGCAAAGTTGCAATCATGTGAGCTGAAAATATTACCAGAGTAAGTTTTGGAAATTTGCCCGTGAAGATTAAGATGCCAATGGTAATCTCAACGACTCCAAGAATTATCAGGAAATTACCGGAAGACATGAACGACATGGTTTCTTGAAGCAAATCCAAGACAAGCGGATTGGCGGAACTCACCCCTAGAACTTTCAACAATCCAAACCAAACATATATTATGAATAAGGAAAGTCTTGAAAAAAATATCGCTGTTTTTTGATGAATAAACATTCTTGTAAAAATTTTAAAGTAAATTTTAGGAGCGGCACCACAGACCGTTCCCCCTCTTCCCTCTCTTTAGAGGGGAGTCCTCGTTCTTACTGTGTGCCGCCGAAGCTCGCTTCGAGCGTAGGGGTACGAGGGATGGAATGTCTTCTCTTCTTTTTCTTCTTACTTTTTGAATTTAGTGCTTTTTTTGTGTACACTTTTCGTCATGTGGTATTTACTACAAAACCGCTTCCGATCTTAGGACTCTGAGAATCGCTTCGGCGGCCTCATATCCTTTATTATTATTTCCTGCGGCACGGTCTTTTGCCTGCGATAGATTATTCGTCGTGATTATGGCAAAGCCCACTGGTATTTCATATTTAAGAGAGATGTCCATAATCGCTCTGGACACCTCTCCCGCTATGTAATAATAATGATCCGTTTCACCTTTGATGACACACCCTATAGCAATGAGAGCGTCATATTTTCCGCTCTTTGCCAACTTTTGGCAAAAGTAGGGAATTTCAAAAGAACCCGGCACGAACACCACTTTAATATTATCCTTCCTCACCTTGTTTTCCTCAAGGCAAAGCAGAGCTCCTTCAAGCATGGGTTTAGTGATATCATCATTAAAAAGCGATACGGCAATACCGACTTCAAGATTACCTCCATCCATAACCGGCATTTTCTTTTGTGTATTTTTCCTCCGCATTTTACATATTTTCCTTCTTTATACGCCAATCTCTATTCGCTTCTTCCATATCCGTGTCATTCGTCTTCATCCCCGACGCTTCGGTCGGAGCTCAGACCGAAGCGTCGGAGTCGTGTATTTGTGTCGTGTTTAAGTATTTAGCGATAATGTCAGTCTCGACATTAACATTATAACCCGATTTTAGATTTTTCAAATTCGTGTTTTTCAACGTGTAACTGATCAGAGAAACAGTGAACCAATCGGAACCTCGCGAAACTACCGTCAAACTTACCCCATCCAGAGTTACACTTCCCTTCTCGGCGATTAACATCATCAGTTTCGACGGTATTTTTATTTTAAGTATTTTTGACCATTTGCGGTTTTGAATATCCACGATTTTGCCCGCCGTATCCACATGACCCATCACTAAATGACCGTGAAGGGCGTCACCGGATTTCAAGCTCCGCTCGAGATTGACCTCATTTCCTCTTTTCCATGCTCCGAGGGTGGTCTTGAGAATTGTCTCTTCCATATATTCCGCCGCGAAACTTGACGGCGTCTTTCGAACAACAGTGGAACATATTCCGTTCACAGATACGCTTTCTCCCGGCTTGAGATTCCAAGATTTAGGTTTCGTAAACTCTACGTAAAGCCCGCTGCCGGTTTTGCGGACATCAATTATCTTGGATCTGTTTGTTATTATTCCAGTAAACACGTGATTAGTCTATAGTTGTTAGTTGTTAGCATTTAGTCTAATCTGAGCTATATCTTGTTTAATTTGTTTTTTCATTTGCTTGTCATTTTCATATAAAACAACATCTCGTATTTTTTTGCCAAGAGTCACTTCAATTTCCTTGCCGTATATGTCATGATCAAACTCCAAAATATGGGTTTCGAGCGTATTGCCTCCTTCATCTATAAAAACAGCCGCGCAATATTCAATACCTTCCACAACAACTTTGGCGGCATAAACACCACTTTCAATATTTTGACTCAATGCGATATTGGCGGTCGGAAACCCCAGCCGTTTGCCTTCTTTTTTGCCTTCTATAACTCTGCCTTTTATCTTCATCTTCAATAGATTCATTATGCTCGCTTTAGACAAACAGGAGGTGTAGAATGGTGCCCATCCTAACACAAAAAAATGTGGTGGAATTTTTTTAATGACGCTGAAAACTCTACTTTTTAAAATTCGTCAGAAGATACTGCTGGGCGCCCACAAATTCAATACATTTTGCCGCCACCTTAGAGCCAATCTTCGCCGATTCAACCAGGCCTAACCCGCGACTTAAGCCAAAAAGGAGGCCTGAACGATACGCGTCGCCTGCTCCCGTTGTGTCTACCACTTTTTTCGGTTTATCAGCCGGAATTTTTTCAATGCCATTTTTTTCGTGAATCACACTGCCGCTCTCTCCACGAGTTTCAATGACAGTCTTGCCTTTTGTCAGCGCATCTTTAAAATTGAAATTCAAATATTTTTTTGCATATCTAACCTCCACGTCATTTCCGATAAAAATATCGCACAAATTCAAGGCGTGCCCGAATTTAGCGCGATTGTACAAGGCGGCCAAGCTCTGCCCTGGATCAAAAATGATTTTAGCCCTCTTGTTCAGCGTTCTTAATTGTTCCATATGACTTATCGTGCTATCGGGTGTGCCCGCGGCAAAAATCGCCACATCTATTTTCTCACTTTCATTTTTGTCCAAGACTGTACCGAGAGCTACTCGTCCCGCGTGTTCGCCGTAGGTATTTGGCTGCCAAACACCCACCTGGTCGCCCAAATGATCCGTCATCCCATAATATGTCGCCGTAAATCCTTCTTTATCAATATAAACTCTGACATCCACACCTAGCGCTGTTAAATGAGTTCCGTATTCCCCGCTAAAATCCTTCCCGGCTACAGAAAACAAAATCGGTTTCGCACCCAATAAGCTGAGACCATACGTGATATTTCCCGCAGTGCCTCCTCTGAACTCCTCTTTTGCTTTCGCCGTAAACATCATTATCTGCCGCGCCGCCTTTCCATTTTTTATATTGACCTGATCTCTTATCCTGCTCGTAAGCTCAAACACCACGTCAAACGCCACCGATCCCGCGACCAATATTTTCCCATGTTCATTTTTTTTCTTGGCCATGTCGGTTAAATAGCGTCTTTATTATGAATTTAGATTAGAAATTAGAAATTGGAAATTAGAAATTTCAATTTACTCCGTCCCCTCTTCCCAACTCTCAAGATATTTTTTTTGTCTGGCTGTAAGCGCGTCAATGCTGACATTCAAAGATCTCAACTTGATCCGCGCGATCTCCTCGTCAACCTCCGCGGGTATGACATGAACATCGCGTGCCAACTTTTTCGCGTTTATGAGCATGTATTCCGCGCCGAGCGCTTGATTCGCAAAACTCATATCCATGACCGACGCGGGGTGTCCTTCGGCAGAAGCCAGATTGATGAGCCGGCCTTCGCCGAGCAAGTATACTTTCCTGCCGTCCTTGAGTGTATAAAGCTCCACGTTATTTTTTACCGTTTCTTTATGTTTGGACATGCTATCCAGAGCGCCTATGTCAATCTCGTTATTGAAATGTCCGGAATTTGAGATAATGCACCCGTCTTTTATATTCATAAGCACTTTTGCCCCTACCACTTCAGTGTTGCCGGTCAGCGTACATATGAAATCAGAAGAAGGAGCAGCTTCCATCATGGGCATTACCCGAAACCCGTCCATACGCGCTTCAAGCGCCTTCACCGGATTAATCTCGGTAACTATCACGTTGGCGCCAAGTCCTCTCGCTCTCATGGCAACCCCTTTTCCGCACCAGCCATACCCCGCCACTACGAAAGTGGATCCCGCGAGAAGCCGGTTCGTCGCTCTGATTATGCCGTCAATAGTGCTCTGTCCGGTTCCGTAACGATTGTCAAAAAGATGTTTCGTCTGAGCGTCATTGACTGCCAAAATCGGAAAAGTCAGCTTCTTCTGTTTAGCGAGAGCTTTCAGGCGAATCACACCGGTAGTGGTCTCTTCCGTTCCCGCCTTCACGTTTTTAATTAATTCGCGTCTTTTCTTGTGTATTTCACTCACCAGATCCGCGCCGTCATCCATAGTAATGTGCGGCTTAAGATCCAGCGCGGCGTTCACATGATTGAAGTATGTTTTATTATCCTCCCCATTAACCGCAAAAACAGGTATCTGCTCATTGACCACCAACGAGGCCGCTACGTCGTCTTGAGTGGAAAGTGGGTTGGAGGCACATAGTACCGTATCCGCGCCTCCCGCCTTCAGCGTAATCATTAAATTGGCCGTCTCCGATGTTACGTGCAAACATGCCGCGATTTTAATCCCGGCCAGAGGTTTCGTTTTATTAAATCTTTTTTTTACCTCTCTGAGAACAGGCATATCCTGCTCCGCCCAATCAATTCTCTTTTTACCTTCTGGCGCCAAGCCAGGGTCTTTTATATCGTAATTCATCATAATAGTATAATCGTAAAAATCTTAATTGCCAGTGTTTTTTGTTTGACTCAACATTATAGCCCATCCACGATCTAACCGCCAGATATGAAGCAATACACGGCTTGCCTGCCATTATGGTTCAATTGCTTCACCATCCTGAGGAACTCGAAGGAGATCGTGGATGGGCTCTTAGATTTTCGGTGTGATTACATCAGTTTATATCGGAATCGACACACGATAAAAATGACCAAATTGCTCATCATCAATCATGTATAGGTTTTTGAGACGAATGATAAAAAGCTTATGATCATTTTCAAATTTCTTCGCCCATGAGAAACGCCTGTTAAATATTCTGTAAAATTTACCTAGATCTTTTTCAGAAACCAATTGGCACATCCCTTCAAATTGAATTCCTTTCACGGATCCTGTTTTTCCCTGCTTATGATTAACGGTTCCCGCGATTAAATTGTTCTCTTTGGCAAAACGCGCGTGAACAGTATCCGGACGCGAAAAAAACAAAACATTGAATGATTTGTCATGCGCAAAAAAAACTGTCGCCGCCCAAGGCCTCTTTCCCTTGCATACAGCAATGCTCATCAGCCGATTTTCCTCCAAATACTGAAGCGCTATTTTCCTCAGCTTCGCCGCTGAAAACACCTTTTTGGTACTCTTATTTTTCATAGATATAGCTTCGATACAACATCCTCTATATTCTAACATTCTACAGACTGGCTGTTAGAATGTTGAGAGACTATAATCATAAAACAAATAATATCAAACTTGCATGTCTTTTGTATATGCTATAATAATCTAATGCTTACCGATAAAGATATAAAAAAATTATCTTCTGTCTTTGCGACCAAAGCGGAAGTAGTAACAAAAAGTGAATTCGCGGAGTTTAAGTCTGAATTCGCGGAGTTTAAGTCTGAATTATTCACAATCCTGGATGGTATAGCAAAATCCATTGAAGATCTAAAAATTGAATATGTAGCAATTAAAGTACAGCTAGACAGGCACGACAGATGGATAAAAGAAATCGCCGACAAAACAGGAGTCAAGCTCGACGATAAATTTTAGGATTTTTTGATAATCTTGACTATTCCCATTTCCGCATCCACCCCGTAAAGCTCGCGGTCTCGCCACGGGGCAAGCTTCCACTAAATCTCCGTCTTTTAAAATTCTAATAATGCAGTGCCGGAAACTTTTAATTTAGAAACGGTCATGTACTATTTTCTGCGCGTGACATCTTTCAGTTCTATCTCCCCTTTAAGAAAATCAAACTTGACTATAAACAAATCAAAAAACCTATCTGTCCAAGAACGCCATGACCCAACTTAGAAAGCGTGGGCATAAATGCGGCCTCTATATCATACTTCCAACCGCCAACATCAATAGTAACATCATGAATAAAGTAAGGTTGTTTTTCTCCCTCCGTAATTCCTCCAACATAACCTTTTCTGCCATTTTGGATATCTATGCCAATGATTTCCCCAATCTCAGATGGAAAAATACAAATATCAGCACCGGAATCTACCATAGCGAAATACCCAACAGATTTATCAGAATAACTAATACTTACTGGTATTATTGGTCTTACATGTCCAGTGGAAAGTTTTTTATAAGGAAATTTCATCCTTAAGCGTGAAAATGGTTAAGTAACTATCATCTAGAAAAACCCACAAAAGACAAGAGCTCATCCGGTATGCGGGTCAAGAAAACATGGTGAAAGCCCTTATCTTTGGCTTTTCCAGCGGCCTCTTTTGCTGTCTTACCGCTACTGACTACCGTATTCTCATCATTAAGCAAAGCCACCCACTGACCTTTATGTTTTTTATATAATTTCGTCCAATCCTTTGTCATATTTTTAATTATACACTTTTCGATCCATAAAACCATCGCCTTTTGATGATTTTTATTATTCCTTGATCCATAACGAGGTAAATAACGGCCTCACATAGCCACCTAAACCCGCCACTCGAATGGCAGGTTTAAAATTTACTTCATTTTTTCGTTATAACAACTCCATTTTCAACATCACAACATCCTTACAAACTCCAGTTTGTTGGTATGTCATTTTGATCTTTTCACCACTTTCACGATGCCATTATTAGCGTCTACTTCCACAAGATCGCCGTCTTTCAGTACTTTGGTGGCGATTTTGGTGCCGATCACGCAAGGCTTGCGGAATTCGCGGGCGACGATCGCGGCGTGACAGGTGATACCACCGAGGTCAGTTACTATGGCAACTGCCATCTTCATTGCAGGAACTATATCCGGATTTGTCATATGAGAAACCAGGACATTTCCGGAATGCATTTTGGCCAGTTCTTGAACCGTATTTATTATCTTTACTCTTCCTTTTGCCTGCCCCTTAAAAGCCGGCTGGCCTTTTATCTCGTCGGATTGACTCGATTCAACAGAGCCTTCTTTCCATTTCACTTTTTTCATTACCCTATCAGCATCCTCACCTGTCCATATTTCTGTCTGACCTTCATCTGAAATCTGAAGACTGTGCGATTTGTGCGATCGAGCCAGGGATCCCCAATTTGTTTTATCAGCACCAGATCTGGCAAGCATCGACTCATAATCTTTTATGGAAAGAAATCTAGTCTCCTCTAAACTTAGTGAAAATCTTGAACCGATCTCTTTTAAAAGTCCCTCCAGACAATAGTAGGCATAGAACTGAGCATACTTTGAATAAAGCCGAGAAAAAAGAGAGCCTCTCACTATTTTGAAAATTCTTTGATGAGTTTTACCGATATTTAATGCTTTGATAATTTTTTTCTGTTCCTGAATGGTTTTTGCTTTAAATTCTTTAATTCTTTCGAGCACAGTTTGTGAACCTTCCTTTTCGATTTCTTCAAGTTCTCTCTGGAAATGATCTTTTGATAATATCCTGCCCTGAAGCCCGTACTCCAACCACTCGTATTTGACTGCATGTTTCTCCAGTTTTTGATCCTTTTTCTTTTTATCCGTTATAGAAGCGACTGAAGCCAATTCATACCTCTCTTTTGTTAAAATACTGTCTTCAAGCGGTGCAGTCAGAATTCTAAAAGCCTCTCCGGTATCAATCTCGGACCTCTTTTCTTTTTTCTGTTCCTCCAAATATGAATATAAATAATTGTTCAGAATGTTATCAGGAGTTTCCATCTGCCAAATCGGGCCTCTTGGTACGTGGACAAGATTCTGTATCCGAAAAAATTCACGAAGAATATCTAAAATTTGCTTATTTGAAAGTTTCTTCGGGTCTTTCTCCAGAAGATGTCGTGAAAAAGCAAAAAGTTCCGCGGAAGCCTTATCGTTTATTTTGTGGAGCTTATCCCATTTCTCCGGTTCGCCAAAAAGAGATCGATAATTCCGCCGGTTCATCTCGTCGTAGTATTCCTGAGGCATAAATAAATTACACGCGCCATTTATGAATTCCGCCGCCATAAAACGTCCATTTTCAAAACCCCATTTTTCGGGCATATACGTATATCCTTCCCAAGTAGAATAAACGAAAAAGTAATTCGCGTAGTCCTCTTTTAGAAACAACTGCCATTTTTTATCAAAAGGAATTCTCATACTTTCTTATGATTTCGTGATAATTATTTCTCTCTAGCATGACGTGTTGTAAAAATTTTTATGATTTTTGGGATTAATTGATTTAATTTAACCACTATTCTTAGACAATATCAAACTATTGACAGTACCTTTAAACTATGCTAATATGGTTTTAACCGGCTCTTTGACAGACTCGCGCATAAATTGGCGTTAGACACCTGATGTACAGGTGTTTTGAGTACTGAATACGAGAGCAAATCCTTATATGAAAAGAATCCTTGTCCGACATTTTGCGGCAAAAAATTACGATGGAATCAGTAACGTCCACCGGCACCTGGACATCCAGAAGGCCCGGGAACAGGCGGCACGGCTGCTTGACAGCTTAGGAGACGAAGCGATTGTTCGCCTAGAACTCATCGGCCACTCTGCGGCTTTACGAACGGCATACTGTGCCGTCATGGTCACAGTGGGGCAGATTGATGAAAAAGACGCGCCTCTTGTGGAAATCACGCACCTCTTTCCGGAGGTCAGCGACGACCGTGCCGTCATGGAAGGAGCTCACAAGGAACACGGTGGCAACTTGGCGGCATACTCCAAGGAACAAATCGCAGCCGTGGATCGGCTCGGCAAGCTTGCCGCAGAAGAGATATTGGCCGCCGAAAAAGCACACAGCGCCGTCGGCAACGCTGAAACCATGTATTTCGGCCATGCACCGACTCTCAACGCCGTCGCCGCCGCCTTGGCTGGAACGTCCCTCAAGGACCGCCCCGACCTACGGACCGACCTTCAAGAGGGTGAGATGATTCTCATAGAGGACAGGAATGATGAGTTCCTTCCACCGAGCATCAATTTCATCCCGCTCGGCTAAGCACGAGTCTTTAAACAACACAGCCCGACTTCTTCACAGGAGCCGGGCTTGTTTTTTTATATTATTGAGTCTTTTCTTTCTCCCCCTTCATTTTTTCTTTATACTCTTCCGACAATTCAGAAATAGTATCGATCTGCCGTGGAGTCAACTCGTATTTTTTATCTCTGAAAACAAGAGTCACTTTTTTATTTTTCTGGTCATCAATATCTACTTCAAATTGCAAACCTTCTCCCTCTTTGACCGCTCCGCCTATATCTTCCAATTTTTCAAAACCTACAATCTCTTTGAGAAATGGTTCCAATTTCGGGCCATGCGAAACATTAATGAGACGTATGTCAGTGTCTTCATAAAGACGTTCCGTCATTCTTAATTCGGTAGCAACCCTATAAGCAATCGCGGAAGCCGAGTCTCTCGGAAGGTCCACTCCGTTTTCTCTGCATAATTCCGGATTGTCTAAATAAAACTGAATGATGTGAGTCAAAGCATCAGTCTTTGAACCGGCCTCTTTCTGTTCTTTCGCGTACGCTTGAGCAAGTGGCATTATCTTTGCAAAACCGGCGACAGGCGCAAGTTCCTGCTTAGTTTTCATTCTGAATGTATTTCCCTCCTTCTGTTTAGGGTAACCGGCAGGGATTTCAGACAGTTTCCGGTTTATGACTTCTATGCTCTCATCTGTATTATCCAAATACAAGTCTCCAGTTTCTTGAGCTCTTTTTGCTGGTGAACTGTAACCGGCGATCTTTTCCTCCTCTGGCCTTGTCTTACCCAACTCTTTCGCCATTTCTTTGCCTCCTTCGGTAATAAAATCGGCCGAAGTCCCGTCCGGATTTTTCCCCGGTGTGGCATGTCTTAAAAACTCAAGAACAACGTGAACATTCTTGCCGAACTCCTTCCGCTCGACGCTTGTTGCAGTTTCAATATTTTTCATGTTTTATAATTAATCTAATAATTTAACCCTCTAACTTGATACATTAAAAAAAGCAAAGCATCTGAACCTATATCGAATCGAACATCTGTTCCATAATCAGCGCTTATTTTTTGCATAAGCGACCATCCGCCTTCGGTCAAAGCTTCGCCAGTTACCACTACCGGCGGCTTAAACCCCGTCCGTTGTTTAGCAGAGTCTATGATCCTTTCGACGGCTTTCTTAGTTATAAAAGATCCTAAACTTTTTCCTGTTCTGTATTCTTTTTTTATCAGAGTCATAGACAAATGGCCGTCCCCAGTCATATCCTTTGTATTTTCTTTGTGCACTAGATAGCTACATATTCCGATGATTTGCCCTTTATTGTCTCTGATGATTTCGAGCTCATCCCTTGTCAACCCATCATTCATATTTTTTAACGCAGCCCCACCATAGGGCCACTCTTTACGCACGAAATCT
This sequence comes from Candidatus Taylorbacteria bacterium RIFCSPLOWO2_12_FULL_43_20, assembly GCA_001821295.1. Classification (GTDB taxonomy): domain Bacteria; phylum Patescibacteriota; class Minisyncoccia; order Phycocordibacterales; family HO2-43-120; genus HO2-43-120. Next base: position 20,420 of record MHSK01000009.1, read on the forward strand.
AAAATCTCTGAATTGGACGATAAACCGCCATCTTTATGTTCGAGAAAAAAACTTTCTCCTTCAATTTTAACCAATTCACCTTTGAGCATGTCTTTTGAAGAAAGTTCTTCTTCCATTTTGGGTGGAGATGTTTTTTTGTTCCATTTAGCAGTGTATTCATCCCATTTCATGGTCGCCAAACCTCCCCATGTTTTAGAATAATCTTCGGCTTGCTCTTTGGACATTGGCCCTTCGTCATTGCTTATTTCTCTCCAAAATACTTCTCGATCCGGATCGCTTCCGTGTAAAGCGCCAGGCATTTTATCTGGTAATTTTTGAACATTTGGGTCATCGTTCTGCTTCTTGGCTTGAGCCAGCGGCATTACCTCATACCCAACTATTCCGCCATCCAAATCTGACACCTCGACGACAATAAATTGTTCGGGCTCCTCTTTACTTTCTTGATGTTCAAAGCTGTTGCTCATACCAAGTTGGTTATCTGATGATTTTAATTGTACCACTGTTAGCATCCACCTCCACCAAATCTCCGTCTTTCAGTACTTTGGTGGCGATTTTGGTGCCCACAACGCAAGTAATGCCAAGTTCACGGGAGACGATGGCGGCGTGGCAAGTTATGCCGCCGACATCAGTGATTATAGCCCCGGCGATTTTCATGATCGGCACATAACTCGGGTCAGTCATTCTGGTCACTAAAATTTCTCCTGGCTGCAGTTTATGGCTATCCTTAATATCTAAAATAACTCTGACTTTTCCTTTTACATTACCGCGATAAGCCAATTGGCCTTTTATCTCATCCGTTACTTCCGCTTTTGGTAATCGGTCTTGAATATACTTCAGCTTTTCCTCCGCTTCTTTACTAACCAGCTTCTTTAATCCGCTTTCGTCAAACCACAACAAAACGCGGTAATACTCTTCTTGAAGGCGTTTTCTATTCACGATTTTAAACAGACCTGCCACATCATCTGGCGGCGCCATCCTCATCAAATCCATCGAAAGTTCAACGCGCTTACCGATTTCTGCCATCATTTGTTCTGCCAGAAAGTAGGTCAGGGAGTGGCCGTCGACGCGCTTAGCTTTCTGTTCGAGAAGAGATCGTAAAAGTATGACCAATTTTCTGTCGGTGGCACTCATTTTCCTGAGCAGCGCCGACTGTTCCGATAATATTTTTGCTTTCTGGACTGACGACTCTTCAATCTTCCGGCTAATCGTTTGATCTTTTATTGCCCGCTCAAAACATTCCTGGAAATAATCCAGCGAAAGCGCCGGACCAGCCCATCCATAAGTCATCCAGGTGTATTGTTTCCAATGTTTTTCCAGAAGTCCCGCGATGTTCTTATTCTTCGCTTGGCCAAGCAATTTGAGAAAAGCTCGATCCTGCTGTTGCGAAACGGATTCATAGGTCGAAGTGGTAAAAATGGAAAAAACTTCGCTCGAATTTTTATACGGGAAAGTTTCTTTGATGACTTTTTGAACATAGTTGGTTAAATAACTGTTGTGCAATTCAAGCAGATTGGGGATCTGGCCATTTCGCCAAAGCTGTTTGTCCCACTTAAACAGTTCTTTGTGACAAGCAAGAAGTTCTTTATTGTTCAGTTTCGTAAAATCCAGATCCTGCCATTTTTTGCCCAGCTTAAAAATCGCTTCCGCCGCGCTATTGGTCTTGGCCAGAATTTTGTTGAGCAAATTAGGGTCTTTCTTTATTTCCTCAAAAAATTCTGCTCCGTAGTTCTCAAATTCGTCTTTAATGTAATAGAAAGACTCGGTTCCTCTCGAATAGCCTACGGCAAACTTCGAAAATCTATAGCCTAACTTTGGAATGTCCTCTATATAAGCAAACGCCGGATTAATACCTTGGTACCAATGATACCCGGGCCAGACAAATTCCAGCCACGTCTCCTTGTTTTGATTACTCGGTTGCATAATTAGTCAAAGCTATTTTCCCAGAATTTTTACGATACCTTTATTCGCATCCACCTCAACGATCATTCCATCTTTTAGGACTCTAGTGGCAATTTTGGTACCGATGACACACGGAGTCCTTAATTCACGCGACACAATGGCTGCGTGGGAAGTTATTCCACCCTGTTCGGTGACGATTGCGCCCGCTTTTTTCATGGCGGGAACAATATCCGGATTCGTTGCAATACTGACCAAAATGTCGCCTTGTTCCATTTTTCTCATATCAGCAATGGAGTTTATGATTCTGACCTTACCGGTAACCTTGCCGACACAAGCGGTTTGGCCTTTTAGCTCGGTTATTCCTTCCAATGAAGCTGACTGCAAACTATTTTCCAATTTCCTGGCTTCACCGCCGAAATATAAAATGTCGAGCCCTTTTTCAGCATAATAAACGCAATACTTAGTTCGTTCGGCCACTTCTTTTTTCAACTCAGCTGCAAGTTTGCTGGCCTTTAACCCTTCAATTATCTCATTCGGGAATAGAAATCGACTTTCCATAAAGGAAATGCCGAACCGATTGGCCAGCTCTTGAAAAACAAAGTCCATCTTGTATGACCAGAAGATTTGAGTGTCGCGTCTAAACAGTTTCGTTACAGCAAAGTCAGCGTAAATATCGAAAAACTTGATCTGGTCTTTGTCAAGTTTTAATTCTTTGATCAGTTTTTTTCGCTCATCGATAGTTTCTTTAAGAATGTCTGTCTCTTTTTGGAGCAACTCTCCGGCGTCTTCACCTGAAGCAATAAACTTATCAATTTCTTGCTTATAATATTCTGTCGTGTACACACCTTCCTTGCCTATCCATAGGTGTTTTAGGTAGAAGTATCTGTCCAGATGATCTTTAATCGATTTATCTAATTTAGTTTCGCTTAATCCTTTCTGCTTCAAGCGTACCAGATTTAAAAACGATCCATGTTCTTGCTGAACAATGCTTTTTTCAGGGCTAGTACTTAAACTCATCAAAGCTTGGCTAACCTTATCTTCTGACAACTTGGAAGTGACTATGTTTTTGAGATAGTTCGTGAAATTGGCGTGGAACATATCCACAGCATTGGGAACCCAACCCCATGTGTAAAGCTCGACTATAGACCCTGTGTATAACTTAAAATAGCTCTGTACAGAGCCGTTTTGTTTTTCTTGCTTTGTTTTTTAGACTTTTTCCATCCTCTGTGCACATACCAAAGATACACTTGCTTAAGAAAGTGAATAAACCCACTCGACTATTCGTCCTCAACATTTACGTTGGGACATGACGTCAAACGTGTATCGGGTGTCTCAATCGGCGCCACAGTGTTAAACACTAGAGCGTGTGTACGAGATCACCACGCAATGGTAGGTGCACAGAAGAAAGAATATGTGATGGTTGTGGAGTATACGGTTCATTCTTTTTAACCATATACCAGGCAATGGAGAGCATTTTTCGAGCCAATGCTACTCTGGCACACATGGCTCCTTTTTTGGTTTTGATTTTTTCATAAAATTCATACAACTTTTCTGTCTTTGGTTCATTACGAATATGCATGGCAGCTTCCACTGCCATGTAGCGTAGATGGGTAGAACCTGCTTTGGTAATATGTCCTAACTTTTGAACACCACCTGATGATCTCTCTGTTGGAACCAGTCCAGCAAAGGCACATAACTTCTCTGGTGTTTTAAACAAAGAAAAGTCTCCAATCTCTGCTATCCAAGTGAGAGCCGTGATCACACCAACTCCCGGGATGGTGGTGAGAAGCTTCAGGAGAGGCGTTCGGATTTCTTGTTTTAACTCAATCTCTATCTCATCTATGTATTTTGTAATATCACCTTTGATATGAATGGAGCGCTTCCATTCGTGGTTTGCGCTTGCTAAAATGACCGAGGCACCCTTCTTTGATGAGGTTGCTCCTTCTAGAAGATGTCGCCCTTCTCGGGTTACGACACCTTCCAGTCGGCATTGTATACTTGCACGTAATTGCACTAGAAAACTCCGCTCCCGGACAAGGGCACGGAGTTTTCTAGTTTCCGGAGAGACTTCAATACTAGTATAGAGAAGTCCTGTACGGACAAGAAGTGCGAGAGTGAGAGCATCATTCTTGTCTGTTTTTTGTAATGACTTGGCAATAACCGTTGTTTTACGAGGATTGCTTACTTGGACAGTTATTCTCGTTTCTCTCATTTGGACGACTTGCCATTGCCAACCACAGACTGGTTCAATAGCGGCCACAATGTTGCCAAATTTTGAAACATCTTTACACGCCCGAGCCACTTCACTTGGAGAGACTGAATACTCTCTGCTAAAAACCGGTGTATCATCTTCTTCATTCAAAAGAACCCATGTTTGAGTTTTCTTGTGGAGATCCACACCTAAATAATATGTCATACAATTTTGTATGATTGGTTTGTAAATATCACTGACGAGGTGATATCCAAATTTTAGCAGAGTGGGTCTAGAAGG
>MHSK01000010.1 GCA_001821295.1 Candidatus Taylorbacteria bacterium RIFCSPLOWO2_12_FULL_43_20
ATCGCCGCGCCGTTTCCGAGAATCTTACCGAAGAAGAACTGGCCGTATTCGATATTCTCCGGAAAGAAGATTTGAATCCTGCCGAAGTCGATCAAGTCAAAAAAGTCGCCAAAGAATTACTGGCCAAACTGAAAAATGAAAAGCTGGTGCTGGACTGGAAGAAAAAACAGGAGACGCAAGCGGACGTAAAAATTACTATCCAAGAAATCCTTTACGACGAGCTCCCAGAACCGACATACAGCAAAGATGATTGCGAAGACCGAACTCATAAGGTTTATTTGCACGTATATGACAATTACGTAGATGAGAAGGTGAACGTTTATGCCTAATGATAGTCGATAGAAAGTCGAAAGATGTCTGAAATTTTGATAAAACAAATTTTCGGAACACTAAAGTTATGGCTAACATTCAACATTACATATTAATAGATGAATCAGGCGATCCGGGAAAACCGTTTGAAACTGATGCAACCGGAAACAAAATCCCGACTGGGGCGAGTCTGTTTTATATCCTTAGCGCAACTTATCTTGATTCTGTAAAATTGTTCGCGCTGGAAAATGAGATTATGGAAATTCGCCGGAAATACGGTTTTAGAAGCGAGATAAAGTCAACCATCATTCCGCTTCCGATGTACATGGATTTGCTTGCGATTATAAACAAAATCGGTATTCCAGTTTATTATCGTTTAGTAGACAAACAGACATATAAAGGTAAATTTGCAACGGCTGGTCACGCGAAGCTCCATAATATATTTGATGATTATAATTTATCCAAACTCGTTTTATTTACTACGCAGAAGCAGAAATTAACAGAGTCGGAAATTGTGATAGATCGCGCCGACAGGAGAATGTATAACGGCGATTATTTTAGTAGTTTTGATGAATATTTATTCGAGCGTGTTAATACCAAGACGATTAAGCGAATTAAGCATATCACGCACGTTAATTCAGAGTATGTGAACGCGATGCAATTATCCGACCTTGTGAGCGAAGCCATTAAAGATTACTTTACTGGAAAAAATAAGGACCTGAGAAAAGTAATTGATAAAAAATACTTGTACAAAATATGGTAAAAACCAAAAGAGCGGGCCCTAGACCTAGGACACGCTCTTTTGGTACAAAACCTTAGAAACAGGAATTTATCACTTATATTTCTATAATAGTAGGTTCGGGATGAAAAATCAAAGAGACGGACGCAGTAAAGCTTTGGCGGACAAAGTAAGACGTTTAAGGGGGATTTGTGATAAAATATTTTTATGGAAATTGATGCTTTTAAAGCACAATATTACTTCTTTGATCCGTTGGAATTTGGAAGGGTTTTTGTTTTTATTGATTTTGGCAATGTTCGTCCGTGGGCAAAGGATTTTTGGCCTGAAGAAAATAAATTTAGGATTTCAATAGAAGTAGATATTATAAAATTAGCGAAAGTGTGCAACTGGGTTTCTCCTCTGAAAAAGTTTTTCTATTATGGTCATTTTAGTGAAGATCAAGGAAAAGACAAGCACAATAAATCAGTTTGGCGAATTGATAAAGCGGGCAGAGCAGGTTTTCAAGTAAAAACGAAAATCATAAAAATGGTTCCTCATTACGATGAAGACGGCACTTTTGTTGGGAAATTTCCAAAATGCAATTTTGATGTAGAAATGACTATGACGATGTTGCAGAAAATTGATAAATACGACACGGTTATGCTTTTCTCCGGTGATAGTGATTTCGGTGGATTATTAGGATATCTAAAGAGTAAAGGTAAAAAAGTAGTTATTGTTTGTACTCGTAATCGGATGAGTACAGAACTTCAAACTGCGGCTGATAAATTCATTCCTGCCGAAAATCTTGCGCAATTTTTACAATACAGTCCAAAAACAAACCCACCCGAGCAGTAAAGCTCGGGCGGGGTATAAATACAATCCTGGTATCCTTCAGGCGAGGGTAGTTTTCACTACTAGCACAGTATACCAGAGAAAAGATTAATTTTCAATGAATTGGGGATAACTCGTTTCTGCTCTTCCAAAAACCCTTAATTTGTTGTATATTTTGATTATGAACGAATCGGAAACACGAGCAGAATATATTGACTAAAAGCTAAAAGAGGATGGCTGGGGTGCCCCCACACCAAATTGAAATGTTTGCTGAGAAAACATATTGAGGATAGTTTGAAGTTATTTGGTGTGGGGGCTCGGTGGTATCTCCCCAGCCGAGAAATTATTAGAGCATAAAGATACAAACATATGATCAAAGAATATATTGCTTATTTAAAAGACAACCCGCAGGGCTATTGGTTCAAAGCTCGGCTCTATGGCTGGGGCTGGGTGCCGGTGAAATGGCAGGGCTGGCTTGTCGTAGCCATCAGCATAGCTATTCTTGTTGTCGGTGTTTACATCGGAGACACCGACGACGCACCTGGTGCCGTACTTTTTGGCTTTCTGCTTATGCTTGCGCTCGTATTCACTTTCGGTTATTGGAAGGGCGAAAAACCGCGTTGGCAGTGGGGACCGCCTAAAGATAAAAATAATAAAATATAATTTATGAAAATCGGAATCATTTTACAATCAAATAAACCGGAGCGTGTTTGGAACACGTTCCGTTTTGCGATCACATCACTTAAAGCAGGTCATCAAGTTGAAACCTTTTTGATGAATGAAGGATCGGAACTAGACACCATCCCCGACAGTGAGCATTTTGATATTTCCAAGAAAGTGACTGAATACAAAGAGTTGAAAGGAACGATATTGGCTTGTGGAACCTGTTTGGAAATTCGTGGCAAGAAAGATGTCGCCACGTGCCCTATTTCCACGATGAGTGATTTACTCAAAATGGTTGAGACTTCGGATAAGGTTTTGGTGTTCGGATAGATCAGTCATATTTGCTTAACTTTTCGGAAATTAAGCAAATCGTTTTAGAGGCGAAATTTTGGTCAAACCGGTGGGTAGTGGTGGTAATTGGTGACAAGGGTGGGTTCGTTGGACAAAGCTCGCCACAAGGGCAAACAGCTGGCAAATCGGGGTTACCCTTCCTGATGCTCGGCCAGTAACTGCTTCATTTGGGAGAGAATCACTGTAGGATATTTATATTCTTCAGCCCAGTCTAAAGTTCGAAAGTCCTTAAGCAGGGCGAGCATAAGAAGAGAAATCAAGTCTTTTGGCGTAGGTATATAAATCGGCATGTGCTAAGCATACATATCTTCATATACATGCTATCATTGAGTAGTAACAGCTAATCAAATAATTATGGATTCATCAATTTCACCTCGTACGAAGCCTCTCTACCGCGGAACGCAGATTGTTTGGTATATCTTGGGAATAATCGAAACCTTACTCCTAATCAGGTTTGCTCTCAAGCTTCTTGGTGCTAATGCATCAGCAGGTTTTACTAGTCTTATCTACTCTGTAACCTATCCGTTCACCGCGCCTTTTATGGGCGTGTTTAAAACATCAAGAATTGTAGAAGGGTCAACTTTTGAGTGGACAACACTACTTGCAATGCTTGTGTACTGGTTGCTAGCTATTGCTATCATCAAGCTCTTTCTCATGGGCAGAAGCGTATCTACTCCAGAAGCCGCTACGAAAATGGACGAACAAGAAAAATAAGTTATAAAGATAAACAAAAAACCGCTTTGTGCGGTTTTTTGTACTTATTTAATTTAGCAACTATGGACTTAATAAACTGATTCTTAAGAAGTTATTGCATCTGCGACGGTTCTTTTTATGGTAGATATCGCTTAACGAAAAGCACACAAAAGTAAGCACCAAGCACCAAATACCAAATTCCAAAAAAACTAATGCATGGAGATGAATAATTCCCTGCGCTTACAGGGGTGTATATAATTTAGCCACGATCGTAGTATATTACATTTTTCTAATTAAAATGGGAGTCTGGAGCGTAAAATAAAAACACAATGGGCATTATTTTGTTTTGTAAAATTTAGGTATCTATAATTCCTCCGGGCTCCGCCCGGAGGAATCTTCATTCGGTTTCGTCTTCGAGTGACTTTCTGATTTTTTCTCTAAGTTCAGGCGAGTCTTTGTGTCCGTGCGCGGAGACTGCATGCTGAACAGCTGCAGGTAGCAAATGCTCCTCGCTTCCAGTCATCTTCAAGTCACAGTTTATTTCGCTAGGTATTTTTCTGCAATCTAATGATTTTCGTGTCATAAGTTTTCATTTCATATTTATTTATAATTACGATCTTTACTTAATTTTTTAACAAGATAACATTGAGCATAGATTAATTGGAGTGACAAAAACTTACTTTTTTAATGTAAATTATGAAAATTATCCTTGCGTCAGATTTAAGTTTTCTTTTAGCCGAAGGTTACGCTTTAACAGGTATACCAAAGGAAGAGATGAGAATCGGCTATGTGATCACGGCTTCTAAGGGAGATTCAAATACTGACTACGTTAGAAAGCTTGAGAAAGATATTGCTGAAAGCGGTTACAAATTTGAAGAATATGACATTGAGGACAAAACCGCTAGACAGCTCAGGGAATTCTTCTCGGATAAAAATGTAATTCAAGTGGAAGGCGGCAATACTTACTATCTGCTCAAAGCATTTAGAAAAACAGGTTTTGATAAAATGCTAAATGCATTATTGAAGGACAAAATTTACATCGGCACAAGCGCGGGATCATCAATTTTGGGTCCAACTATTGAACTCACATCTCATGCGCCAGAGAACGTCCAAAAATCGGAACTTAAAGGACTCGGATTGGTCCCGTTCCTCATAAAATGCCATTATAAAGAAGAAAAGGAGGAGGAATATAAGGCAAAATTGAAAGACCTTAAGTACTCAGTTAAATTCTTACGGGACAGTCAGGGTTTTTTAATAGAAAATGAAAAGATAACGTTTCATGGGACAGGCCAAGAGGTCAAGATATAATCAAGTTCAGTCAAAAACAAAAGGATGCAGGACAAATAAAAACTCTTCTTTAATCCTTAACAAATAACATCCTTATAAACTTGAGAATGTAAGGACGTGGTGTATAATGTGATTATGGTAAAAGTAAAAACGGCAAAACAGATGGAGCGGCATTTGAAGGGGATGGCGAACCATTACCGAATTGAGATTTTGTTATACATCTCTGATAACAAAGGGGCTACGTTGGACAATATTGTTACCGCACTTGACGCTAACGAAAAAACACTCGGTGAGCACACGCGACGTCTCCTGGTAGCGGGTCTGATCAATAAGAAATACCGCGGCAAGTTCGTTGAACACACACTTTCGCCATACGGCAAAACGTTCGTCAGCTTTCTCAAATCATTTCAGCGCATTCAATAACATCCTTACAAACTGGAGTTTGTAAGGATGTCGTAGAAGGCGACTGATACAAATATATGCGCATAAATAATTTTTTCAAATTGGTCATTGCGGTCGCGGTGTCCGAGTCAGCGGGAATTATTGGCTCGGTTTTTACCATGTCATCGGTCGCTGGTTGGTACGCGGGAATTGTGAAGCCGGAATTCAATCCTCCGGCGTGGGTGTTCGGTCCAGTTTGGACGGCGCTTTACGCCCTGATGGGCATTTCACTTTTTCTCATCTGGTCCTTTAAAGTTCCTCAGGATAATAAACAACATCCCAACATACTTGAGAATATAAGGATGTTGCGGATTCGGCGGTGGGCGATTTTCTTTTTCTTCGCCCAGCTGGTCTTGAACACGCTGTGGTCAATTATCTTTTTTGGTTGGACTTCGCTCACCATAAACGGCCTGAACAATATCGGAATTGCGTTGATTGAGATTGTATTCCTCTGGCTCGCCATTCTAGCCACCATTATTATTTTCGCCAAAATCTCAAAACTGGCCGCGTGGCTTCTGGTGCCTTACATCCTGTGGGTGAGTTTTGCCGCATATTTGAACTTCAGCATTTGGATGCTCAATTGAACCATGGGGAAGAGGATCGGTCGGGAGAACTCCTGCCTGATTCATGGCAAAAGAAAATAATGGCAAATCTAATTGTTTCAGATATTAGCTGGCGGGGCGGATTGATTTTACTTGTTGTATACCTACTCAACCGATAAGCTCCCATACCAAAGACAGGCAGTCTTGCACTGGGCATACATACGATATCGGAAAATGTTACTCCTCCGGCGATTTATGCCAATCAAGTTCACTATGAGTTTCGGAATTTGAAAAAATATTTATGAATGAAAAAAGACCTACTGGCAATGAAGCGTTCGGTCGTTAAGTATTCGCTATATGTCAGTCCTCAATAAAGGGGAGCCATTCCCGCGGATAATCGGATATTTTGAGACCAAGATCGGTTCCTTCTTGCCGTTCCCAGCTGGCGCCTGTTGAGCTTGCCCAATCCGGCAGAAACATGAGTTCGTCAATCAATCGCCGACTGAAAATTTGACGATAGAAGATATGCAGTATCTCAACGCAGTACTGTTTACGATGGCGGTGGCCTTCGCTGAGCCGTTGCATGGTTCCTTCAAATGGAGTTTGATCAAAAATAAAAAGTCCGCGAAAGCTGGCAAAAGCTTGCGTTTTTTTGAAATACTCCATATTAGCGGTAAGAGACCCTCTGCCACCGGTTGTCATTGGGCCGCATATCATGACTATGTTTCCGCCAATTTTGCGCATTCTCTCCAGGACGCAGACACCAACGGGAACCATTTCTTCAAATTTCACAACCTTTTCAAGGGCGAGCGTCTCAACTTCGGTCCAGTGATTATTCATAATTTTGTGTGCTTGGTGTAAGGTTTCTACATATGTATATTATCCATTAATTTGCTTTTGTAAACTTGAATTGATGTTGACACCGCTTAACGAAAAGCTCACGCGATACCAATATACGAATTGATACGAATATACAACTCCGACGCTTAGGTCGGAGTTCCGACCGAAGCGTCGGGGATGAATACGAATGAGACAGAAAAGCAAAGACACCCCATCCCTCGTAAGAACGAGGACTTCCCCTCTAAAGAGGGGAAGAGGGGGAACGCCCTGCGGTGCCGCTCTTAAAATTTATGTCTGAGGATATCATTATGAGGTTGATTATTTATTAATAAAAATGATAATATGCCGGGCAAATTAAAACACTGCTTTATCATTCATTTCAATTTAATTATTTTATGCGAGCATCGTAATAAAAAAACATATGCAAAAAATCACCCCTCATCTTTGGTTTGATAAAGAGGCGAAAGAAGCAGTGGAATTTTATACTTCTTTGCTTCCTGATTCAAAGATAACTAAATCTTCCGTTATTCACGACACGCCCTCCGGAGACTGTGATGTTGTTTCGTTTGAACTTAGCGGCTACAAATTTATGGCTATTTCTGCGGGACCGTTGTTTAAATTCAATCCGTCTGTGTCGTTCATGCTTAATTTTGATCCATCAAAAGACGATGATGCACAAGGAAAGCTAGACGCGCTTTGGCGTAAATTGTCGCATGGCGGAAAAGTGCTTATGGCTCTAGATAAGTATCCGTTCAGTGAGCGTTACGGCTGGATACAGGATAAGTATGGCTTATCATGGCAACTGATATTAACTAACCCAGAAGGTGATGAGCGACCGTTTATTATTCCGTCACTGCTATTTGTGAGCGCTGAATGCGACAAAGCAGAAGAAGCAACAAACTTCTACATGTCTGTTTTTAAGGATGCGAAGCGTGGCGCCATTGCTCGCTATGCAGCTGGCATGGAACCAAACAAGGAAGGCGCAATTATGTTTACTGATTTTACACTTGAAGATCAGTGGTTTGCGGCGATGGATGGAAGCAGTGTTATGCACGATTTTGCGTTCAATGAAGCGGTTTCTTTTATGGTTAATTGCGAAGGCCAAAAAGAAATTGATTACTACTGGAAAAAACTATCCGCTTTTCCAGAATCGGAGCAATGCGGCTGGGTCAAAGATAAGTACGGGGTTTCCTGGCAGATTGTTCCGAAAGAAATGGATGAGATGATGAGCCAGGGCACGCCAGAGCAGATCCAACGAGTGACTCAAGCATTTCTCAAGATGAAAAAGTTTGACATTGAGGAATTAAAGAAGGCCTATTCAGGAGGAGTGTAAGGAGAGTTGCCGGACATCCCCGTCACTGTTAACCTCTCACAACCCCGAGTGGTGTCATTCCCGCTTTCGCGGGAATGACAGAAAATGCGTAAGTCCTATATAAAAAAACAGCCCCTATTTGAGGCTGTTAAAGATGAGGAATACTCAACCAACCGCGGAGGCGATCTCCTCTATCGTTCGCATGACCGCGTCGTATGGGTCTGTAGCCCTCACGATCGGACGGCCGACCACGATGCGATCCGCGCCGGCCACGATGGCCTTCGCGGGAGTCATGATCCGCTCCGGATTTTGGTCGTCACCGGGGACAATTGCCCACGTCGGCCTGATGGCCGGAGTGTTGAGTGACAAGACGATGCCGAATTTCGCACGGAGCACTTCCGCCTCTTTGGGAGACGAGATGAGTCCGTCGATCTTCGCATCTGCCGCCACATGAGAGAACCGCATGACGGCTTCCTCGGTCGAGCAGGTGAACATCGCTTGCGTGTCAGCGTCCCTGAGACTTGTTAGAACCGTCACGCCGAGCACCTCCGTGTCCGGCAGTTCATTTTTGAGAGCTTTCATCGCGGAAACACCCGCAACGCACATAGTGGTCAAGAGTTCCGGCTTCGCTTCGCGAAGGAGAATGCCATCAGTGGACAGCGTCTCGCCGATGTCGATGAGCTTGAGGTCAGCGAAGACCCGCAAGCCGTGCGAGTGGATTTCACCGATCAGATCGTAGCCGACGGCTCGTAGGGCGGAGTTCACCTTGAGGTAGACTCCGGTTCCTTTGAGAAAGTTGGCAAGTCGAATCACACTTTCCCTGACCTGATAGCGCAACTCCGGACGAAGTAGCCCTTGATCATTTGCAAGCCATTTCCTATTACCCTGTAACGCTTGCGGTTTGAAGTCGGCGGCAACGATCAATCGTTCCGCCGGTGTCATTGTCTTTTTCATACTGTGTTTTCCTTTCGTTTGGTTTGAGAATTACTGTTGCATGGCCGCGCAGAGACGCGCCCAGTTCTTTTTCACTTCAAACTCTACATTTCCGGCCGCGACATCGGCCGCGACAGCGAGATCGTCCTGCTTGTATTCGGGATACGCTTCGCGAATGGAAGCGATGACCGGAATCACGCGTCCCGCGAACGGAATGGCCTTTGGCGTATAGATAGTGTCATAAACCGGCGACCTATTGAGCGCCCCGACGAGTAGCACGACGTTCGCTCCCGTGACGACGATTTCCGCGAGGGTGCTATCGGTATTCTGGAAGTTGTTGAAAACGTCTTCCGCGATCGCGACACGCTCGCCCTTTTCAAAATCAAACTGCGAGAGGTCCCAGGTGTACTCCTGTTTTTTGCCTGCTTCCGTCGGCCTCGGCTTCTTTTCCGCGTACGCGAACCGCTTGCCTGCGACGAGAGCAAGCATTTGACCGAACGTCCGACCGCCATGCGGAATACCGCAGACGGTATCGAATGAACCGAGCAAACCTCGTTTGAAGATTTTGTTCCAGGCCGCCACGGCGAATGCCTCGACCACTTTCGGGTGCACTTCGATCCGCCGGAAGTTGAAGTAAATATCTCCGACTAGATTCCGTCCTTTGCCGTCTTTTCCAGCGTAGGCAACCAGAGGTCCCTTGCGTACGGAGCCGTCTTTGGGGCATATGTAGACTGCGCTGCAGCGTTTTCCGAGTTCCAAGAGATCTTCTCCTAGAGATGGAGTGATTGGCATCATGAATATTCCTTTTTGTATGTGCTTGATTACGCTTTAAGGCAGCGTTTCGGCCTGTGCCGCTCGGCGGCGACTCTAAACGGAACATTATATTAAAATTCATTGGTTGTAAAACACAAAAACAGCTCCAAAAGCAATTAAGTTTTAGGGTAAAAGCTGGGGTATGTTTCGTAATTACAGACGTAATTACGCTCGTAATTACGTCGCACATGTGGTGCCACAGTCAAATCATAAAAAAGGTAGATACCACATGACGAAAAGTGCACACGAATGGGGGCGCGATGCTAATATCCCCCTTCGTTAATAAGCTACGGAGGGACACGGTACGACTCCGACGCTTAGGTCGGAGGCCCGACCGAAGCGTCGGGGATGAATACGAATGAGACAGAAAAGCAAAGACACCCCATCCCTCGTAAGAACGAGGACTTCCCCTCTAAAGAGGGGAAGAGGGGGAACGCCCTGCGGTGCCGCTCTTAAAATTTACTAATTAATCTGAAAATAATAATTGCAAAGTAGAATAATTTTAATATTAATTTGTGAAATATATGCTAAAACTTAATCCTTACTTGAGATTCAATGATGATAAATGCCGCGAGGCGATGAATTTTTATAATGATTGCCTTGGCGGAGAATTGACATTCCAAACGATGGGCGAGAGTCCTATGGCCGGTGAAATGCCCGAGGCGAAAGATAAGATTATTCATGCCAGTTTGAAGAAAGGGGACATGGAGATCTTGGCGTCCGACATGATGCGCGATAAAGCGATTGTGGGTGACAATGTGGCGCTTTCTATAAATTGCGAGAGTGAAGAGGAGATAAAAAGTTTGTTTTCAAAATTTTCCGATGGAGGGGAAGTATTCATGCCGCTGGAGAAACAGTTTTGGGGGGCTCTCTTTGGAGTGATAACCGATAAGTATGGGGTAGAGTGGATGTTTAATTATCCATTAAAGTAATAAAATAATACTAATATACGAATTAATACGAATATACAAATGGATACGAATAATACGACTGCAACGCTTCGGTCGAAGCTCCGACCGAAGCGTTGGGGATGAATAACGCCATGTGGTGCCGATATTAAAATTTACTTCTTAATCGCGGGGAGAATTCTCGCGAATGATTCAAGCCGGCCTCGGATGACAAGAGTAGGTATTCCGACGAAACAGTTGTCTTTCACGAGTATTGCCGCTCCGCCTGAATTGCCTTGTTCAATCTTGGCGGACGTAATGTAATATTTGTCGTCAAAGCCGGAAATAATGCCGTCGGTGGCTGTGACGGTAGTCATTGATCCCACTGCCGGATATCCGAGTATGACTACCTGATCGCCGAGGTTTGGAACGGATGAGCAGAAGGGCAGTGGCTTCAAAGTGGATATGGGAATATTGGTTCCGGATGAAATGTCCAGATAAGCCACGTCGCTTTCATTGTCTATATTTACTTGATCTTTGCCAACCGTAAGCTCAAGACCTGATTCCGGAAATAATGCCTTGCATGACGTAAGCTCTTCTCCGCTATCACGCGAGACTACATGTTTATTGGTTATTATGGAAGCGGTGACGTCTCTATAGACGATACCCGAACCCCGCGCCATTATCTCTTTGCCCTCTTTTTTGAATTCGCAGGTCAGGCGTATGGCTCTGGGACTCCATTCTTTTATTATATTTGTAATGTCGGAGGAAGCGACGTATTTTTTCTGTATATTGAGTTCTTTGTTGAGTTCATCTATTTTATCTTCAAATTTTTTTGAACTTTCTGCTACGTATTCCTCCGCCAACGAACGGTTTTTTTCCTCTTCCGCGAGCCAGCTTCTCAATTCATTATTCTCTTCAAGAAGAATATTTAGAGTGCTGTAGGCGCTGTTTACCGCGGCGGTGAGATCATTGGCGTTTTCTTCCAGAAGAGATAATTTATTGTTTACGCGCGAATTTTCTCCAATGAGAAAAACGGCGACTGCGAAGATCACCAGTACGGACAATATGGCTGTGATATATTTGCCTTTATTCATATTTTAAATATTCTACTTTATTTTAAGCAAATGTACACACGCAGGCGGACGCGATGCTAATATACGACTCCGACGCTTCGGTCGGAGCCCCGACCGAAGCGTCGGGGATGAATACGAACAAGAGAAGAAGACACTCCCTCTTTAGATAAGCACGAAGCACCAAATAACAAATTCCAAAAAAATGCAAATTTAAAAAATGAAGAAAAAAGGAAGAGAAGGAGACACCCCATCGCTCCGAATATTTATCGGATAAATATTCGGAGCACTTCCCCTCTAAAGAGGGGAAGAAGGGGGGTCTTTTTTTTATTGACTTTTATTATCATCCTGTGCTATTTTATTAATATATGGTAATACGAATGAGGCATACCCGTTCACATACGGGCAATAGAAGATCTCACCACGCGTTGAAAGGAACACGTTTTTCAGTGTGCGAGAATTGTTCAGGTAATTATATTAAACATCACGCGTGCGAAAGTTGCGGCAAGTATAAAGGCAGGCAAGTTTTGGATGTGAACGCAAGGATAGCCAAAATGGAAAAAAGAAAAAAAGCGAAAAACAAAGAGCTTGGAATTGAACCAAAGAAAGAATAAGTTATTTCACCATTTGGTTTTCATTGCCGCTTCAGCTGTTAATGTGTATCATATAGAAGTATGGCCAATCGGCACCTTTTGAGATCAATAGCGATGCAGTCACTCTTTGAGTGGGATTTTGCGTCCAAGAAAGCGGGAGAGATAGCGGACATAGTCAGGCGCAACTCCAAGGAGTTTGCTCCGGGTGTTACAGACATCTCTTTTATACTCTCGCTCACAGACAATGTTATAAAAAAAAGATCCGATCTGGATCAGCTGATAGAAAAAGCGGCCCCTGAATGGCCGCTGGATAAGATTTCCGTAGTGGATAGAAACGTCTTGCGCATGGGCTTGTATGAGCTTTTGTTTTCAGATAGGGAGGAGGTTCCGGCCAAGGTCGCGATCAATGAAGCCATAGAGCTCGCGAAATCTTTCGGAGGAGAAAATAGCGGCAAATTCGTGAACGGCGTGCTCGGCTCGGTATATAAAGAGCTGGGAGAACCCGGGAAAGACGCGGTCTCCAAAAGCAAAAAGCATAACCCCGACATTCCTTATGAGGAGATGCCGGTGCAAAAGCTGGGAGGATCCGTAGTCTACGCCAAGAATAAAGGTGAAATATATTTGGCTCTGGTTCATGATATCTTCGGCCACTGGACGTTATCAAAGGGTAAATTGGAAACAGGCGAAGATGTTCGGCAGGGTACGATCAGAAAGATTAAGGAAGAAATCGGGCTTGACGTAGAAATTAAAGACGATCTGGGAAAGAACGAGTACGTCGCGTCTGACCCCGAGCTCGGAAAAATCAGAAAAGAGGTGCATTATTTTTTGGCTGAGTCGCCCTATGTGCCTATTGTCCTTGAGAATTCCGGGGGGCTGAATGACGCCAAGTGGTTCAAGGTATCGGAGATCGCTGATCTGAATTTTTATAACGACATACTGCCTATCATCACGGAAGCGATTAATCTTTTGCTCAGAGCTCATCCACGATCTAACCGCCAGATATAAAGCAAGACATGGCTTGCCTGCCGAAATGTCCAAAATTCTGCTGCAAATTGCGTATTTCTCGTCAGCGTACCTCGGTATGCTTCCTCAAAATCCGCAATTTTCGCAAAGAATTTTGAACATTTCGTCTAGCCATTATGGTTCAATTGCTTCACCATCCTGAGGAACTCGAAGGAGATCGTGGATGGGCTCTTAAAAAATGACGGTTTTGCTTTTGCTTGTTATTCAGTCTAATTTTGTATTGCTATCGTGACATTTGAATCATTTGAGAAAAAAATCGGTGTGACTTTCCGAGACAAATCGCTTTTGAGGACAGCTTTCACGCACCGTTCTTACATAAACGAGAACAAAGGTTCAGGGATGGAGCACAACGAGCGCCTTGAGTTTCTTGGAGACGCGGTGCTGGAACTTGTGTCAACCGTATACTTATTCAACAAGTATCCGCGCAAAAATGAAGGTGATTTGACTTCATATCGATCAGCTCTGGTAAATGCCGCCACGCTGTCTGAGATCGCCACGGAGCTTGATATGGACAGCTATCTTCTATTGTCTAAAGGAGAGAGCAAGGACAAAGGCAGAGCCAGGCAAATAATCTTGGCAAATACAATAGAGGCGTTGATCGGCGCCATTTATTTGGATCAAGGTTATGAAGGAGCCGAGATATTTATTAATAAATACATAACTCCTCTTATAGATGATATAGCCAAGACCGGCAAGTGGATGGATTCAAAGAGCAGCTTTCAAGAAAAAGCTCAGGACAAAGTCGGGTTCACCCCGTCTTATAAAGTTGTCAGGGAAACCGGTCCCGATCACGATAAATTTTTTACCATAGCCGTTTTTCTGGGCGACGAAAAAATAGCCGAGGGAGAAGGAAAATCAAAACAGGAGGCCGAACAAAACGCGGCCAAAAATGCGCTGACCGTAAAAAAATGGATCTACTGATTGCCGCTAAAACATTGAGCCATGCATCTTAAACGTCTTGAATTATCTGGATTCAAATCATTCGCCAAAAAGAGCGTGCTTGATTTCAATTCGCGCATTACTTCCATTGTCGGTCCTAATGGATCGGGAAAAAGCAACATTGCGGAAGCGTTCAGATTTGTCCTTGGCGAGCAGTCTCTCAAATCTATGAGAGGCAAGAAAGGCGAGGATATGATTTTCAACGGATCTTCCAGCATGGGCCGGCTTAACCGCGCTTCGGTAAAGGTTGTGTTTGATAATATCGGCAAAATGCTAAACGTGGATTTTGACGAGGTGGCGCTGGAGAGAGTCGTACACAGGGATGGCATAAACGAATATTTCGTAAACGGCACGCAAGTGCGTTTGAAGGACATAGTTGAGCTTCTAGCCGGCGCGCATATCGGCGCGACCGGCCATCATATTATTTCACAGGGCGAAGCGGACAAGATTTTGAATTCAAACATTAGAGAAAGGAGAGAAATGCTGGAGGATGCTCTCGGGCTGAAAATATATGAATATAAGAAAAAGGAGTCGGAAGCGAAACTTGAAAAGACCGAGGAAAACGTCAAATCAGTGGAGTCGTTGAGAAGGGAGCTTTCTCCTCGTTTGAAATTCCTGGAGAAACAAGTGGAGAAAGTGGAAAAAGCGCGGCAGATGAAAATAGAGCTGGGTCAGCTGTACAGAGAATATTTTTATGATGAGGATTTGTACATAGCCGATCAGAAAAAACTGCTGGCGGACGCCAAGAAACCGCCGGCGGAAGAGCTGAAGATGTTGGAGAAAAAATTGCGTGAGCAGAAAAAGATATTGGAGGAATCGGGAAAAGGCGGCTCTCGCGGAAATAGTTTAATGCATCTCGAAGAAAGAATAAAAAAAGCCCGCGATGAGAGGGAGTCGTTGAACAGGAACCTCGGGAGGATAGAAGGTGAAATCGACGCCATTAAACGAAATATGGAAAGGTCGGCTCGCATGGCCGGCGCGAATGGCGTATCCACCGTTCCTTTAACTGATCTTGAAGGAATATATGAGCGGATGCGAGAACTTTTTGACGAGGGCGAGGGGAGTGAAAATCCGAGTGTTACCAAGTCGGTCTTGAGGAGAGTGCGCGAAATTATAGTAGGATTCATAACTGCCGCCAAGAACAAGAAAGACATTCCGATCGAACAAAGCGCCGATATTTCGCGGCTTGGGGATGAGAAAAAAAAGGCGGAGGAACGTATATTAGTTTTGAAGGCCGAGGAGGGAAGCGCTGAGGAAGAATATCTGAAAATAAAGGATGATATTGATAAGGAGAAAGCGGGAAGCGTGGAGGCGGAGAAAAACATGTTGCGTATCATGGCGCGGCAAAGGGAAATCGTCTCAGATTTGTCCGCGATAAGAGCCAATGAAGATCGGTTGGCCGTGGAAGAAGAAGATTTCAAAAGAGAACTGTATGAAGCAGGCATGCTCGCGGGCAGGGCGGCGCTGGATTATAAAAACAGCGGAGGAGATACGAGCCAAGATCAATGTCCTTCCTCAAAGGAGCAACGTCAAAAACAACATGACAGAATGAAGCAAATAGAGAGGATCAAAATACGGCTGGAAGAGTCTGGCACCGGCGGAGAAGATATTATAAAGGAATTTACCGAGGCCAAAGAGCGGGATGTTTTCTTGGCAAAAGAGCTTCAGGATTTGGCGGCTAGCGCCGAAACCCTCGGGGGACTTATTGCCGACCTGGAAACGAAACTTGATGTTGAATTCAAGGAAGGCGTAGCCAAGATTAATGAAAAATTTCAAGAATTTTTTTCCATTATGTTCGGCGGCGGCGAGGCGTCGCTCATGGTGGTAAAAGAGCAGAGAAGGAAAAAGAAGGGGCTTTTGGAAGAGCTGGAAAATGACGAGTTGGGGGGCGAAAACTTTGAGGAGGAAAGCGCGGAGGGTATTGAAATAAACGTCAGTTTGCCGCGAAAAAAGATCAAAGGTCTGGTGATGCTCTCCGGTGGTGAAAGAGCTCTCGCGTCCATTGCTCTTCTTTTTGCCATGAGTCAGGTGAATCCGCCGCCTTTTATAATCCTAGATGAAACCGATGCCGCTCTGGATGAAGCCAATTCAAAAAAGTACGGAGACATGATTGAAAGTTTGGCCAAAGTGTCACAGCTTATTCTCATAACCCACAACAGGGAAACCATGTCCAGAGCGGGAATGCTTTACGGGGTGACAATGGGCGCGGAAGGCGTTTCAAAGCTTCTCTCCGTTTCATTTGATGAGGCCGTGGAAGTGGCAAAGTAAGATAAGACATCCGCAATCCGCTCCCATTCCTCCTTTCCTAAAGGAGGTGGTCGTAGACCGGAGGATTTCTCTTCTCTTATAAAGCTAACAGCCAATAGTTAACAGTTAAAAGCTAGTAACCGCTCACAGAGCCGAATAACCCGCTAACTGTAACACTTTTTTTTCTGTCATTCCCGCGAAGGCGGGAATCCAGATTATAAAGATGGTCTAGATTCCCGCCTTCGCGGGAATGACAGTCCTCGGGGTGTGAGCGGTTACAAAAGCTACTACTAATGACTAAAACCGGTATTCCTGATATATTAACCGCATGAAAAAAGAAAATGGGCAAGGGAAAGGCGAGCGAAATAAATGGCGGGCAAAACGCGGTTTCCGCGGGAAAAAAACCAAAGCAAAGAAAAACGATGAGGAAAAGACTGTGATCGGAGACATATTTCTCACCAGAAAAGGCGTGGGGTATCTTGAGGTATCCGAGCACGAAGAAGACGCTGAAATCAGCCCCGACATGTTGCGCGGAGCATTTCACGGCGACAAGGTTGAGGCGAAAATTTTCAAGCGGGGGAAGGATAAAATGGGCGCGGAAGTGGTGAGGGTAATAGAGCGAGCGAAGAAGAGATTCGTCGGTACGCTGGCGAAAGAAAAAGGCAGGGTATTTTTGGTGCCTGATGACCAGCGTTTTTATCTTGATATAGAGATAAAAGATAAGCTTGACGCTCTGCCGAACGAGAAAGCTCTGGCAGAAATTACCGAATGGAGGGAGAACGGACATCCCATGGGAAAAATACTGAAAATTATCGGAAAAAAAGGCGAGCACAATACCGAAATGGAATCTATCATTCTGGACAAAGGGTTTGCCACGTCTTTTTCCTCAAGTGTTGAGGAAGCCGCTCTGGAGGTAAAGCAAAAATCTCTGCCGATAAGCCAAGAGGATATTCGCGCTAGAAAAGATTTGCGTGATATTTTGACGTTTACAATTGATCCGGAAAACGCCAAGGATTTTGACGACGCCATATCGTACAGGAAATTGAATGACGGACTCTTTGAGATCGGAGTGCATATTGCCGACGTCTCTCATTATGTAAGGCCGGAGAGCGTGCTGGATAAAGAGGCGTCCAAGCGAGCTTTTTCCATATATCTCGTGGATAGGACCATACCGATGCTTCCGGAAATACTTTCAAACGGGATCTGTAGCCTGAATCCAGGCGAAGATAAGCTGACCTTCTCGGCCATTTTTGAAATTACGGAGAATGCTGAGATAACCAAAAGATGGTTTGGAAAGACCGTAATAAGATCCGACAAAAGATTTACCTATGAAGAGGCTCAGGACGCTCTCAATAATGATAAGCGCAAATATCACGAGGAACTTTCTCGGCTGAATGGTATTGCCAAAATATTGGCTAAACGCAAATTTGCCGCGGGCGCTCTGGATTTTGAAACAGAGGAAATCAGATTCAATCTTGATCCGAAAGGAAGGCCTCTCGGGGTTTTCAAAAAAGAACGTCTGGATACTCACAAGCTGGTAGAGGAATTTATGCTTTTGGCGAATAAGGAAGTGGCGGAATACATAAATAGAGAAAACAAAAAAAGAGGCGTGGCGAGCGGCGCGTTCATTTATCGCGTTCACGACGTTCCCAACAAGGACAAGTTGGCTGACCTTTCTATTTTTGTCAAAGCTTTGGGTTACGATATGGAGTCACACGGCGGCAAAATCACCTCAAAGCACATAAAAAAACTTCTTGAAAGCATGGAGGGTAAGCCGCATGAGTCGCTTATAAAAACTGCCGCTATACGTTCCATGTCCAAGGCCGTTTATTCCACGAGAAATATCGGCCATTTCGGTCTAGCTTTTGAACATTACGCTCATTTTACTTCTCCTATCAGGCGATACCCCGACCTTTTGGCGCATAGAGTGATTTTTTCTTATCTGAACAATAAGCCAATGGGGCGAAACGAAGCGGGATATTTTGAAAAAATGGCCGTGTTATCAAGCGAGAAAGAGATCATGGCCGCGGAGGCAGAGAGAGCGTCAATCAAATATAAGCAGGTAGAATACATGAGCGATAAAATCGGGCAGACATTTGAAGGAATCATATCGGGAGTAACAGAGTGGGGGATGTACGTGGAAGAAAAAGAAACAAAATGTGAAGGCATGATACGCTTGAAGGACCTCGGAGACGATTTTTACGTATACAATGATAAAACTTATTCAGTGGTCGGGCAAAAGAAAAAAAAGAAATTTACTCTTGGCGACAGCGTGACTTTCAAAGTTGTCGCTGCCGATCTTGAAAGAAAGACATTGGACTATAAACTCGCGCTCTAAATTATCCAAACCCTCCCTTTGGCTGAAAAAAGGCAGACAATATAAGGGTTGTTGGGAGCGATTTACAGGATGTTCACTTTCCCTCTAAAGAGGGGGAAGAAGACATCGCCCGTCTGAAGAATGTCAACACTTAGTGTTGACATTCTTCAGTGAAGCGATGCAAGTGATTGACGGCGATATTTTAGTCTGCTAGTATAGCGATTATGTTAATGATCAGATTACAGCGCGTTGGAAGAAAGAATCAGCCATATTTCAGGTTTGTTCTGACCGAGTCGCGCAATTCAACAAAGAGCGGTAAGTTCAGCGAGGTGCTGGGATTTTTTGATTTTAGGAAAAACGGTCAGCATTCCATTAACGCTGAGCGGGTAAAATTCTGGATGGAGAAAGGGGCGACACCGACCGACACCGTGCACAACTATCTGGTAAAAAGCGGAATCATACAGGGTAAAAAAAGAAACGTCGCTTCCAAGAAAAATACCGTAAAAAATGAGCCTCCCAAAGAAGAAGTAGAACCAAAAGCGGAAGAACCCGCGCCTACGTCTGACTCCTCGGGAGAAAAAATGACGGAAGCTCCGGCTGAAGAAAAAAAAGAATAGCCGCTGTCGTCTCTGTTCACAAAACCGAGTAATCCGCTAACCGCAACTCTTTTTTTCTGTCATTCCCGCGAAGGCGGGAATCCAGATTTAAATACTTGCTAGATTCCCGCCTTCGCGGGAATGACAGAGGAGCGCGGGAATGACACCTATCAAGGTGTGAGAGCTTTTCCGCTATCACGTTGCATTAATACGTGTTTGTAATATAATGTTTCCAGCAGGCAGGGGCGTAGGTCAACGATTCTTTTCTGCACTTATTTATTAAGATTGATAAGATTGAGCCGGAGCGGTCGTAAGAACGATTTAGATTCGGCGAAAATAAAATGGAATTAGACGCGCAGTTTTTAGAGTATGTTATCAAAGCTTTGGTTGACAATCCCAATGATGTGAAGATCAACCGAACCGTGGACGAGATGGGGGTATTGCTTACGTTAAGCGTTAATCCCGCCGACATGGGTAAGATAATTGGCAGAATGGGTAATACTGCCAAGGCCATAAGAACTCTTCTTAGGGTTGTGGGAATGAAAAACAACGCTCGGGTAAACTTGAAGATTAACGAGCCGGAGGGAGGAGAGAGGCCGGAAAAAGTCACGAAGACGGTGGATGAGGCAATGGAAGATCTAAAAATATAATCAATTGGACTTACGCAGTCGGCGCATTTCTTCTCTGCAAGCTCCGTTTGCACCCGCAATGTATAAAAGCATACACTTTGGTCGCAATCCTCGCTTGCGCCTCGAACTGCATCCAACTGCTTAAGTCCTAATCAATTTAAAAAACGGCCGCGCAGAGCGGCCGTTTTTTGTGACCTGGGATTAAAAAATCCCCAAACTTATGTTTGGGGATATAGCAAGAAGATGTATTGTGCTGTACATTTGCTTCCGAGCGATTATAATCGGTTAATCATGACATTTCATATTATTTCATTGTTTCCGTCGGCGTTTGATTCGTATCTAGGCGAGTCAATTTTGAAGCGGGCGATAGAAGATAAGAAGATAAATATCAAATTTTACAACCCCCGCGATTTCATCCCCAAGCCGAGGGGAAGGGGATTGACATACTCGGAAAAAAGAATTGACGGCAGGCCGTATGGCGGAGGCCCGGGAATGGTGATAGAGGTTTTGCCAGTCGCGCGGGCGGTGGAGCATGCGCTGAAAAACTCCAAATCGAAAAAAGGGGCGAGGGCAGGAGCCAAAATAATCTGGCTTTCACCCGGAGGTAAACTTTTTACCAATAATTATGCCGCGAAGGTCGCGGCCAAATATTCTGATGTGATTATTGTATGTGGAAGATACGAAGGCATTGACGCTAGGGTAAG
Organism: Candidatus Taylorbacteria bacterium RIFCSPLOWO2_12_FULL_43_20; assembly: GCA_001821295.1. Taxonomy (GTDB): domain Bacteria; phylum Patescibacteriota; class Minisyncoccia; order Phycocordibacterales; family HO2-43-120; genus HO2-43-120. The sequence goes on from MHSK01000010.1 coordinate 20,742, forward strand.
AAAAATCTTTAAAGTTGAAGAAGTTTCAGTTGGGCCATTTGTGCTTACGGGAGGCGAATTACCCGCTATGATCATTGTGGATGTAATGGCACGTCAAGTACCCGGCGTGCTTGGCGACATGCTGTCTCTGGAGGAATCAAGAACGGCCAGTCCGGAAGTGTACACTAGGCCGGAAGTCGTTGAATACAAAGGAAAAAAATACAAGGTACCGAAAGTTTTGCTATCCGGAGATCACAATAAAATTGAGGAGTGGCGCCAGAGGAAGAATAAATAGGCTATAATATTAGCCATATAAACACGCCAGACGTCTGGCGTGTTTAAAACGGAATTGACGCCCATTACTCACAGCGTATGACGCAGTTCGGATTGTTTTCTTTGGCTTACTGAAACTGTTCCCCATCTGTCATTCCCGCGAAAGCGGGAATCCAGAGTATACAGATAAGATCCTGGATTCCCGCTTTCGCGGGAATGACAACAAATGCGCAAGTTCTATCTATATCTCATATATCACGTCTTTTCTCTCTACGACCACTTTCCATCCGTTAAGTTTCGCGTAGCGATACAGTTTGGCGTTCGGATTGAAGCAGATGGGATTGTCCACCAGCTCCAACATAGGGATGTCGCCATCGGTGTCGCCTATTCCGTATGAATCTTTCAAAGAGAGGTCTTCTTTCTGTATGGCTCGTTTGACTATGTTGGCTTTGTTTGAAATCAGATGAAGATCAACCACTTCGCCTGTAAACTTATCAGTCGGGCCGAGCTCGTAGAAACGTCCGTATATTTTGTTGAAACCCAGGCGTTTGCAAAAAGCGTCAAGAGTTCCTTTTGGCGACTGTGAAATAGCGAGAAGGAAATACCCTCTTTTTTTCAATGTTTTGATTAAGTCTCTCGTGTAACGATATACTTTATTTTTGTTCGCCATGGCTACCGCCTCACCGGCTTTTTCAAACTCGTCGTAAGGAACGCCCTTCAAGTTTTCCATAAACGCGGCAATCATGGCGTTGAGATAATCCTCGTAGCTCCCGCGTCTTTCAAGCCACATTCTGTATTGTTTCTCGTAGCGGGATCGCACTTCTCTTGGAAAAATCTCTTTTCGTACCATCTCCTCTACCAGTTCAATAAATAAGCTTGAGCGGAAAATCGTGCCGTCTATATCAAATACCGCCAGTTTTTTTGACGCTTTCGCCATTTGCCTATTTTATCATGAAAATTTGACTGATGTAATTTGCCCCCAAGAATGTCAACGCTAAGCGTTGACATGCGTTGACATTCTTGGGGGGGGTCGGAGAGTACTCGGTTGGCTTGGTCGGTTTCGTTTGCATTCGTTGACAAAAAAAATGGTTGGTATACAATGCTCCTACTTCAACAAGATTGAGTTACGGACGACTTGAGCTGTTTAAAAGCAACTCTTTAGTGAGAGAAATCTTGCGATCTAAAAAAAATTAAAAGAAATAAATTTGCGCCGCCTTTTCGTGAGGCGTTTTTGCGCGTATTGATTGTTTAATAATAACTTAACCGCGTATGGAAATAAAATTGGACGATGTAAAAGATGTCGGAGCGAGGAAAAAGAAATACTTCAGCCGGTACAAAAAACCGCTTGAGGATGTCCCGAATCTTGTTGAGTCCCAGATCTCTTCATTTAACTGGCTGGTGGAAAAAGGGTTACTGGAAGTGTTCAAGGAATATTCTTCCATCAAGGATTACGCCGGCAAAAAATTTGAATTGGATTTTACCGGCTTCAAGTTGTCACAGCCGAAATATGACGAGTATTACGCGAAGAACAACAAGCTTTCGTACGAGGCGCCGCTGAAAGCTACTGTATTGCTTAAAAACAAAACTCTGGGAAGCGAAAAGGAGCAGGAATTATTCCTCGCCGATTTTCCGCTGATGACCAGTCACGGCACTTTCATAATCAGCGGCGTTGAGCGGGTTATTGTTCCTCAGCTCGCGCGTTCATTCGGTGTTTTCTTTACCGAACAGGAGGCAAAGGGTAAAAAATATTTCGGTGCGAAAATAATTCCAGCGCGCGGCGCGTGGATTGAGATAGAAAGCGATCCTGACGGAGCCATATATGTCCGCATAGACAGAAAGCGAAAATTCGCGGCCACTGCTCTCCTTAGAGTTCTCGGAGCGTCGGAAGAAAGCGATATAAGGAAATTGTTGGAAGAAAACGCTCTGGCAAAACAGTTTATTGACTCCACGCTGGCTAAGGATCACGCGAAAAGCGCCGACGATTCCTATTTGGAAATTCATAAACGGCTGAGAGACGGAGAATTGGGAACGGTCGCGAATGCCAAAGAATTCGTGGCCACTATATTTTCGGCGGAAAGATACGATATATCCCGAGTCGGAAGATTCCGCTTCAACAAGCGCTTTAAAAAGAAATTGGACGATAAAGAGCTGGAGCGCCAGACTATTAATCTGGATGACGTTGCCACGATTCTTTCTCATATCATTACGCTCAATAATACTGATGGCGCCATGGCGGACGACATTGATCATTTGGGATCAAGGAGAGTGCGCTATGTGGGCGAGTTATTACAGCAGAAGATCAGGGTGGGAATGTCTCAGATAAAAAGAAACATACAAGACAGGATGTCCACGGTGGAGCCGGACTTCACTCAGCCGATGCAGTTTATTTCCCCAAAGCCATTGCAGGCGCGACTCAAGGAATTTTTCACCACCAACCAGCTTTCGCAGTTCATGCAGCAGGAAAATGTTTTGTCTGAGCTGGAACATTTGCGCACTTTGTCGGCTTTGGGGCCGGGAGGTTTAACGAGAGAAAGAGCCGGCTTTGAAGTCAGAGACGTCCATCCGTCGCACTACGGACGCCTTTGTCCGATTCATACGCCGGAAGGTCCCAACATCGGACTTATTTTACGCTTGTCCACATACGCCAAGATAAATGATTTCGGGATGATAGAAACTCCATACGTAAAAGTGCAAAACGGAAAAGTTACGAAGGAAATTGTCTATCAAAACGCTTTGGAGGAGGAAAATTTTAAAATAGCTCACGCGGCGGTTGCCTATGACGCAGACGGCAGGATAGTGGAGGATGAGGTTGAAGTAAGGATTAACGGCAAGCCGGGTTTGGTAAAAAGGGAAGAAGTAGATTTTATAGACGTGGTAACAAGCCAGGCATTTTCAGTTGCCACTTCAATGATTCCTTTTCTCAATCACGATGATGCCAACAGGGCTTTGATGGGTTCAAACATGCAGAAACAAGCTACTCCGTGCGTGATTGCCGAGGCGCCGCTTGTAGCGACTGGTATTGAAGAAAAAGCGGCGCGGGACAGTGGACGTCTAGTCATCGCGGAGGAAGAGGGTACGGTAAGCAAGGTTGATTCAAACAAAATATCCGTTAAAAATAAGAAAGGAAAGGAAAAGGAATACCCGCTGGTTTCTTTTTCCAGAACCAACGGCTTTACCGCTTTTCATCAGCGTCCAGCGGTAGAGCTTGGCGCCGCGGTGAAGAAAGACGATATTCTCGCCGACACTTCATCTTCGGAAAACGGCCAGATCGCGCTCGGTCAGAATATTTTGATTGCCTTTATGTCATGGTCAGGCTCCAATTATGAAGACGCGATCATATTGTCTGAGCGCCTTGTAAAAAACAGCAAGTTCACATCCATTCACATAGAAGAATTCGTGGTCAACGTCAGAGATACGAAGCTTGGGCCGGAGATCACGACGCATGATATTCCCAATGTCGGAGAATTTAAGCTGAAAAACTTGGATGAAGACGGAGTGGTCAGAATCGGCGCCGAGGTGAGGCCGGGAGACATACTGGTAGGAAAGATAACTCCCAAAGGAGAAACGCAACTTACTCCCGAAGAGCGACTTTTGAGATCCCTTTTCGGAGAAAAAGCGAGAGACGTGAAGGATACGTCTAAAAGAATGGAAGGAGGCAAAAGAGGCCGAGTCATACGCGTTAAAATATTTTCTCGGGAAAAAGGGGATAAACTGGAGTCCGGAATAATAAAGAGGATTCATATAGAAGTTGCTCAATTGAGGAACGTTTCGGTGGGCGACAAACTCGCCGGAAGACACGGCAACAAGGGGGTTATTTCACGCATACTTCCGGAAGAAGACATGCCTTATATGGAAGACGGCAGGCCCGTGGATATGATCTTGACCCCTCTCGGAGTGCCTTCACGTATGAATCTTGGACAGATTTTGGAGCTGCATTTAGGACTGGCGGCAAATACGCTTGGCTATCAGGCGATAGTTCCTCCATTCGCGGGCGCAACTCATGATGAGATCAAGGAAGAGCTGGTTAAAGCCGGCTTCAGCGCGGATGGAAAAATGGTTTTAAGAGACGGAAGAACGGGACAGCAATTCAACCAGAAAATCGCAGTCGGCTATATGTATATTTTGAAGCTTCATCATATGGTGGAGGATAAGATTCACATGCGTTCGATCGGTCCATATTCGCTCATTACCCAACAGCCACTTGGAGGAAAAGCTCAAGCTGGCGGGCAGAGATTTGGCGAAATGGAAGTCTGGGCGCTCCTTGGCCACGGCTCCGCCCACACTTTGAGAGAAATGCTTACTATCAAATCGGACGATATCGCCGGAAGAGCGACCGCTTTTGACGCCATAGTTAAAGGCGAGGATGTGAGACAGTCCAATGTCCCGGCCTCATTCAATGTCCTGCTCAACAATTTGAGAGGATTGGCGCTTGATGTTGAACTCAAAACAAACAATGAGGAAATTTCTAACAAATAATTTATTATGAATAAAAACACCGCCACAAACAATTTTGACTCCATTAACCTGAAATTGGCATCCCCGTCAAAAATAGAAGACTGGTCTTATGGTGAAGTCACCAAGCCGGAGACCATCAATTATCGTACTCAGAGAAGCGAAAAAAGCGGTCTCTTTGACGAGAAGATATTCGGCCCGGATAAAGATTTTGAATGTTATTGCGGGAAATACAGGGGAATAAGATACAAAGGGATAGTCTGCGAAAAGTGCGGGGTGGAAATAACGAGATCCATAGTACGCAGGGAGCGCATGGGGCATATAGAGCTTGCCACGCCGGTTTCCCATATTTGGTTTTTGAGAAGCATGCCCTCAAGGATCGGCCTTGTGATGGGCATGTCAACGGCTGATCTTGAGAAAGTCATATATTTTGCCGGCTATATAGTCACCAAGGTCAATGAGGATGAAAGGTCCTCAGTGCTCAAAGACCTGGATTCCGAATATAAATCAAAAATTAAGAATCTTCAGGATGATAAGTCAAAAGAAGCGATGAAAGAACTTCTTGTAAGCACCAAAAAAGAAATTGAAAGCATACAGGAAGGCGTGGTGCTGGATGAAGTGGCTTACCACAATTATTCGCTGAAGTACGCGACCCTCTTTGAGGCGAGGATAGGAGCCGAGGCGATATATGAGACTCTAAAAAATGTGGATCTGAATAAGCTTCTGGAAACACTGGAACATGAGTTTGAAAAAAAGACGTCAGTAGAAAAGGAAAAGATAAACAAAAGGATAAGCTTGATAAGATCAATGATAGCTTCCGGTATCAGGCCGGAGTGGATGTTCCTTACGAAAATTCCGGTCATACCCCCCGCTCTTCGCCCCATGGTTCCTTTGGACGGTGGGCGTTACGCGACTTCTGACGTCAACGATTTGTATAGGCGGGTTATAAACAGGAATAACCGCTTGAAAAAATTGAAAGAAATCAACGCACCGGACGTAATTTTGAGAAACGAAAAGAGAATTCTTCAGGAAGCGGTTGACTCACTCATAGACAATTCCATTAGACATGGCAGCAATTCAGCCGGCGCGCTCAACCAGTCTCAAAGAAGGCCTCTCAAATCTATTTCAGACAACTTGAAGGGGAAGAGGGGATTATTCAGGGCGAATCTCTTGGGAAAGCGCGTGGACTATTCCGGCAGGTCCGTCATCATAGTCGGTCCAGAGCTCAAACTGCATCAATGCGGACTGCCAAAACACATGGCGCTTGAGCTTTTCAAACCCTTTGTCATATCCGAGCTTTTGGCCAAAGAGCACGCGTACAATATCAGAGGAGCGAGCCGACTTATTGATGAAGACATACCGGAGGTCTGGGCCATTTTGGAAGAAGTGATAGCTGACAAATATGTACTCTTAAACAGAGCGCCGACTTTGCATCGCTTGGGTATTCAGGCGTTTCAGCCGATCTTGATTGAAGGGAATGCCATACAAGTTCATCCTTTGGTTTGTACCGCATTCAACGCCGACTTTGACGGGGATCAAATGGCCGTGCACGTACCGCTGTCCAGCCAAGCGCAAGCGGAGGCGAGGAATATTATGGCTGCCGACAAGAATATCTTAAAGCCGGGCAGCGGAGAGCCGACGGTAACGGGCAAACTTCTGGATATTATACTCGGCTGTTATTGGATGACTAAAATAGTTGAGAACGAGAAAGGTGAAGGAAAATATTTTGAAAATCCGAACGCGGCGATTACCGCGCTCAACTTCGGCGAAGTTGCTATTAGGGCGAAGATAAACGTGTTGGCTCCTTCTGATGCAAAATACGGGGAATCAGCCGGGAATATTTTTGAAACCACGGCGGGCAGAATACTTTTTAACGGAGTTTTGCCGGATGACTATCCTTACATCAATAAAGAATTACAGAGAAAAGACATGGGCGCCATGGTTAATAACATGATATCGGTTTATGGTATGGATAATATCGCTCCGATTCTTGACAAAATAAAAACATTCGGCTTCACGTACGCCACTGTCTCCGGAATTACTTGGGGAATAGACGATATCAAAGAACCGGAAGGTAAAAGCGAAATAATCAAAAAGGCCAAGAAGGAAGCTGATGCGGTTATGGAGCAATATGACATGGGCTTTTTGTCCAAGGAGGAGCGTCTCAGAAAAAATATTGAAATTTGGCACGGCGCCAAAAATGAAGTTGAGAAACTTATACCGTCAACTTTGGATAAAAACGGTTCGGTCTACGACATGGTTTACTCCGGTGCGAGAGGGTCGCTGGGACAGATTACGCAAATGGCGGGAATGAAGGGTCTTATAGCGACAACGGCCGGCGAGACCATTGAGTTTCCAATTTTAAGTTCCAGCCGCGAGGGGTTGACGCCGATTGAGTACTTTATTACGACTCACGGCTCCAGAAAAGGTCTCACTGACACGGCGCTGAATACCGCGAAAGCCGGCTATCTGACAAGGCGTTTGTTCGACGTGGCGCAGGACGCGATAATTACGGAAGAAGATTGCGGCGCCAAAGACGGCATAATTATAAAGAAAGAAAGCGCGTCAGGCATGGATTCCTCAATAGTAAAAAATATCAAAGGCAGGGTGTTGGCTGAAGATGTTGCCGGAACGGATGGCAAGACGCTTTTCAAAAAAGGCCATCTGCTGACCAAGGAAGAGGCGGAAACGATAGAAAATGCCGGAGTGGCGGCCGTGCATGTGCGGTCTCCTCTTTCTTGCAGAACTATACACGGCATATGCGTAAAATGTTACGGACACGATCTCGGCAAGAACCAGCTGGTGGAGATAGGGGAAGCTGTCGGAACCATAGCCGCTCAAGCTATCGGCGAACCGGGAACTCAGTTGACCATGAGAACTTTCCACACCGGAGGAACTGCAAGTATCGGCGGAGATATTACACAAGGTCTGCCCAGAGTGGAAGAAGTTTTTGAAAAAAGATCGCCAAAGAATCCCGCAGTGGTCAGCCGTGTTGACGGCGTGATCATGGAGATAAAAGATCTTGGCAAGGAAAAAGTCATCACGATACTGCCTGAAGCTGGCGAGAAGTCCAAAACAAAAAAGAAAAGCGAAGTTGAATATATTGTAAATTACAAGCGTGTTCCTTTGGTAAAAGTCGGGGACAAAGTAAACAAGGGTGATATTATCACCGACGGATCCGCTGATATTGACGAGATATTCAAGTTTGGAGGAAAAGAAAAAACCGAAAAGTATATAATATCTGAGGTGAGCAAGCTGTATGAGCTTCAGGGTGAAACTGTCTCACGCAAACATATAGAAATCATAGTCAGGCAAATGTTTTCAAGACGCAAGATAAAAGAAGGCGGCGATACCAAGTTGTCGGATGGTGATGTCACCAGTTTGGCTTATCTCATTGAAGAGAACGCCGAAGCAAAAGCGAGCGGAAAGGATGAGGCAAAAGCGGACGCCGTGGTTATGGGCATTACCGAAATTTCTCTGACTAGAAGAAGTTTCTTGTCAGCCGCTTCTTTCCAACATACGACCAGAGTTCTTATAAATGCGGCTATCAGAGGCACCGATGACAAGATCGTAGGATTGAAGGAAAACGTAATTATTGGACGGCTGATACCCGCCGGAAGCGGTTTCAAGGGCAGTCCCAAATCAATGATGGTGGATGAAGCGGCAAGAGCTTTCTACTCTGAAACAGGAGACGAGAATTATACTGAATAGACGGAGGTCATGGAACTTACCGCAGGGTAACCGCTCACATCCTGTGGGCTGTCATTCTCGCGAAAGCTCTGTCATTCCCGCGAAGGCGGGAATCCATGGTCTTATCTGCATACTCTAGATTCCCGCCTTCGCGGGAATGACATCAAACGCGTAAGTCTCAACTTATAACACAATATGTCTCACGTAGACCAAATAAAAAACGTGCTGAACGTGGAAGATGTGGTTTCTTCCTATATCAAGATAGAGAAGGCAGGTTCCAACTTCAGGGCGTCGTGTCCTTTTCACAATGAAAAAACCCCGTCTTTTTTCATATCACCTTCTCGCCAGTCGTATTACTGTTTCGGTTGCGGGGCAAAAGGAGACATTTTCACTTTCGTTGAAGCGTTTGAAGGATTGGATTTCATGGGCGCTCTGAAAGTTCTTGCGGAAAGGGCGGGCGTGTCTCTCGGCGGATTGGACTTCAAATCGCGAGGCGAAAAGGAGCGCCTATACCAATGTCTGGAGGATGCTTCCGCGTTTTACATGGATGCCCTCTCCTCGTCGCAAGATCATTCCGTGGAAGAATATCTGAAGAAACGAGGAGTTGATAAGAGTATTATTTCAGAATGGAATATAGGATACGCGCCGCTGGATTGGCACCGGGCACATGATGTATTGAAAAAGAAGGGATACACGGATTCGGAAATCGAAAGGGCGGGTATTATAAAAAAAGCGGCAGACGACAATACCGGCCGCGTCAGGTATTACGATCGGTTCAGGGGCAGAATTATGTTTCCGATTAATGACAGCGGGGGGAGAGTGATAGGATTTTCCGGAAGAATATTTCAAGATGACGGGAAGAGCGCCAAGTATTTGAACAGCCCCGAAACCGAGCTTTTCGTGAAGTCAAAAATATTGTTCGGACTTGATAAAGCAAAGACTTCAATAAGGGAAAAAAGATCCATTGTTCTTGCTGAAGGACAGATGGATGTCATAATGTCGCGCGCGGCCGGTATTGGAAACACAGTGGGGCTTTCCGGCACCGCGTTTACGGAAGACCACGCCGGGCTTCTCAAAAGATTCGCGGATACGCTCGTACTCGCGTTTGATTCCGACAGAGCGGGCATAAATGCCACCCAAAGAAGCGCAGCCATTGCTCTTGCCGCAGGTCTTGATGTGAAAGTCGCTGTCATTCCCGAGGGGCTTGATCCCGCCGATTTTGCTCTAAAGCATCCTGAAAAATGGCAGAAGGCGGTGTCGGTGCCCGTGCATATCGTTGACTTCGCTTTGAACGACATATTGTCCTCCAATGAGAAGGGAAAAAAAATCATCCAAGGTGTCCATGAGTTTGTCTTTCCGCTGGTGCGCTCCATGAAAAGCGCGATGGAGCGGTCCACGTATTTGAAAATGATAGCTTCGCGAACAGGCATAAAAGAGGAGGCCGTTATAGAGGATTTCGGCAAATCGGAAAAGTCGGCGAGCGCCGAAAGTAAGAAACAGCATCTGGTCGAAGCCGCGAAAGAAGATGCCGCTCTAGACGCTCATCGGCTGATGGTGGAAAAAAGAATATATGGCATAATGACATGGCAGGAGTCGCTAGAGTCGCCGGTCGTTGATCCGGCTGGCATAAAGCAGCGTCTAGAGGCGGTGGTCGGCAAAAAAGGAGTTCAAGATTTGATGTCGCGATTGGACGCGGTCAAGGACGAGCTTGTCTTGAGGGCTGAGGTTATGCACGGAAGGGAAAACGTTGAGGAGGAATTGAACGAGCTTTTTGTTAATTTTGAAAGCGATTATCTCAAAGAGGAGCTCCGAGCAGCGGTGGAGAATCTTTCGGAAGCCGAACGGTCGGCCGATAAAGAGAAAATGAAGGAAACTCTTGAGAAGTGTGGGCAATTATCCGCTCGTTTGGCCAAGTTAACGAAAAATTAACATAGATTAACATAAATAGAACTTACGCGATTGATGTCATTCCCGCACTCCTTGTCATTCCCGCGAAGGCGGGAATCCAGAGCATACAGATAAGGCCATGGATTCCCGCCTTCGCGGGAATGACAGATGGGGAATAGTTTAAATAAACTGAATTGCATAAACTTTATTATATTTGAACATTATTATGGCAAAGAAAACGAAAAAAATAATTTCACGAAGCAAAGCCAAAAAAAAATCTGAAGCGAAGAAATCCGCGTCGGCGTCCTCGTCCGGCAAGAAGTTGAAAATAAACCGAAAAAAAACCGAAAAGCCGAACGGCGGCATTAAGATGGACAAGAAGACGGCGGAGCTGGCCAAGAAATCCGAGCGGCTTCTCCAGAAAGGCAGAGAGAAGGGCTTTGTCACTTATGACGAGATCATTCGAGAATTTCCCACTGTTGAGGAGGATATAGTTTTTTTGGACCATTTGTATGAAAAATTTTCCGCCGCCGGTATTGATGTATTGGAGGGAGGAGGAATGCTTGATTTTCAGGAGGAGCTTAACGGCAAGAAAAACGCCTATCTCAAAGGCGATGCATCTTACGATTCAATCCAGATGTACTTGAAGGAGATCGGCCAATATCCATTGATACTCGCGCAGCAAGAGAAAGATCTTGCTAAACGCATAGAAAAGGGAGATGAGGAGGCGAAGAATCTTTTGGCCAGGGCCAACCTTCGGCTGGTGGTATCAATTGCAAAGAAATACGTCGGCAGAAGCCCGGACCTCACTTTGCTGGATCTTATACAAGAAGGAAATCTTGGGCTGTTCAAGGCCGTTGATAAATTTGATTGGACCAAAGGGTACAAATTTTCAACATACGCGACGTGGTGGATAAGGCAGGCCATTACTCGAGCTCTGGCTGATCAGTCGCGAACCATACGTGTTCCTGTCCATATGGTGGAGACGATAGCCAAGTACAAGCAAGTGGTTCGTCGCTTGTCACAAGACTTGGGACGAGACCCTCTGCCCGAAGAAATAGCCGTGGAAATGGGATTGGAAGTTGAAAAAATATATAATATTGAAAAAATTGACCAGGATACCGTTTCTCTTGAGAGTCCCGTAGGAGACGACGGCGATGATTCCAAATCAACATTGGGTGATTTTATATCAGATGACAAGATATTATCTCCCGACCATGAATCATCCAGACGCATATTGGCTGATCAGGTCAAGCAAATACTTAATGATCTGTCGGAAAAAGAGAAGCAGATTTTGGAGATGAGACACGGCCTTATGGATGGCGTTACTCACACCTTGGAAGAAGTGGGACAGAAGTTCGGAGTAACAAGGGAGCGCATCAGGCAAATTGAAGCAAAAGCGCATGAAAAAATCCGCCAGCACGAAAAAGTCAATCGGTTAAAAAACTACTAATTTGTTACGCAAATTTTAAATTTATAATTTTAAATTATAAAATAATTTTAAAATTATAAAAAATCCTCCAGTTTGGCTTTATTTCTTGTTATGATAGTCTGACTATCATAACAAGAAATTCTATTCAAATTGACCAGATATAAGATCGTTCATTTCTCCATTGTCTTCACTTGTTACAATGTTTTCTCTGCCGTGGATCATATCTTTACAGAGTCTTTTAAACTCATCTGGACGGCCAATAATTCTTTTTAATAATTCAGGGTTGACTATTGGAGACTGCCTTCCGCTAATGTAGTCAGCTAGACTTGTGAAAGGATATTTTATTGCCCATAGCCAGGCGTCGTCAAAATTTTGAACAGCCCATTCATATCCTTTTGGATGCATTTCAAATGTGTTTTTTAACATTATATAAGGAGCTAGCCAAAGAAGATACTTATCATCACGTACAACTTTTCCCCTGTAAGAGCCTTGAAAAATACTTCCTTTGGTCAGGTATTTTTCATTAAAATGGTTTGACATACTTTGACCAAGTTTTTGCATGAAGCTAGATATCCCGTCCTTTTTGATTTCTTCTAACAATAAATGAAAATGATTATCAAGAAGCGTGAATGCTAGGATATTAACCAGCGGGTTTTGTGGCGGCCAATTATCTGGTCTGTAAAATATTATCTTGCCGGTACCCAACTTCTTATCGCTGATCTGATTTTGTTTATCGCTAAGACGGAACCAATATTGATCAAAATACGCATCATTGAGATAGTAGAGAGATCTTATGAAACGCCAACAATCAGATTTATCTCGCACAATATTAAGCCCACGCCCACCTCTTTTTGTGCAGTGAATTATGGACCCGATTTCTGTTGGTTCAACTCTCATTTATAAAATAATTATACACGATAATCAAAGCAAAGTTAGTAGCAGTTTATGATAGTCAGACTATCATAAACATAGAGGTTGTCGCAAAACCACGTTTGTTCTCGTGTTATAATTGCGCCATGATGAGTGATGTGTTTTATGGTCTATACAATAAGCTGAACAGTGAGCAGAGGAAGGCCGTTCGCGAGATTGAGGGCCCCGTGATGGTCATTGCCGGGCCGGGCACGGGAAAAACGACTATTCTGACTCTGCGCATAGCGAATATTCTGAGACAAACTGACACTCCTCCGGACGGTATTTTGGCGCTGACGTTTACAGACGCCGGTGTGACTGCCATAAAAAAGAAATTGCGCGAGATCATCGGTTCGCCCGCGGACTCTGTCAGGGTGCATACTTTTCACAGTTTTGCCGTTTCCATAATCAAAGAATTTCCGGAATATTTTTCCTTCGCGAGCGGCGCGTCTCTTGTGAATGAGATTGAAGTTGAGATGCTTGTCGCGCGAATTTTGGAAAATCCAAAGTATAAAAACCTGCGGCCGTTCGGTAGGCCTGAGCAGTATATATCGCCGGTTATAAACGCTGTGAGCGTGTGCAAAAAGGAAGCGATCCGGCCGTCCGATGTCAAGATATTTATCAAGGAAGAAATTGACGGAATAAAGGTTGATGAGAGTTCCTATTCTACTCGCGGAAAAACAAAGGGAGGCCTGAAAGCGGAAGCTTTAAAAAAGATTGAGAAATGCGAAAAAACGCTTCTTTTTGCCGATGTTTTCTCGGATTACGAAACATTGAAAAAAGAGATGGACAAATATGATTATGACGACATCATTCAGGAATTCACCGAATCTTTAAAAAATACGGAGCTTTTGCTTCGGCTGGTTCAGGAAAAATTTCTCTATGTTTTGATTGATGAACACCAGGATACGAATGATTCTCAAAACGGCATCATCATGTCCATAGCGGATTTTTTTGACAGCCCCAATATTTTCATTGTCGGTGATGAAAAACAAGCCATCTACAGATTTCAAGGGGCGTCCGTGGAAAACTTTCTCAAGTTTGAAAAAGTTTGGCGCGACATGAAAATAATCCGGCTTGGCGACAATTACCGTTCTCATCAGCTCATATTGGACGCGGCATTCTCTATGATTGAGAATAATTACGAGCCCGGACAATTTGAAAATTTGCGAGTTCGGCTCAAGTCTGCCACAAAAAATGAAACGAGGCCGGTACGCATTGTAACCGCTCGCGCGGAGCATGCGGCGGAAAGCTATCTCGCAAACGAGGTTTCCAAAATATCCAAAGAATATCCACAGGGTAAAATTGCCGTAGTCGTTCGCACCAACAAAGATTTAGACAAGATAGCCCGCTTGTTTTCAATGTCAAAGATTCCATACGCGGCGGAAAGAAGCGTGGATGTCATGGGTGCCCCTTTGGGCTCGCTTTTTTTGGACACGCTCGCGGCGATAGCTGATACAGGGAAGCCCGAACTATTGGCGCGCTCCGTGGCGGGGGGAGCGTGGGATGTCAGCTTTGGAGAACGTGTTTCAATAATAAAGGACATGCGAGCGGGGCGTTATGAAGCGGCGTCGAGGAGAATTACCGGTTTTGAAGAAGCCGCGAGAACGGCAAAGACCGCGGAACCGATTCAATTTTTATATTTGCTGGCTCAGTTGACCAAAATGGAAGAAATGTTTTCACGGAGTCCTGAATCCGTTGAAATTTGGCGCGGCATTATTTCGCTCGCCGAAAAGATTCAAAAAGAGGGGAATGGAGCGGGAAGCGTTTTTTCTATGTCGGAAAAAATCTCGGCTTACCGCAATTCCAAGCGCGGAGTAAATGTAAAAGTCTGGTCGGGAACGAACGAATCATCGGTGAGGGTAATGACCGCGCACGCCAGCAAGGGATTGGAGTTTGATTTTGTTTTCATACCTTACGCTTCGGAAGAGTCATGGCTAAAATCTGCCAGGCGCGAGTTTTTTATTCTGCCAAAGATGGATGATAACGGAGATGATATCAAAGACGCCAGGCGCTTATTTTATGTGGCTCTTACGAGAGCCAAGAGTCATGTTGAAATTATTTGTTCGGAAAAAGACCGCGGCGGCGACGTTCTCATGCCCCTTAGGTTCATATCGGAGCTTGATCCATCCTGCGTGGAATACGGGCTCGCGCCAGAGCAAGATTCTACCACTGGCATTTTTCCTTTGACACATGGATTGGAAAGAGGGGAGAGAGATACCGGGACTGTGGAATACGCGAAGCATGTATTGACGGACTCGGGTTTATCCGTAACAGCTCTGAACCATTACATAGAGTGCCCGCGTAAATTTTTGTACAAGAGCATTTTGAAATTACCTGAGCCACCTTCGGCTCCGGCGGAAAAGGGGACCGCTCTGCATGAGGCGATATCAGCGCTCTGGCGATTTGCCGGCAGAAAAGAATTCTCGGAGGTGCAGATTCAAGATATTCTTTTGCGAGTCGCGAAGAAATATCTGGAGGAAAAATCATTTCTGTCAAAGCATGAAAGAGACGCTGTTATAAAGGAGATTGAGGACGAGGCGCCGAAGATATCCAAACATCTCATGCCGCATTTCCGGACCGCTGACCAAGTGTTCGCGGAAAACTGGTACGAAAGCGCTTTTCACACTGAGCACGCGGGTTCTCGCATCGGAATAACCATTCATGGCAAATTGGATGCTGTTATATCAGGTTCTGGCGGCGTTGCAGTTTATGATTACAAATCAAGAGGCGCCATGTCGGAGGCGGAAATCAGAGGCGAGACAAAAAATTCCGACGGAAGTTATTTCCGCCAGCTTGTGTTTTATCGCCTGTTGCTTGAAAATGATCCGAGATTTTCGGGTAAGGTACGGACATTTTTCCTCTATTTCATAAAACCGGACAAACACGGACATTGCAAAGAAATGGCAATTTCATCAGTCAATGAGGATATAGCTAATATAATAGAAGAGATAAGAAAGCTTGTCGTCGGCGTATGGAACGGTGATTTTCTGTCAAATGGCTGCAACCGCAACGATTGTCAGTGGTGCAGATTGATGGTGGATACCACATGACGAAAAGTGCATGCGAATGAAGGGTGTGAGTGGTTACAATCTGTTTGAAGCTAAAGAAGCTTATGAAGCTACTGAAGCTTCTCCTCTATCTATTATTGCTAGCAACTACTGACTATCAGCTAACAACGTCTTAATAATTCCCTCATCCAAAAGCTGGTAGGGCAGAGCGCCGCTGAAGATGATTTTGTCCCCCTCGTCATCAAAGCTGAATAGCTCTCTAGGGAAGTTGGAACCTGGAGCTAATTTTTCAAACGCGGCATTTAGCGATGCCATAATATCCTGTTTGTCTTTCTCAGTAAGCTTATTTTTCAGAATGACGACGGTGTAAGGCGTACCCCGCGCTCCCGCTTTGACGGCGGCGTCATATTCATCGGCCACCTTTTCGGTGTATTTGCCGCTCGATAAACATTCATTAAATTGCGCCGAATCAAGACCCACGTCACTGGCTATCTCTGGGAGCTTGGCCGGATCCAATCCATCATTGGACGGCGTGACGCTGTAAAGCCGGTCAATATATTGCCAAAATTTAGCATTACCGCCGAGCTCGGCGGCGCATTCCGTCGCTTCCGCCTCTTTAGCCGCTTTTTTGTGCAGTTCGGCTATAGGAAAATGCCTGTATACCCAGGCCACCTTGCCTTCTTTGCCATAATTATCCACGATAGAGTGCATGGTGGCGTGGAATTGCTTACAAAACGGGCATTCAGTGTCGGAATATTCAACGAAAACCATTTGAGCGTTGGCGCTGCCGAGAATATGGTCATTTGAGTCCACTTTTTTAACTTCCAGATTGCCTATTACCTTTGCTTCAGCCACTTCCTTCTTTTCCTCACTTGTTTTGCTAATACCCGTTTCTCGTCCGTTGAAGATTACAGCGCCGGCGATAATAAGCCCGGCGATGATAATTGATATTGGCACTGCGTGTGATTTTGTTTCCATATGGGGCTATTATATCTTTACTTTATAATTCGGCAAGCATGAACAGCTTCACAAGCTTCATAACAACTTCTTTGGCTTCAAACCTTAGGGCTGTCATTCCCGCGAAGGCGGGAATGACAAAAGAAAAACTTTTACATTTAGCAGATTACTCGACTCTGTGAGCGGTTTCCACTCCTTCCTCTATTCGTGTGCGCTTTTCGTCATGTGGTTTCCACTTACTGACCTTTCCACATTAGGTTAATACAACCCGCTCGCTTTGAGGAAACCCCTGAGTAGCTTGTTGTCATTCATTGTGCGCTTCGCCTTTCTC